>JAAYEI010000002.1 GCA_012728815.1 Clostridiales bacterium
AAGGGCGCACTTCTATACATGGTCTGGCTACATGTATCGTGCGCTCTGCGAGGCTTAGCCGACTGACTGCAATTCTTATGTACAGTCAGTCGTTTTGCGTCGCTTTGCTCCGTCAAGAAGGCTTCGCCCTCTTGCGCTGCTAAAGCAGCTATCTCCCTCCCGGGAACCAACGGGCTCCCTATCAAGACCGTTCACTCTGACGGTCTTTTTTGTATCCCTTCCTAATCTATCCATCATTATCAGGAGGTATCCCATGCAGAAAAAACTGGAACAAATTGATGCAAACTATGCCCGTCTTCAAAAGCAACTGGAACAGGCGCAGCATCAACAACAACGCCTCGAAAACCGAAAGAGCTACATCGAGGGTGGTGACCGAAAGAAGCGGACACATCGCTTGATTACCAGAGGGGCTGCCATTGAAAGCATCGCGCCTGAATTAAAACCAATCCCAGAAACTGACTTCTACACCCTAATGGAACAAATCTTCACGTTGCCTGAGGTAAAGACTGTGGTTGATGACCTTGCTGAACACTTTGCAAAGGACGACTGATGGCGCTATTCCATTTTTCTGTAACCCAGGTGAAGCGCAGTGCAGGACAGTCCGCCATTGCATCCGCTGCCTATCGGGCAGGCGAAAAACTATATAGTGAATATTATGGCGAAGTTAGTGACTACACCCGAAGAGGCGGCGTCATTTGTTCAGGCATCCTGCTACCACCACATGCACCTGAGGAATATCTGGACAGGCAAACACTGTGGAATGCCGTTGAAAAGGCAGAGCGTGGCAAGGCAGCCCAACTGGCATACAGCTTTGACATTGCGCTACAAAATGAGTTCAGCAGAGAGGAGAACTTAGCCATAGTGAAGCAGTTTTTGGAAGAACAGTTTCTCAGTCGTGGCATGGTTATTGACTATGCCATTCATGAACCGGACACAGAAGATGGCGGTATTCCTAATCCACATTTCCATGTGCTCTGTCCCATCCGCCCCATAGATGAAACCGGAAAATGGGGATTCAAGCAGCGCCGGGAGTATGTGCTGGATGAGCAAGGAGACCGTACATTGGATGAAAAAGGTAAGCCAATATTCAACGCAGTGCCTATCACCGACTGGGGAAGACCGGAAACCCTGGAAACCTGGCGACAGGCATGGGCGGAACTGTGCAATGATAAGTTTGCTGAAAAGGAACTGCCTTGTCGTATTGACCACCGTTCCTATGAACGTCAGGGATTGGATGTTCTCCCAACCCGCCATGAGGGGCCAACAGTTAGCGCGATGGAAGCCAAAGGACTAAGCACCAACAAGGGCGATATGAACCGATGGATCAAGGCAACCAACAAGCTGATCAGTCTGGCGAAACAGAGAATTTCCGAGCTACTGGCATTATTAAAGCAAATGAGAACGGAGCATTCCACACCCCCAATTCCTTTGCTCAGTGAACTGCTGATGGACCACCTGACAGAACGCAACGCCGGGGCCCGGAGCAATAAAGCCAAGGTGGCCAACCTGAAAAACCAGTCACAAATTCTCAATTACCTGGAGGCAAAAAACCTTAGTACAGTGGGTGAGCTGATGGATTATCTATCCTCCATTAACAAACGGATTGATGCCCATAAGGAAACAAATCAAACCTATACCAGTCGAATGAAAGAACTGGATGATCTGCTTCGCTTGTGCACCTACTACACTGAAGGTAAACCCATTGCAGAAAAACTGAACAGCATTCGTTTCAAAGGAAGACGGGAAGCCTTCAAGGCAGAACATGATGAAGTCCTTCGCAAGCTCTACATGGCACAGCGGAAGCTGAAGCATTATTTTACTCTTGAAGGCAAGTTACCCATCGCCAAGTGGCGCAAAGAACTCGCAGCTTTGGAGCAGAAACAGCAGGAAACCGAGAATGAAATGCGCCCACTTTATGCTGAGGTAAAAGAGCTTTGGAAGATTCGCCACATGGCACAACAGACGCTTGATAAACAGCAAAGGGCAACTCAAAAGAAAACGAAAGGACACGAAATCGGGTAAACCCGACAACCTTTGGGAGTACAGTCATCATTTCAATTGATGCCGTACTCCCGTGCACCTTGACAACAGAATATGTATTTGGAGGCTATATTGAGCAGACAAAAGAAGCCAGTTAACAACAGCGATTATCCTGACCATGCCATTGAACGTATTGCCCGTTGCATCTTGCCAGACATCCTGGCCTATTTTGAAAGTGAAGAAGGGCAGCAGGAGTTTAAGGAATGGAAGGCATTACAGGAGGCGATGAAAGAGAAGAAAACAGACACAAAATAGGTAACCAAATAATCAAGATATCCCGATAATATGGCATTCCCCGGACAATCAAGGTACGCTTCGCTTTTCTCCTTGACAGCCGGGGGATGCTATATTTGTTTACAGCTAAGAAAGCAATGGCAGGCTTTGCTTCCGCACTTTAACAGTCTGGCTTGAGAAGAGCTATGCTTTTCTTTTTCTTGAGCTACGTGGTTTGGAATCTTCTTGTTTTGCAACACCATTACGAAAATGGGTATTTTCATATTTCTCAAAACAAACCAATAATCCGAACCCATCTCCTATCAGAAAGATTTGGTTCGGATTATCGTTGTCTGGTGCGCCTTCAGGGACTCGAACCCGGGACACCCTGATTAAGAGTCAGGTGCTCTACCAACTGAGCTAAAGGCGCGTGGAGCGGGTGATGGGAATCGAACCCACGTGGCCAGCTTGGAAGGCTGGAGCTCTGCCATTGAGCTACACCCGCAGGGGTCCGATTGGGGGCGCTGACCTTCCGGCGGCGCAGGAGGGGCGGGGGGACATCCGCGCCGCCGGGCTTGCCCCGGCGGCAAATGAAGCGGCATCCATCCCGGCATGGAGCGGTAGACGAGACTCGGACTCGCGACCTCAACCTTGGCAAGGTTGCGCTCTACCAACTGAGCTACTACCGCGTGTGTTTGCGCCGTGGGGGCTGTGGTGCGGACGAAGAGACTTGAACTCTTACGACCGGGGTCACCAGATCCTAAGTCTGGCGCGTCTGCCATTCCGCCACGTCCGCAGGTGCGCCCCCGCAGGGTGGAGTGGTGACCCATCCGCGACTCGAACGCGGGACACCTTGATTAAAAGTCAAGTGCTCTGCCAACTGAGCTAATGGGTCAAGGTGCGCGTGGGTGGGGACGGGCCCCGCAACGGCAAGGGTGAGCATAGCATTGTGCGGCGGCGCTGTCAAGCGTTTGCGCGTGAATTCGCCAAAAAACCGCGGGAAAACCCCGCTGTGCCGGCAACCCCCTCAGGGCTGCTGCGCGGCCTCGGGCAGCTGGCCCTGGTACACGAAATTGTGGAAGGCGGCGGCCAGGTTGTCCAGCCTGGCCACCACGCCGCGGGCCTCGCTGTTGCCCTTGCCGTAGCTGTACTGGCCGGCGGGGGGCAGGCTGAGCAGGCTGGGGGACAGCTTGCGCCCCAGCAGCTGCTGGGCCATCATCATCAGGTCGTTCACGCTCAGGTTGGTGCTCATGGCCTTGAGGGATTCGGCGAAGGCGGCCATCACCTTCTTCTGGTCCTGCCGCCTGGCCTGGTCCAGCATGGCGCTTAAAAACTGGCGCTGGCGTTCGTTGCGGGCAAAGTTGTTGTCATAGCGGCGCACGCGCACAAAGCGCAGCGCCAGGGTGCCGTCCAGGCGGTAGGTGTCCTGCCCCTCCTCCAGCTTGAATAGGGTGACCAGCTTCTCATCCAGGGGCAGCTCCACCCCGCCCAGGGTGTTCACCACGTTGACAAAGCCGCGGAAGTCCACCGAGACATAGTGCGCGATGTTCAGGTCCAGCGCCTCGTTGACCGTCTTGATGGCCAGCAGCGGCCCGCCGTACTGGTTGGCGTGGGCAATCTTGTCCTTGCCGCTGGCGCCGGGGATGGGCACCAGCAGGTCGCGCACAAGGCTGGTCAGCTTGATTTCGCCGGTCCTGGTGTTCAGCGACATCACCAGGATGGCGTCGCTGCGGCCCTCGTTCAGGATGCCGCCGCGCTCGTCAGTGCCCAGCAGCAGCACGTTGTGCCAGTCCGGGTTCAGGCCTTCCCGGATGGACAGGTCATCAGGCGCCACCTGCACGCGGAACTCCTCCCGCGCGGGCAGCGCCTCCACGGTGAGGGCGCGCCGCAGGGCAGCCTCCTGCTGCCTGACAAGGCCCTGGCCCAGCAGGCTGAAGACCAGGTAGGACAGCCCGCCCAGCAGCAACAGCCCCCCCAGGATGATGGGCAGGGGCTTGAGCCTGCCCTGCTGTGTCTCCGGCTGTTTGTCCTGCTGTGTCTCCGGTTGCTTGTCCATCTGTGCCTCCTCCAGCGCCATCTCCGCGTTCACCCGTCCCTGCGCAGGCAAAAGCCCCGCCGCGGCTTTGAAAAAACATACCCGCGCGGGGCCTTGCTGTCAACTGGTGTGGAAAGGGGGCTTACTTCACCGAGCCCAGGATGCCCACCACGAAGCTGCGCTGCAGCGCGAAGAAGATCACCAGCATCGGGATGGTGGAGATGGTGACCACCAGCATGATGAGGCCGTAGTCCAGCACATAGCCGCCGCGGAAGCTGCCCGCGTAGATGGGCAGGGTCAGCTGGTCCGGGCTTTGCAGGATCACCAGCGGCCAGAGGTAGCTGTTCCAGGCGTTCATGAAGGTGACGATGGCGGCCGCGGCGTAGGTGGGGCGCATGATGGGCATGAACATGCGCAGGAAGATGTTGAACTCGCCCAGGCCGTCAATGCGCGCCGCCTGCACAATCTCATAGGGGAAGCTCTGGGTGGCCTGGCGGAACATGAAGATCAGGAACACCGTGGCGATGCTGGGCAGCATGAAGCCGGCCAGGGTGTTGATGAGCCCCAGCTGGGAGAACATGCGGAACATGGGGATCAGCGTGGCCGCGGGCGGGATCATCATGGACAGCATCAGCACGCCCATCACCTTGTTTTTCCACTTGTCACGGAAGATGACAAAGCCGTAGCCAGCCATTGAGCTGATGAACAGCGACAGGGCGGTGAGCACGACGGCGTTTCGCACCGAGTTGAAAAAGGCGGTGCCGATCTTGCCGGCGCTGACCAGGTTGGCCCAGTTGACCAGCAGGTGGCGCCCGGGCAGCACGCGGCCCAGGATGATGTCCGCGGTGTCGTTGGTGGCGCTGGACAGCATCCAGTAGAAGGGGAAGGCCGACAGGAAGCTGACCAGGATCAGGAAGAGGTGCTTGAGCACCCGCTGGGGCCGGATGTGCAGCCTTCTTCTCATGTCCGCTCCCCCACTTTCATCTGGATGAAGGCCAGCACCGCCACCATCACGAAGATGGTGAAGGCCATGGCGGTCGCGTAGCCAAAGCGGGGCACCTGTTCAAAGGTGCTGCGGTAGATGTGCCAGGACAGCGTGGCGGTGCCCACGCCCGGGCCCCCGGCGGTCATGATGCGCACCTCATCAAACAGCTGCAGGGTGCCGTTGGTGGACAGCACCGTGGTGAACAGGATGATGGGCCGCAGCAGCGGCACGGTGATCTTGGCAAACTGCTGCATGACCGAGGCGCCGTCAATGCGCGCGGCCTCATAGATTTGGTGGTCTATGCTTTGCAGTCCCGCCAGGTAGAACACCATGTTGTAGCCCGTCCAGCGCCAGAGCATGGTGACGATGATCACCAGGCGCGCGTACACCGCGTTGGTCAGGAAGGGAATGGGCTCAGACACCCAGCCCCAGCGCATGAAGAGGTTGTTGAGCAGGCCGTTGTTGGAAAAGAGCTGCAGGAAGATCATCGAGCAGCTCACCAGGCTGGTGGCGCAGGGCAGGAAGATGAGGGTGCGGTAGATGCCCCGGCCCATCAGCTTGCTGTCATTGAGCATGACCGCCAGGATCAGCGCCAGCAGCAGCATGATGGGCACCTGGATGATGAGGTAGTAAAAGGTGTTGCCCAGCGCAGCCACGTAGGTGGCGTCCCGGGGCAGGCGCTGGTAGTTGGACAGCCCGCCGTAGCTGAGATTGTTGCCGCTGCCCTTTTGCAGCGACAGCAGGAAGGCCTGGATCATCGGGTAGAAGGACAGCGCCAGGATGAGCAGCACGGCGGGCAGGATGAACAGCCAGCCTTTCCGGGCAGTCCTCTTGTCCAGCCCCCCGCGGGGCCGGGGCGCGCCAAGTGCAGTCATAGGGCCGCTCCTTCCTTTGGGTCCCTCAGGTGTTGCCGGGGCGTTTGCCCTGCCCGCGCGGCAGGGCACCCGGGGCGTTTGTTGATGCACAATCCCCGCGGCCGGCCTGGCCGGCCGCGGGGCGGTGGTTCAGGTCACAGGCGCCTGAGCGCCTTACTCCATGATGAACTCAATGGCGCTCTGGGCGCTGTTGAGCGCGTCGTCAATGCTGGTGCCGTTGAAGATGGCCTCAATCGCGATGACAATCTCGTCACGCGCCTCGTAGTTGTACACGCCGTACTTGACCAGCGGCACCTTGGCGGAGTAGCCCATCAGGTCCTCAAACACCTTCTGGCCGTTGAAGAAGGGGTGCGGCTCCGCGTAGGCCGGGCCCTCGGCCGCGGGCAGGTAGGTGGCGATGGCGCCGGAGGACTGCAGGATGGTCTGGTAGAACTCGACGCTTTCGCCAAAGGTCTTGCTGAGGAAGTCCACAGCCACCTCGGCGTTCTTGGAGCTGGCCGGCACCACCCAGGAGGAGCCGCCCTGGCTGGAGTAGTTGGTGCCGCTCTCAATGTCCAGGCGCGGGATGTTGGTCACGCCCCACTTGCCGGCCTGGTCCTCGGCCAGCACGATGGAACCGATGATCCAGCAGCCCTGGATGGTGCTGGCGGCCGAGCCGTTGTTGAAGGAGGCGATGTACTCGCTCCAGTCCACCGCTTCCTTGACGATGCCGCTTTCATGCAGCTTGACAATGACCTCCACCATGGCGCGCACGGCGGGGTTGGTGTTGATGTTGGGGCGGCCCTCCTCATCGAAGAACCAGAAATCGGCGGACTGGGTGATCATGGACACAAAATCGGCATAGCCCGTCTGGGTGACCAGCATGAACTGGCCGGTGGCTTCCTTGACCTTGAGGCCGATCTCGATGAAGCGGTCCCAGGTGATGTCCGTCAGGTCCGCCAGGGTGAAGCCGGCAGCCTCCAGGTAGTCGGTGCGCACAAAGGTGGCGGCCACGCCGTTGTCAAAGGGCACGGCATAGCGCTTGCCCTCGGAGGTGAACTTGTCAATCTTGTAGGTGGCGAAGTTGTCATAGTCCACCAGGCCGTCCATGGCGAAGTAGGCGCCGGGGAAGGTGTCCAGGAACCGGCGGCCGGAGTTGTCCTGCATGAGCACGATGTCCGGCAGCGTGTCCGTCTGGCCGGAGGAAAGCGCGGCGGTCTGCTTGGTTTCGCAGTCTGCCGACAGGGTCTCAATGACCTCAATCTCCACATCCGGGTTGATGAGCGCGTAGACCTTCTTGGCCTCCTCCATCGCGTAGATGTTGAAGGCGGGGTCCCAGCACCACACAGTGAGCTTGGTTTGCGCCAGGGCGGAGGCCGCGCTGAGCAGCAGCACCGTCACCAGCAACAGGGAAATCAGTTTTTTCATTCTTGTTCCTCCTTTATTGTTACGGCCGTGCCTGGCCGCGAGGTTTGTACGCTGTTTATCTGGGCTTTAGCCTACCATTAACAACAGGAAAGGTCAAGTAGGCGCAAAGAAGGTATACAAAAGCCAAGGATTGTAGGATGAACTGCCTCGTGGCAGCCGCTGGCCCACCAGGCGTGGGGGCGCCACGGATTGACGCGGAGTGACAGAAAAACACCGCCCGCTTGTCGCGGGCGGTGGGGTGTGGCGGGCTGTCAGCGGGCCTGGTGCATGCGCTGGCGCAGCTGGTCGGCCAGCAGGGCCATTTCGTTGAGGGCCTGGCGCACCTCCTCGGCCAGCTGCTGGTTGTCGCTGCCCCCCGCCAGCGCGCGCAGCATGCGGGCGTGCGCGTCCAGGTCGCACAGGGTGCCCAGGTCCCGCCGCAGGCCCTTGATGCCTTTGATGGGCCGGCGGGACAGGATGCCGGTGTCCTTGAGCATGGCGTTGGTGTTGGCCAGTTTTTTCAGGCGCAATCGCAGCGCGTGGGCCCGGGCGATGTCGGCAAAATCGATGCTGCCCAGCTCCGCCAGCGCGCGCTGCTGCCAGCGGGCCAGGCGCGCCTCCAGCGCCTTCAGGTTGTCCGGGGTGAACAGGGCCTGGCAGTCCATCCCGGCGAGATAGTCCAGCGCCTGCTCCAGGCTGTGGGTGTACTCGGGGGTTTGGACCTGCAGGTGGGCGGCCTGGGCCTCCCGCTCCCGGCGCAGGCGCAGGGTGCCGGTGAGGGCAGGGAAACTGGGGCCGTCCTGGCGCTTCAGCTCTTCCACCTGCAGCAGCAGCACATCGGTTTCCCGCAGCTGGGTCAGGGCGCGCGCGCAGTGGCGCAGGGCGTCCTGGTGGCGGTCGTAATCCTCCCGGTCCAGCAGCGGGCGCAGGAAGGACAGCCAGGAGCGCGCCTTGCGCAGGCTGACGCGCAGCTGGTGCGCGTTGCGCGGCTTCTGGGGCCGCGCGATGAAGCGCTTGCGCCATTGATCCACATCCTTCGCCAGCGCCCGGGCGCACCGGGTGGCCTTGTCCGGGTCATCCGGCTCCGCCTCCCCGGGGCTTTGGGGGGAGGAAGCCTGCGCCTGGTCAGGCTGGCCAGGGGCGCCCTGGCCGGGGCCCTGGACGGCTGGCGCGTGGCGGGGCGGGCCCGCCGTTTCCATGAGGGTTTGACCCTTCTGCGCGGGCGCATCCCCGAGGCCGCCACCTGCCTGCAGGCCCAGCTCTTCCCGGGCGGCCTGCAAGCCAAACTGGCCCCCGGGGCTGGGGGAAACCGGGGACGCTTCCTGTGGGGGCTGGCCGGGGTGGCTGGTAGGTGCGGACGGGCTGATGTCGCCCATCTGCTCCGCCGGCGATGGTTGGCTGGCCGGGGCTTGAAGCGCTTCCTGCCCGCGCCTGGCGGCTTTCCTGTGGGCCTTGCTGCCCTCAAGGGCTTCCTGCCGGCCGGCTTTGGGGCCCCGCCCGGCATGGGAGGTTTTCTTCTTTTTCTTGCAGGCTGTTTTCCCGGCCTCGCTGTCCTCCACCTCCTGCTGTGCTGCCTGGCCAGCCCGCCTGGCCCTTTTGCCCTGTTTCTTTCTGGCGGCCTTTCCGCGAACCTTTGCAGGTTCATCTGTCACAGGCCGGGCCTGCTCATCCATAGGTTCAGGCGGCGGGGCTTTTTGCCGGCGCCTGAAGCCCTGGGCGCCTTCCGGCTCATCCATGGGCAGGCCCAGGCCAGGGAAGGCTGCCTGGGCCTCATCCCCCGGGCGCAGCTGCCAGCGCGGCCACGCGGGGGGACGGGCGTCCGCCCGGTAGCGCAGGCACACGGCGGCGCCCTTCTTAAAGGGAATGTCCTGCCTGGTGAGCGCGTATGCCCAGTAGCTCAGGTGGGGCTGGTGCCCCACGATGATCAGGGTGTCCCCCGCCTGCGCCGCGGCCAGCTGGTCCAGCGGCAGGCCGTTCCTGCCCTCATAAATCCAGTCATGCTCCTCCATTTGCGGCAGTTCCAGCGCCTGCTGCAGCAGCTGTGCCGTCTGCCGGGCGCGCGTGGCGGGGCTGGTCCACAGGTGTACCTGGCCCTCCCCGTCCAGCCGCGCCAGCAGCCGGGGCAGCATCAAGCCAAATGCGTTGGCGCCCCGCTGGGTCAGCGGGCGGTCAAAGTCACGCTCCAGGCCGCGGGGGTCTTCCGCCTCCGCGTGGCGCACCAAGATGATATCCATTTGCGTCTCCTGTCGGGTTTCTGGCGGGGAAGGACACATGTTCGCCTGGATTATACCACGCGAAGCGCCGGGCACCGCCCGCCAAGGTCAGGCGCGGTCCGGGTGGCGGTCCGGGCCCGGGCTGGCGAAGCGGAGCGCCTTTTCCAGCATGCCCGACCTTGAACTGTGCGGCCATCGGCTGCTCGGTTGACCGCGGCTGCGCGTATGTACAGCTTGACCACGTGTGTTGTATCTCTTGCCCTGTTGCCCCGTTCTGTCGGTTAGGCAGCCGCTCCGGGGTCAATGATTATCTGAAGCGCGCCTGTTGCCTTGCGTGGCGGTTAGTCGGTTGCCGCATGGCCAATGATGACCCCAAGCATGCCTGTTACTTTACGCTGACAATCAGGCAGCTGGCCGCCAGCGCCTTGGATGCCTTCGCGCCGGCAAACACGCGCCAGGGCAGCCCAGCCGGGGTACAATGCAGGCATGAAGAAGTCCCTCTACCTGGCGCTGGGTTTCCTTGGGTTGGCGCTGGGCTTTGTGGGGGCGGCGGTGCCGCTGCTGCCCGCCTTCCCCTTTTTGGTGCTGGCGGCCTTCGGCTTTGGCCGGGGCAGCCAGCGGCTGCACGCCTGGTTCATCAACTCCGCCCTGTACAGGCACAACCTGGAGGGCTTCCTGAAGGGCCGGGGCATGACCCGCGGGGCCAAACGCCGCGTCATCCTGACGGTGACGGTGGTGATGGGCCTGGGCATCTGGTTCATGCGCAACATCCCCTGGGCCCAGGCGCTGCTGGGGCTGATCTGGCTGGGGCATGTGGTGGGCTTTGTGTGGGGCGTGAAGACGGTGGGGGAGTGAGGGCAGGTTAATTTCGCGATTGTTTTCCGCATATTAAATCTTTGCATGCATCAATAGATAGATTCATAGGTAAGGCGCTCTTTGCGATATCTCCCATACATGAGAGCAGTGCTTTTGCTATATTCGTTTGGGATATGTCGAAAAGAGGGTCGAGTTTGGACACAAAACAAGCCATCGCAAAACGTTTGATTGAGCTGTGTGATGCACACGGCTTGACTGTTAACGCCTTGGCCCACCAAGCAGGGATCCCTCCTTCAACATTGTACAGCATGTTGAACAACAAGAGCATGAATCCGGGCATTATCACCATCAAGAAGGTATGTGATGGCTTGAATATGAGCTTGGTTAAGTTTTTTGATTCTGCTTTGTTTGATTGCATTGACCAAGAGATCAAGTAAAAGGTGAGAGCGGATGGTACAAAGGATTTATGATGAGTTCATGGGGTGGGCAAAGGAGTTTGGCGCAGAGTTTCAAGGTGAAAACTGCTTTCAGCGGCGAAACATAGAGCAGGCAGCTTTTGTCAATGGCGGTGCCTTCTTCGGTTTGGTGCAGGCGGAGGAGGGGGCATCCGGCCCTTACCATGATTTCTCGGTTATTGTCTTCCCGGACAACAAGGGGCTCAGTTGGCTTGTAAGCCTATGCGTTGGAACCCTGGGCTTTAAGAATGATTTTGAGTTGGCCACTTTGCCAGGCATTCGCAGAAGATATAAGAGAATTATTTCTGAGTGTGGCTTTCTAAAGACAAACTTTCAGGACATTGAGACAAGCTTGCCCAGCGATTTTATTGATAAGGTGCCTCATTTGGCAAAGACCTTTAAGGCCTATTCAAAATTCATTCCAGCTTGTGAAATTGTTGACCCAAGTACAGAGGAGGGGCTAAGAAAGATCAAGGGCTTCTTAGCCTTGTATGCGGAGATTCGCCAATGGGGCAGCAACAAGGCCAAGCGCGATGCCATTCGGAAGGCTTTGCAGGATGCAGAGGTTCCAATTGAAACGCATCAAACGATGGACAACATATACTCGTTGCTGATGGAGCGTCGGTATCTGGTACTTCAAGGCCCTCCCGGAACAGGAAAAACCCGCATGGCAAAACTGCTAGCTGGGAAAATGGGCGCGAAAGTATTTTTTACACAATTTCATGCAGAGACGAGTTATGCGGAGTTTGTGTGGGGCATACGCCCTGTATTGCAGTCCGATCAGGTTCGCTATGAAGCCAGAAACGGCGTGTTGGTGCAGGCCTTGACCAAAGCCCTGCATGAGCCGGAAACCCCAGTTGTGCTGTTGATTGATGAAATCAATCGCGCCAACCTGTCCAACGTTCTGGGGCCGGTGTTCTATCTGTTTGAATACCAAATGGAACCATCCAATGTTGAAATTGCAGTGACGGACAGTTTGATGTTGAGCCAATTGCCAAGCAATTTCTATGTGATTGCTACCATGAACACTGCAGACAGGAGTTTGGCTGTGGTGGACTTTGCGCTTAGAAGGCGTTTTGCTTGGTACACATTGTCGCCACAGGCCATCCCTTCGCCAGCGTTTCATCGCGAGGTGTTTGATGAACTTGCTGGCATCTTTGAGCAATACGCAAGCGATGAAGAGCTGAACCTGCAGCCGGGGCAAGGATATTTTCTAGCGCCCTCTACCCAGGTCATGAATGACCGGTTACGGTATGAGGTGATGCCACTCATCAAGGAGTACTTGGTGGAAGGCAGGCTGAGCCAAAGCAAGGATGCCTTTGCAGATTTCTTTCATCGCAGGATAGGTGAGGCGCTGTTTCTTTGAGTTTTGTGCAGCTATCCTCGTCACAGGGTTCGCGCATCCCCGTTGCCAGCCAGGATGTCTTTTTTACTGCGCCCTGTCTCAGTGACAACTTGCAGCAGTTGAGCAAAACTCGCCTTTATAGCACATTCAAAGGCATAGACAGGCGGTACCTCAGCCAATCAATTCATAAGTTTCTCAAATACAATCAACGGTGTCTGAACTTTTTGGACATCTCGGCCACCATCTCAGGAATAGACCCTGAGGTGGCCTTGTCCTTTGCGACTGGCAGGTACATTGGTGCCATCCCCCTGCGCTCGCCAGCCAATGGCAAACAGGTGGGAGATTTTTTAGTATATCCTCGCTTCTCGGGTGGGAAGACCTTGTTTGCACAAATGACGCGCATGTTGATCATGCTACAAGAGCACATAGAACCGGAATATTTGGATACCATTCCCTTGGCTTCAGGCGGGGTTGTGCGGCCACCGCATTATTTTGATGCAGTGAAGTATTGCGAGGCATATCATCTGGCGGTGAAGGAGAACTGGGTGAAATTTCGCTCACAGCCCCGTGTGCATCCTTATCCCAAAGCGTCCACCAACTGGCAGCGCTATGCAGAAAAGGAGCACGACTCACGCAACAAGCTGCTGTATCCATCCAGGGATAACATGCTTTCGCACCAGCATGTAGAATGGCAGCAATGCAGGTATGTGTTTGAGCTGGCCAAGAGAGTCCTGGATGACACTTCAACACCCGCAAGCGTTCGCTACCCAATCAGAGACCTGGTTCATGCGCTTTCTATCAAAACGCAACACATTGTGCCTGTGGCAGTTGAAAAATTTGTTGTTCATGCTGCTGATCCGCCAACGATCAAACGGCTCAAGGAGCAGGGAAATGTCTTCCTGTTTAGAACAAGCCAGGAGACCGGCGCCTGGCGGATAGACATAGCGGCTTTGTTTGAGAAATATGTGCAACACATCCTGGGGGGCATCGTGCGCGAATTGCCAGCAACTTTCCACAGGAATCCCCGTTTCACATCTCGGGGCTTTTTGCCCAGCTGGGGCTTACGTTATCTTGAACCTGATGCATTGATTGAAACCCAAGACATGAGCATTGCTGTGGATGCAAAATACAAAGCCCACTTTTATAGCAGAAACCAAACCTCCACCACCCTGCGGGAAACCCACCGCGAAGACCTGCATCAAATGCTAGCATATTGTTCTTTTTCTAGCGCAAAAGATAAAGCGGGGATGCTGTTTTATCCTGCAGACAGTTTTTCTTCACAAGCGTTCCACTACACCAACCAGTATAACGGCACCCGCAATGAAATCATCATTGTTGGGCTGCCATTTGAAGCTGAAATCAAGCCAGAAACCCGACAAAGCTTGTGGTCGCTTATGAACGGACTCATTAAACCAGAGGCATCATAACCAGCGGTGTAAAGCTGACCACACCATATCCCAGATTGTCACATGCAGGGTGGCTTTTTCATTGACGCTGGTATGGGCGGTGCAACCCTCAATACGTCTCAAACTGCGCCCGGTACAGCGACTGGTAAAACCCGCCCAGGGCCATCAGCTCCTCGTGGGTGCCCTGCTCCACGATGTTGCCCTCCCGCACCACCAGGATGTTGTCCGCCGCGCGGATGGTGGACAGGCGGTGGGCGATCACAAAGGCGGTGCGCCCGGCCATCAGCTGGCGCATGGCCTGCTGGATATGCTGCTCGGTCTGGGTGTCCACGTTGGAGGTGGCCTCGTCCAGGATGAGCATGCGGGCGTCGGACAGCATGGCCCGGGCGATGGTGATCAGCTGCTGCTGGCCCTTGCTGATGTTCACGCCGTCATCGCCGATGATGGTGTCATAGCCCTCGGGCAGCCGCTTGATGAAGCTGTGGATCATGGCGGCGCGGGCGGCGGACTCCACCTCCTCCCGGGTGGCCCCGGGCCGGGCGTAGGCGATGTTGTCGTAGATGCTGCCGTAAAACAGCCAGCTGTCCTGCAGCACCATGGTGTAGGCGCCGCGCAGGCTGGCCCGGGTGAGGCCGTAGATGTCCTGATCGTCCACCGTAATGGCGCCGTCATTAATGTCATAGAAGCGCATCAGCAGGTTGACCAGGGTGGTCTTGCCCGCCCCCGTGGGCCCGGCGATGGCGATGAGGGCGCCCGGCCTTGCGTGCATGGAGAAATCCTTCAGCACCGGCACGCCGGAGAGGTAGGAGAAATCCACGCTGTCCATGCGCACGTCGCCCGCCACATCCCGCAGCGTGACGGCGCCCGGGGCGTCCGGCTTTTCGGGCTTGGCGTCAATCAGGCGGAAGACCCGTTCGGCGGCGGAGAAGGCCGATTGCAGCTCGCCGATGATGCTGGCCACCTCGTTGATGGGGCCGGAGAAGCGCCGGGAATACTGCACAAAGCTGGAGATGTCGCCCAGGCCCACCTGGCCGCGCAGGAAGAGCAGCGCGCCAAACACCGAGATCAGCGCCAGGGAAATGTTGTTGATGAACCCCACCGAGGGCCCCACCATGGTGCCGTAGTACTCGCTGGTGGTGTAGGCGCTGACCGCTTCCTCGTTGTGCAGGTCAAAGGCGTCCAGCACCTGCTTCTCCCGGCCATAGGCCAGGGTGGTGCGCTTGCCGCCCATCATCTCCTCCATGAAGCCGTTGAGCTCGCCCAGCTTGTGGCTGCGCTTTCGGTACAGCGGCCGGGTGCGCCCCGTGATCCAGCGGGTATACAGGGCGGTCAGCGGCACGGTCACCACAAACACCAGGGTGAGGGCAGGCTTGATGGCCAGCATCATCCCCAGGGACACCAGCACCGTGACGGTGGACTGGATGATCTGCAAGAAGTCGGCGGACAGGCTTTCGTTCACCGTGTCCACGTCATAGCTGACCACGCTGATGATCTCGCCTGCCTGGTAGCGGTCAAAGAAGTTGACCGGCAGGGCGGAGAGGGCCTCAAACACGTCCTTGCGCATGCGGTAGATGATGTTGCGGGTCAGCCGCAGGGTGACCCGGGAGAGCAGGTAGCCCAGCGCCGCGGCGCTCAGGTAGACCGCGGCCATCAGCCCGGTGTAGTAAAACACCCGGGGGAAATCGGCCTGCCCGCTGCCCAGGCCGATCGCGTCAATCGCCAGGCCCGAGAGCCGGGGGCCGATCAGCCCCACGGAGCTGGACAGCAGGGAGAGCAGCATGGCCAGCAGCATCCACTTGCGGTTGCGCCCCAGGTACTGCCACAGGCGCTTTAAAATCTGCCGCCGGGGCATGCGCATGGCCGGCAGGGCGCGGGTGTCCCCGGTGGTTTCCATGCGGCTCAGGCGCCCGCCGCGGATGATCCGGCTCATGAGGCCACCTCCCCCGCGCCCTCGGCGTACATCTGCACGGTGGCAATCTCCCGGTAGGTGGGGCAGCTGGCCATCAGCTGCTCATGGCTGCCCAGGCCGATGGCCCGGCCATCCTCCAGCACCAGGATATAATCGGCGTTTTTGATGCTGGACACCCGCTGGGCGATGATGAGGGTGGTGGTGCCGCGGTGGCGCTGGGCCAGCGCGCGGCGCAGCGCCGCGTCGGTGCGGTAGTCCAGCGCCGAGGAGGCGTCATCCAGGATGAGCAGCCGGGGCTGCCCGGCCAGCGCCCGGGCAATGAGCAGGCGCTGCTTCTGCCCGCCGGACAGGTTGTTGCCGCGGGATTCCACCTGGTGGTCCAGGCCCAGCTTGGTGGCGGCGATGAACCCCTCTGCCTGGGCGTCGCGGGCAGCCTGCCAGATTTGCTCGTCCGTCATCTCACGGAAGTAGGCGATGTTGTCGCGGATGGTGGCGGCCATGATGAAGCCGCTTTGAAAGGCCACACCGGTCTGCGCCGCCAGGCGCCCCGGGTCCCATGTGCGGATGTCCTGCCCGTCCACCAGCACCTGGCCGCTGTTTGCCTGGTAGAGGCCCAGCAGCAGGTTGGCCAGGGTGGTCTTGCCGGAGCCCGTGGCGCCGATTACCCCCAGGGTCTGCCCGGGCTTGAGCGCGAAGGAGATCTCCTGCAGGTTGTCCTCCATGCCGCTGTAGCTGAAGGACACCCGGTCAAACTGGATGTGGTAGGGGCTGTCCACGGCCGGGCTTGGGGGCAGGGGGGCGGGCTCCTCCAGGCGCAGCACCGCCTCCACCCTGCGGGCGGAGGCGATGCCCTTGGAGGACATGATGAAGATGCGGGTGATGCCCAGCATGGCGTTGGAGATGATGGTGAAATAGTTCAAAAAGGCGATGATGCTGCCCGGCCGGGACAGCCCTTGGTTGACCAGGAAGGCCCCGGTCAGCACCACCGCGGTCAGCCCCAGGTTGAGGGTGAGGGTGGAGAGGGGGTTGGACAGCGCCACCACGCTGCCCGCCTTGCGGCCCACGTCAGCCAGGCTGGCGTTGACCTTGTCAAAGCGGTCGCGCTCGTCCTGGGTTTTGCTCAGCGCCTTGATGACCCGCACGCCCACGATGTTCTCCTGCAGCACGCGCACCAGGTTGTCCAGCACGCTTTGCTGGCGGTCATACAGGGGCACGGAGGTCTTGGTGACAAAATAGATGATGACCGTGATGACCGGCAGGGTGAGCGCCAGCACCAGGGTGAGCCGCGCGTCCAGGATGCTGGTCAAAATCAGCCCGCCCACCAGCAAAATGGGCGCGCGCACCCCCATGCGCTGGGTGCGGTTCAAAAACTGGTTGATGTTGTAGGTGTCGGTGGTCAGCCGGGACACGGCGGAGGACAGGCTGACGCCGTCAAACTGCGCCATGCTGATGTTGCTCAGGCGGCTGAACAGGTCGTGGCGCAGCTGGCGGGTCACCTTGCCCGCGGTGGTGGCCGCCATGCGGTTGGCGTAGATGTTCAGGGTGACCGCCAGGATGGCGCAGCCGGCCATGCCCCCGCCCCACAGGTAGATCAGCCCTGGCTGGCGCAGGGGCACCACGTCGTCAATCAGGATGGCCAGGATGAAGGGGATGAACAGGTCCAGCATGGAGGCGATGAACTTGACAAACAGCGTCCAGCTCAGCGCCCTGGTATGGGGTTTGAGGTAGGAGAGCATGTGGTTCACTGCGCGGCCCCACGCTCCTGGTCCCAGGCGGAAGCACGCAGGCGCATCTTCTGCAGCAGGGTCTCCAGGGTGGCGGTCTCCTCCGGGCTCATGCCCCGGGTGATGTAGTCATGCCACAGCGCGTTGATGGCGCGCACGGCGGACACCGCCTGCAGGGCCTGCTGGGTGGGGTGGACGGCCAGCTGCCGCCGGTCCTGGGGATGGGGGCGGCGCTCCACAAAGCCTTTGTCGCTCAGCTGCGCCAGCTGCCGGGCGGCGTTGCTGGGGTTGACGTGCAGCGCCGTGGCCAGCTCCTCCTGGGACAGGCCTGGCCGCGCGCAGATGTGCAGCAGGTAGGGCGCCTGGGCGGCGGTCAGGTTGAGCGCCTTCAGGCGCTCGCCGCGGAACTGGTTGCCGCAGCGGGCCAGGACGTTGAGCTCACGGGTGATGGCTGGCATGGGGCCTCCTTGGCAGATGTTGTGTGCGCGCGCAATGGTTGCGCACGCAAGCATCATCATAGCCGCAAGGCCCGGCGCTGTCAAGCGCGCGGGCCCTGTGGGCCATGTTTCAAAGTAAGGGCGGTATACTTTTCTGGCAAGGTAAAGGTCGGGGGTGTCCCTTCGCTGCCGCCCACAGGCGGCAGCCGCCGGGCTCAGGGCCTGGCCAGCACCACGATTTCCCCCAGCTGCTGGCCGGGGGCCAGCTCCAGGCGCAGGTCGCTGAGCGGCAGGGGCCCAAAGGGCAGGATGAGGGGCTCGCCCGGCTGGCGCGGCGCGCCCAGGTTGAGGGTCAGGGGCTCCGCGGCGTTCAGGGACAGGCGGGCTTCTCCCTGCTGGCCGGGCGGGGTGTACAGCAGCATGCAGTCGGCCATCACCGGGCTGTCCCAGCGCAGCTGGGCCCAGGCGGCCTCCGCCTCCGGCTGCCAGGCATAGGCGGGGGAGGCGGTGCACTCATCCCCGTCGCGCAGCAGCTCGCCCTGGCCGCTGCCCACCTTCAGGCTGGCGGTTTTCGTGGCGTTGACCAGCCCCAGGTCCGCAAGCGGCCGCAGGACAAGCCCCAGGGCCGGGGCGTTGAGGTAGGGGCTGCCATCTGCGTGGAAGCCCGCGCGGCCGATGCTCATCTGCCGCACGCCCGAGGGCGCCTGCGGGTCGCTGTGGGTGTGGTAGGCGGTGAACAGCTCCTCCCCGGCCATGAAAAAGGCGTTGTGGCCAGGGCCGGAAATCAGCGTGGCCCCATCCTGCTCCAGGTAGCCCATCAGGCGGTTGTCCGCCGGTTTCTCAAAGGGGCCCAGGGGGTGGTCCGCCACCGCGTAGCCAACGGCGTATTCCCGTGATGCATAGAAGTTGGCCGAGTAGAACAGGTAGTAGCGCCCCTGGTGCGCCAGCAGCGCCGGGCCCTCGTTCCACAGCCAGCTGCCGCTGTGGAGCTCCCACAGGCGGTCTGGCCGGGTGAGCAGCACGGGCTCCCCCAGGGTATCGCGCAGGTCCTCCCGCAAGCGCACGCCATAGATGTGGCTCTCGTGCAAGCCGTCCACCAGGTTTTCCGAGCAGTCCCTGGCATAGTACAGGTAGGGCGCGCCGTCATCATCCACAAACAGGCTGGCGTCAATGGCCGCGTAGCCAAAGTCAAACAGGGGCCGGCCCAGGTCCCGGTAGGGGCCCCGGGGCTCCTGCGCGAAGGCGATGCCCACCCGTAGGCTCTGGTCCTCCTGCCGCCGGGCTGAGTACAGCATGACATAGCCCCCCTGCCAGGCGAAGACCTCCGGCGCCCAGAAATCCTGGTAGGCCCAGTCCGCGCCCCGCAGCGCCGTGCGCATGCCGCCAAAGGCCTGGAGGCTGTCCGAGCGCCACACCGGGAAGGGCTTGCCCCCGCTGGTGGCAAAGGCAAAGTACTGGCCGTCAGCCGCCAGCACGAAGGGGTCACCGATGTTGTTGAGGTTGAGGGGGTTTGTAAAGAACCGCTCCGCGACCAGCTCAGGGTCTTGGGGCAGGGGGGCCTGGGCGCTGCCGGGGGCCGGGGGCGCCAGCAGCAGGCAGGCCAGGAACAGCAGGCAGATCAGGCGCATGGCTTCTCCTTTCCTGTGGGGGTTTTCATGTGTGCGGGACCGCCGCGCAGGGGGCCGGCCCGCTTGTTTTCCCTAGCATACCACAGGCTACACGGCGCGGGAACACCGCTCATCCGCCCCGGCGCGGGCCCCCACGCAGCCCCAGGCGGTTTGACTGGATCAGCAGCCGCGTGGTATCTTTTGTGTATCAGGGCGGCGGCGCCGCCACACAACCCCATAGAGATGATGGACGTCCACAAATGACGAGATGGAGGATGACACCGTGAGAGACCTGCGTAGCAAAGAGCGGGAATTGCACCCACGCCCCAATTTTGCCAGGGCCCAGTGGCAGAGCCTGGATGGCCAGTGGCAGTTTGCCTTTGATGATGAGGACCAGGGCCTGAAAGCCGGCTGGCACAGGCCCGGGCACGCGCTGGACCTGCGCATCCAGGTGCCTTTTGTGTACCAGAGCCAGCGCAGCGGCATCCACACCAGCGAGTACCACCCCATCCTCTGGTACAAGCGCGCCTTCACCCTGCCCGAGGGCATGCGGGGCAAGCGGGTGCTGCTGCGCTTTGGCGCGGTGGACCACGCCTGCCGGGTCTTCCTCAACGGCCAGCAGGTGGGCAGCCATGTGGGCGGCTACGCCCCCTTTGCCCTGGACATCAGCCCCTGGCTGCTGGCGGGCGAGAACGAGGTGTGCCTGCGGGTGGTGGACACCCGGGACACCGCCCAGCCCCGGGGCAAGCAGTACTGGGAGGACGGGCTGATGGGCTGCTGGTACACCCCCTGCAGCGGCATCTGGCAGCCGGTCTACCTGGAGGCGCTGGGGGAGGTTGGTATCAAGGCCGTCTATATCACCCCGGACATCGACAACTGGACCGCACGGGTGGAGGTCAACCTGGACCGGGACCCGGCGGAGGACCTGTACCTGGATTATGAGCTGCGCTTTGAGGGCCGCCTGGTGCGCAGCGTGTCCAGCCAGGTGCCCTTCCGGCGCTATGAAATCAGCCTGGACATGCGGGACCATTCCCGTGTGGATTCCCTGCGCCTGTGGTCGCCCCAGCACCCCAACCTCTATGACCTGGCGGTCCGGGTGCGGCGCGGGGACCAGGTGCTGGACGAGGTGTTCACCTACTTTGGCCTGCGCAAGGTGGACTATGCAAAGGGCCATGTGCTGCTCAACAACGCGCCCATCTACCAGCGCCTGATCCTGGACCAGGGCTACTGGCCCGACACCCTGCTGACCCCGCCGGACGGCGAGGCGCTCAAAAGGGACGTGGAGCTCACCCTGGCCTTTGGCTTTAACGGCGCGCGCAAGCACCAGAAGATTGAGGACCCCCGCTATTACTACTGGTGCGATCGCCTGGGCCTGCTGTGCTGGGGCGAGCTGCCCAGCGCCTATGAGTTTTGCAGCGACCAGATGCTCAGCCTGACAGGCGCCATGGCGGACTTCATCAGGCGGGATTACAACCACCCCTCCATCATCGCCTGGGTGCCCCTGAACGAATCCTGGGGCGTGCGGGAAATCTATGCCAACCCCCAGCAGCAGTTCTTCAGCCAGATGCTGTTCAAGCTGTGCAAGGCGCTGGACCCGACGCGCCTGGTCAGCGGCAACGATGGCTGGGAGCAGACCTGGACGGACATCGTGGCCCTGCACGACTACACCCACAAGGGCGAGCACCTGGCCCGGCACTTTGAGGACCGCGAGGAGGTGGAGGCCACCTTCGCCAGCTGGCGGATGAGCTTTGCCGAGGGCTTTGAGCGCGGTGAGGACGACGCCTTCATGATCACCGAGTACGGCGGCATCGCCATGACCATCAAGGGCGCCCAGGGCCAGGTGGAGAACATGGAGACCTGGGGCTACCACGACAAGGTGGACAGCGAGGAGGCCTTCTTTGACCGCTATGTGCAGCTCACCGATGCCATCCGCGCGCTGCCCTACTGCCGCGGCTACTGCTACACCCAGTTGACCGACGTCATGCAGGAGATCAACGGCCTGCTGCTGCCAGACCGCACCCCCAAGGTGGACCCGGCCAGGTTCAGGCAACACAACATCAACCCGGATGGGTATAATTAAAGCATATGTAAACAGCTGACTGAACAGCCCGACTGGACAAATACCATGCCATAGACCAGGACAGGAGGTGGTGCTCGCCGCCCGCGGCGGGGTGTTCGCCTTCCCATGGCGGCAGGAAACAAGTTGGACCTGCGACTGTGACGTACTGATCCCAAGGAACACAGGAAGGAGCAACCAAACACATGAAGCATCCCATATTTAAAAAACTGATGGGCCTGCTGCTGGCGCTGGCCCTGCTGGCCACCGGCCTGGCAGCCCTCGCGGAGGAGGTCATCATCAGCGAGAGCGGCGTGGTGGAAAACCCGGAAGCCATCGTGGCCGGTGAGAACGAGCTGATCTTCTGGTCCCTCTTCTCTGGCGGGGAAGGCAACTACATGGAAGGCCTGGTGGAGCAGTACAACGCCACCAACCCCAAGATGACGGTGCGCAATGTCAAGCTCAACTGGGGTGAGTATTACACCAAGCTGATCACCGCCGTGTCCGTGGGCAAGGGGCCCGACATCGGCATCAGCCACATCGCCAAGCTGCCCGAGCTCCATGACCAGGGCGTGGTGCTCCCCATGGACGAGTACGCCAATGCGATGTCCTTTGACTGGAGCCAGGTGAACCAGAACACCCTGGAGGCCGCCACCATTGATGGCCAGGTCTACGCGGTGCCGCTGGACACCCACCCCGAAGTCTTCTTCTACAACAAAACCATCCTGCGGGAGGCCGGGCTGCTCAATGAGCAGGATGAGTTGGACCTGCCCCAGGACGCCGACGCCTTCTACCAGTTCATGCTGGACATGAAGGCCAAGCTGCCTGAGGACATCTACCCCCTGGCCCTGTCCAGCGCAGGGGATGACCCCTGGCGGCTCGTCTGGGCCATGTACTACCAGATGGACGGCGCGCCGGTCATCACCTCGGACCTGGAGATCAAGCTGGAGAAGGACAAGTTTGTGGCTGTCCTGGATTACTTCAAGCAGTTCTATGACAACGGCATCATCCCCATCAACCTGGAGGACTTCTACTCCTACTTCATGAACCTGCGCGGCGCGGCCACCTTCATCACCGGCGTGTGGGCGACCAGCTCCCTGGAGAACATCGAGGGGCTGGAGTTTGGCGTGCAGTCCTTCCCCGTGCTCTTTGGCAAGAACGCCCAGTGGGGCGATTCCCACACCTTCATCCTGCCGGTCACGCCACAGAAGGACGCCGAGCGGATGACCGAAGCCATGAAGTTCTTTGACTTCGTGTCCAAGAACTCCATCGTCTGGGCCAGTGCCGGCCATGTGGTGGCCAACGTGAATGTGCTGGCCAGCGAGGAATTCGCCGCCCTGCCCTACCGCAGCGACTATGCCGACGTGGCCAACCACGTGGTGTTCTTTGAGCCCAACCCCTACAGCTACCCCATCCGCGCGGCCATGATTCAGCAGATTGACGCCTTCCTGGCCGGCAACCAGACAGCGGAGGAAACCTACGACAACATCGTGCTGGAGATTGAGGAAATCACCTTCTGACCCACAGGGGGGCCGGCCGCAAGCGCCGGCCCCCGCCGCTTTGTACCCGAGGACGCGTAAGGGGGAGGCATGAGCACAAAACGCAGAAGAATCTGGCGCAACGACCTGGTTGCCCTGGCCTTTTTGCTTCCGTTCACCGTGCTGTATGTGGTGTTCACCATCTACCCGGTGGGCCAGGGCATCTACATGAGCCTGTTTCGCTGGGGGCTGATGGGCAAGCAGGGCTACATCGGCGCGGACAACTACGCCCGCTTCCTGGGGGACCGGTTCTTTTGGGGCGCGCTGTGGAACACCACCAAGTTTGTGCTGTACTCCACCCCCACCATCATCCTGCTGTCTCTGGGCCTGGCGCTGCTGGCCAACCGGCGATCCCCCCTCAAGCGCCTGTACCGCGCCGCGTACTTTACCCCCAACCTGCTGTCCGTCTCGGTCATTTCCTTTCTGACCATCTACATGCTGCAGCCCTATGGCATGGGCTTCATCAGCAACCTCATGAAGACCCTGGGCATGCGCGAGGACGTGTTCTTCCTGCGGGACCCCCAGCTGGTCTGGGTGTCCATCGTAGGGGCCACCGCCTGGTGGACCTGCGGCTACAACATGATGCTTTACATCTCCGCCCTGCAGGACATCCCCGACCAGCTGTATGAAGCCGCCGCCATTGACGGCGCCTCGCCATCGCGACAGCTGTGGTCCATCACCCTGCCCCTGCTCAAGCCCACCACCCTGCTCATCCTACTGCTGCAGCTGATCGCCTCCTTCAAGGTGTTTGCCCAGATCCGCCTGATCACCAACGGCGGCCCCGGCAACGCCACCCGGCCGCTGATCCAGTACATCTATGAGTCAGCCTTTGACAAAAACAGGCTGGGGTACGCCGCGGCCATGTCCTATGCCCTGTTTTTGATCCTGGTGGTGCTGGCTTTGATCCAGCTATGGATGACCAGGGAGACGGAGCGCTGATATGACAAACAAAAAGACAAGCCTGGGGGGTATTCTGCTGGAAGCGCTGGCGGTGCTGTGCATGGTGCTCATCCTGATCCCGGTGGTGTGGATGGTGTCCATGTCGCTGAAAACCGAAGGGCAGCAGATCACCAACACCTGGCAGTACTTCACCCCGCCCTACACCCTGCAAAACTACAGCACCATCTTCCAGACCAGCAAGGTGCTCATCTGGATGTGGAACAGCCTCTTCGTGGCCCTGGTGGTGACGGGGCTGGTGATTGTCATCTCCACCATGGCGGCCTTCGCCCTGGCCAAGATCCCGTTCCGCTTCAGCAAGTTCATGTATTTCTTCTTCCTGATGGGGCTGATGGTGCCAACCGAGGCCACCATCGTGCCGCTGTTTGTCACGGCCAACCGCCTGGGGCTGATTGACACCTACCAGGGGCTGATTCTTCCGGCGCTGGCCGGCTCCATGAACATCGTCATCATGCGCTCCTTCTTCAGGGGCATCCCCAATGACCTGATTGAGTCAGCCACCATTGACGGCGCCAACGAGATGTACATCTTCCTGCACATCATCCTGCCCCTGGGCCGCACGGTGATTGTCACCATCGCCATCTTCACCTTCATCGGCAACTGGAACAGCTACCTGTGGCCCTACCTGGCCGCCATGAGCGAGGACCTGTTCACCCTGCCCCTGGGCATTCCCACCTTCATTGGCCAGTACACCCAGGACAAGGTGCTGCCCATGACCATCAACACCATCGCCTCGGTGCCCATCATCATCTTCTTCATCGTGTTTGAAAAGCAGATCGTCAAGGGCATCACCCTCTCGGGCATCAAGGGATGAGCCACAGCGGGCGCGACCATGCCCTGGACCTGTTCAAGGGCATCCTGGTGGTGCTGATGACCTGGTGCCATGTGTCCCAGTTCTTTGGCGACCATGCCGGCCACCCCCTGCTTGACAGCCTGGAAACCACCGCCAATGTGCTGGTGTTTCCAGGCTTTGTGCTGGCCTTTGGCGCGGCGGCGCAGCTGGCCTTCTACCAGAAGCCCTTCCGCCAGGCGCTGCCGGGCATGCTGCGGGCGGCCGCCCGGGCGCTGCTGGCCTTTTATCTCTCGGGCATCGCCTTCCGCGTGCTGCGGGAGGGCCGCCCCTTTTCCGCCAATACGGTCACCCGGGTGCTGTTGCTCAGGGACCTGCCCGGGTGGTCAGAGTTTCTGGCCGCCTTCGCGGTGATGGGCCTGCTGGCCATCCTGCTGTACGCGCCCATCCGGGCCACCAGGAACAGGCCCTGGCTGCTGGTTCCCGCGGGCCTGGCCTGCCTGTCCCTGTGCTTTGTGCCCTACCAGAACGTCGGCCACCCGCTGCTGCGGCTGCTGGTGGGCACCACGGCCTACGCCAGCTTCCCGGCGCTGCAGTACCTGCCCTATTTCCTGATTGGCGTGCACCACGCGCGGGGCGGCGGCAGGCGCTGGGCCCTGCCCGCCCTGCTGCCAACCATGAGCGCCCTGGGCCTGCTGCGCTGGTGGCAGCTGGGGCAGCTGCCCCACCGCTTCCCGCCGGACATTGGCTGGGTGCTGCTGCCCGCGGCGGGGCTGGGCCTGCTGCTCATGGCCGCGCGCGGGCTGGACCGTTTGCGCCTGGCGCGGCTGCCCGCCCTGGCGCCCCGGCACCTGCTGGGCGCCCCGGGACGCAGCTCCCTGTTCTACCTGCTGTGCGGCAACCTGGCCATTTTCGTTCTGGCGGGGCTGCAGGCAGCCCCCCGGCTGCGCCCGCGGGGCTGGGGCCTGTTCACCTTGTCCATCGCCACCCCCCTGGGCTCCCTGCTGTGGACGCTGGCGCTGCTGCTGGCCATCGCCTTCCTGGCCAGCCTGGTGCGGCCCGCCCGGCGGCGGGGGACCTGAACGGGGCTGACCGCGGCCATCACCCCTTGATGGCCGCGTTTTCATGCCGCCTTCCTGGCCAGCGCAGGACAGGGACCTGTCCTTTTGTGGTTGACTTGCCCTGTCGCCCTTTGTAGAATAAGCCGACGAACAGCATCAAAGGAGCGTGTAGATGAAAAAGCATCGTCTGGCACTGATTGGGTATGGCGGCATGGCCGGCTGGCACCATGAGAACATCCGGGAAAAAATCCCGGCCATTGAGGTAACCGGCGCCTTTGATGTGCGCGAGGAAGCCAACCAGAAGGCCCGGGACAGGGGCCTGACCGTCTACCCCAGCGTGGCGGCCCTGCTGGCGGATGACAGCCTGGACATCGTCACCATCGCCACCCCCAACGATTTTCACCGCCAGCTGGCCATTGACTGCCTGCGCGCGGGCAAGCACGTGGTGTGCGAGAAGCCGGTCACCCTCAACGCGGGGGAGCTGGAGGATATCATGGCGGTGGCAAGGGAGACGGGCAAGCTCTTCTCCGTCCACCAGAACCGCCGCTGGGACCGGGACTTCCTGATTGTCAAGAAGGCCATCAGGGACGGCCTCATTGGCACCCCTTATTTTGTGGAGTCCCGCGTGCAGGGCTCCCGCGGGGCCATGCACGGCTGGCGCGGCCACAAGCAAAACGGCGGCGGCATGCTGCTGGACTGGGGCGTGCACCTGATTGACCAGGCCATGCAGCTCTTCCCCGAGAAGGTGGTGTCCGTCAACGCCCACCTCTTTTCCCTCTATGGCTCCGAGGTGGATGACAACATCAAGCTGCTGCTGCGCTTTGAATCCGGCGTGAGCGTGCAGCTGGAGATGGCCACCAACTGCTTCATCCTGCAGCCGCGCTGGCACCTGTCAGGCACCGGCGGCACCATGGTGGTGGAGGATTGGTCCTGCAAGGGCAAGATTGTCAAGCTCAAGGCTGAAGGGGAGATGACCTGGGAGGACGACATCGTCTACACCGAGGCCGGCCCCACCCGCACCATGGCCCCCCGGCCCCGCCACACCACCCAGGAGGAGCCCCTGCCCGCGGTCAAGGCCGACTGGACCGAGTACTACCAGAACATCGTGAACGTGCTGGAGCATGGCGCCGAGCTGCTGGTCAAGCCCGAGGAAGCCCTGCGGGTCATGAAGGTCATCGACGCCCTCTTCGCCTCCCAGGAGGCGGGTGTGGGCCTGAAGGTAGACATTTAAAGGGGGACCGGTTGCCGGGGCTTTGCCCCGGACCCCATGAGGGGCCGCCTGGCCCCTCAACCCTTTTTCCTGAAACGGGAAGCGGCATCCTGTGCCCGGGGCCTCAGGTGCCGCTTTTGTTATGGATGGGATGGCCGGTCTTCTATCCTTGACTGGATTTTACAGCAGGTTTAGCCGTTCATCACCTGTGCCTTTTTGCTCTCAAACTCTGCCTGGGTGATGATGCCGTTGTCCAGCAGTTCCTTCAACTTTTTCAAGGCTTCCAATTGTTCATCAAGGCTCAGGGCCGCGCTTTTTGCGCCTGACGCCACGCTGGCAGGCTGCGGCGCCGCGGATTGTTGCAGGGCGATTTTGGCCAGGCCGCCCAGGATGCCACCAGGCGTGCTTTTCCCCACCAAACCCACCACCGCGTCCACGGTGTTGATGCCCAGCGCGCCATCCACCACATCCATCGCGCCGCGCACCTTGTCCGCGCCGCGCTGTGCGGCGGTTTGCCCGGTGAGCAGTTCATACATCAGCCCCACAAATTTGCGGGCTGTCAAGATGTTGCCAAAGTCAATCAGCATCACCTTGGAGAGGGTGTACAGCTCCACCTTGCCACCCAGCTGCTTGACCTGGGGCACCTGGTTGTATGTTTTGACCTCCCGTACGGGGAAAGTTTCCACCCGCACGCCATCGCGGGAGAACATCTTCTTTTCCTTCGTCATGCGCACCAGGTGGAGGTTGGTCAGCAACACCTCACTTGGCTGGTCATGGTTGTCAAAGGTTGCCTGCCCCTTGAACAGCACAACCTCGTCCGCCTGCAATGTGTAATGATTCATCGGTCGCCTCCAGAAATAGATACTTTTGTATGCGTGCCAATATCAATTTTGGAATAT
>JAAYEI010000072.1 GCA_012728815.1 Clostridiales bacterium
CATACGGCCGGGTGAGATCTATGGCTTCATCGGCCACAACGGCGCGGGCAAGACCACAGCCATCAAGGCGGCCTGTGGCATCCTGCGCTTTGACGCGGGCCAGATCTGGATAGACGGCCACCCGGTGAGGGAAGAGCCGCTGGAATGCAAGCGGCGCACCGCCTACCTGCCGGACAACCCGGACCTGTATGAGTTTCTCTCTGGCATCAAGTACCTGAACTTCATCGCCGATGTGTTCGGCATGAGCCAGGCCCAGCGGAAGGAGCGCATCCCGGCCTTGAGCGCCGACTTTGAATTGACCCAGGACCTTGCCCAACCCATCAGCACCTATTCCCACGGCATGAAGCAAAAGCTGGCCGTGATTGGCGCCTTGATGCACCAGCCCCGGCTGCTGGTGATGGACGAGCCCTTCACGGGGCTGGACCCCCGTGCCTCCTTCACCCTGAAACAGAAGATGCGCGCGCTGTGTGACGCGGGCGGCGCGGTGTTCTTCTCCACCCATGTGCTGGAGGTGGCGGAGAAGCTGTGCGACAAGGTGGCCATCATCCGCCGGGGCCGCCTGGTGGTGGAGGGCAGCATGGACCAGGTGAAGGGCGATGAGAGCCTGGAGGAGGTCTTCCTGGAGCTGGAGGCCGACCATGCTTAGGACGCTGGTCGCCATCCAGCTGCGCGGCGTGCTGGGCAGCCTGGTGGGCCGCCTGGGCCGCGGCAGGAGAAACAAGCCCGCCAACAAGGTGCTGGTGGGGCTGTTGGTGGTGTATGTGCTGGGGGCGCTGGGTTTCTCCCTGGGCACGTACCTTTTGGGCATGTTCAAAAGCTTCGCCCCCCTGGGGCTGACCTGGCTGTACTACGCGCTGGCAGGGTTGAGCGCCTTTGTGTTCAGCTTCATTGGCTCGGTGTTCCTGGCCCAGTCCACCCTGTTTGGCGCCAGGGACAACGAGCTGCTCCTGTCCCTGCCCATCCCCCCGGGGCTGATCCTGCTCTCGCGCACAGCCGCGCTGTACCTGATCACCCTGCTCATCCAGGCGCTGGTGCTGCTGCCCACAATGATTGTGCACCTGGTGGCAGGCCAGGTGGACGGCACCGGGCTGGCGCTTTTCCTGCTGGCCGGGCTGCTGCTGCCCCTGCCCACCCTGGCGCTGTCCATGCTGCTGGGCTGGGGGCTGGCCTTGATTTCCTCGCGCCTGCGGCGCAAGAACCTGGTCATCATCCTGCTGTCCTTCCTGTTCCTGGCCGCCTACCTGTATGGCTACAGCCGCCTGATGGGCGCGATGCAGACCCTGATTGCCCGCGGGCAGGAGATTGCCCTGGCCCTGCGGCAGGTGCTCCCGCCCGCCTACCACTTTGGACAGGCGGCGGCCTACGGCAAGCTGGGCAGCTGGCTGCTGTTCGCGCTGGCCTGCCTGCTGCCCTTCGGGCTGGTGATGTGGCTGGTCGCCTGGCGCTATTTGCAGGTGCTCACCACCCAGCGCGGCGCGCCCCGGGTTTTGTACAGGGGCGGCGGCATGAAGGCGGGCGGCCTGATGAAGGCGCTGGTGCAAAAGGAAGCGCGGCGCTTCTTCGCCAGCCCCGTCTACCTGATGAACAGCGCCATCACCCTGCTGCTGATGCTGGCGCTGCCGGTCTGGCTGCTGCTGGACCGCAGCATCCTGGCCCTGCTGCCCCAGATGGGCCTGGAGGCAAGCTGGGTGGGTGCCCTGATGGTGCTGGCCCAGAGCGCGCTGGCAGGCTCGGTCTTCATCTCAGCGCCCTCCATCTCCCTGGAGGGCAAGGCGCTGTGGATCATCCAGAGCCTGCCGGTAAAGCCGATCCAGGCGCTGATGGCCAAGGCGCTGGCCCATCTTTTCATCAGCCTGCCCCCCATCCTGCTCAGCGGCCTGGGGCTGACAATCCTGCTGCGGCTGGACCTGGCAAGCGCACTCTTTCTGCTGGTAATGCCGGTGCTGGCCAACGCCTTCACAGCGCTGCTGGGGGTGGCGCTCAACCTGCGCTTCCCCAAGCTGGACTGGCGCAGTGAGATGGAACCGGTCAAACAGAGCATGAGCACCTTTTTGACCATGACCATCGGCTTTGTAAACATCGGCGCGCTGGGGGCCCTGTATGCCTTCTGGCTGCGAAGGCACCTGGCCATCCAGGCCTACCTGCTGCTGTGCGCCGCCTTCCTCGCGCTGCTGTGCCTGCTGCTGTACCGCCACCTGCGCGGCACCGCGCCCGGGGCACTGCTGGACCTGAGCGAGGCATGACAGGCACACAAAAAGGGGCTGCCCTCACGCAAGGCGGGGCAGCCCCTTATTTGTTTGGGTTTTAAACCTCCGGGATGTGCACCGCCACCTCCCGGCCCTCCCGGGCCGAATCGGCGATGGCGTTGATGATGGCCTGGTTGTAGAGAATCTGGCTGGAGGGCACCGGCGGGGGCAGCTTGAAGATGATGGCGTCCAGGAAGGAGCGGATCTTCCTGTCAAACAAGCCGGACTCGTCCTCCGGGATGATGGGGATGAGGGTCTCCACCTGCTGGCCGGCCAGGTCGTGGTAGAGCTTCATCGGCCCGCCTACGCTGCCGTTCCAGCACTCGGTGGAGGGGATGCGCAGCGCCGCCTTGGTGCCCAGGATGACGGTGTCCCCCGGGGTGTCCAGGTGCATGGCCCAGGAGATGCGGAAGTCCAGGATGATGCCCCCCTCCAGGCGGATGAAGGCGGCGGCGAAGTCGTCCACGTCAAAGCGTTTGGCATCCTCGGGCTTCTGATAGTCCGTTGAGGTGCCAAATAAGCTGGAGGTATAGCCGCTGGCGGTGAGCGGGCGGGGGTAGCCAATGGCGTTTAACACCATGTCCAGGGAGTAGCAGCCGATGTCGCCCAGCGCCCCAAGGCCCGCGGTACGCTGTTCAATGAAGGTGCTGTTGGGGATGCCGCGGCGCCTTCCCCCGCCGGTCTGGATGTAGTAGATCTGGCCCAGCGCGCCTGAATCCACAATCTTCTTGATTTGCTGCATGTTGGCGTCCATGCGCGGCTGGAAACCGATGGACAGCAGCTTGCCGCTGGCCTTCTCCGCGCGCATGATGTCGGCCGCCTCCTCCACCGTGGCGGTCATGGGCTTCTCCAGCAGCACATGCACGCCGGCGTTCAGCGCGTCAATGGTGCACACCGCGTGCTGGGTGTTGTAGGTGCACACGGACACCGCGTCCAGCTGCTCGGCGGCCAGCATGCTCTTGTGGTCGGGGTAGAGCGCGCAGTCTACCCCATACTGCCTGGCGAAGCGCTCGGCCTTGCCGGGGATGAGGTCGGCCATGGCCACAATCTCCACATCGGGCTGTTTGAGGTAGCTTTCCACATGGGCCTCGGCAATCCAGCCGGTGCCGATGATGCCCACGCGCAGCGGGCGCTCGCTGTAGGTGCGCTCCTCCTGCACCTGCTGGGTAAAGTTGGACAGGACGCGGTCCGTATCGCTCATCATGCGCTCCTTTCAGGCCAGGCTGATCATGGCGGGACCAGGTGGCCTGTGTGATTGTACTGGAATCATCCTATCACGGGAAAAGGTTTTCGTAAAGGGAGAAGCTGTTGGTTCCGGGCTGGATTTGGCCAGGGCCTGTTGCCTGTTTTTGCGTGTCCCGGTGCGGATTTCTGGGTAGAATGTTGGTGCCGGCGGAAGGCCGGCAGAAGGAGAACGAGCATGCAACATTATGACGTCGCCGTGCTGGGCGCGGGCAGCGGCCTGCTGATCATGGAGGGGGCCAGGGACAAAGGGCTGACCTGCGCGGTGATTGAGGAAGGCGCCTTTGGCGGCACCTGCCTCAACCGCGGCTGCATCCCCTCCAAGATGCTGGTGTACCCGGCCGACCTGATCCGCGAGGCCGAGCGCGGCCAGCGCGTGGGGCTGACCTACGGCGCGCCGGAGGTGGACTGGGCCAGGGTATCCGCCCGCATGCGGCGGCAGATTGACGTCAACCAGGCCCTGGAGGAGGAAGTGGCCCAGACCCCGGGGGTGACAGTGTTCAAGGGGCGGGGCGCCTTCCATGACGCGCGCACCCTGGACATCCGGCTAAACGATGGGGGCAGCGCGCGCATCACTGCGGACAAGGTTGTCATCGCCACCGGCGCGCGCACCCGCATCCCCGCCCTGCCCGGGCTGGAGGAGAGCGGCTACCTCACCAGCGAATCCTTCTTTGGGGACAAGTTTCCCGACAAGCCCTATGAGAGCCTGGTGATCATCGGCGGGGGCAGCACGGCGCTTGAGATCGCGCACATTTTCTCAGCCTTTGGTACCCGGGTCACCCTGGCGGTGCGCAGCGAGACCATGCTGCGCGGGCTGGACGGGGAGATTGCCCCCTTTGTGAAGAAGCAGCTGGAGGCCGTGGGCGTGGACGTGCGCTATTTCGCGCAGGCGCAGCAAGTGAGGAAAACCGCGGGGGGCAAGACCGTCACCTTCAGGGACGCGCGCACCGGCGAGGTCTATGACATCCATGCCCAGGAGCTGTTCATGGCGCCCGGCATCGTGCCCAACACCGAAGGGCTGCGCCTTGACCGGGCAGGCGTCCACACCGACCCGGCCGGCCATGTGCAAAGCGATGAGCGCCTGGCCACCAACGTGCCCGGCATTTACGCCATCGGCGATGTGAACGGCAAGTTCCCGCTGCGGCACAAGGCCAACTATGAGGCCGAGGTGCTCAACAACATCCTCTTTGGCGACAACACCCGCACCGCGCACTATGACAGCGTGCCCCAGGCGGTGTTCACCCACCCGCAGGTGGGCAGCGTGGGCCTTGGCGAGGAGGCGGCGCGGGGCCTGTATGGGGAGCGGGTGCGGGTCTTCCGCGGTAGCTATTCGGACATCATCTCCGGCATCGCCATGGGCTACTCCAAGCGCCGGGAGGACGACGGCTTCGCCAAGATCATCACCGATGACCAGGAGCGCATCCTGGGCGCGCATGTGGTGGGCCCGCAGGCGGCCATGGTGGTGCAGCCCTATGCCTACCTGATGAACGCGGGCGGGCCGCAGCAGGCGGCCACGCCGGGCACCTGGCGCCCCATCCGCGACGCCATGACCATCCACCCCACCTTCTCGGAGCTGGCCGCCTGGGCGCTGATATACCCCCAGCCGCCCAAGGCCTGAGCCCAAAAAGGCAGGGGTTCCTTCCGCCTGCCACAGATAAAGCGGACAAGGCCCGCGCCAGGGGGCGCGGGCCTTGTCTGTTGTCTAGGTCTCCTCCGGCAGCCGGGCAAAGCGGGGCACCCGCTGACCGTCCAGAAGCACCTGGTCCATGAACATGGCCAGCGGGCGCGCCCACAGGCTGCCCTTTGCATCCAGCGCGCGGTAAACCACCAGCGCCTCCAGGGTTTCCGAGTGCCGGGCGGTGCCCAGCACCTCATACAACCCGCCCTTGTAGTGGCGGTAGCGGCCAGGGGCTGGGCGGGCGGGCTCAAGGGCGGCCATCAGGCTGGCTCCCTGTAGGGCGGGAAGGCCACGGTGATGGTGGTGCCCTTGCCAGGCTGGCTGTGCAGGCTGAGGCGGGCGCGGTGGTACTCCGCCGCGTGCTTGACGATGGACAGGCCCAGCCCGGTGCCGCCGGTCTGCTTGGAGCGGCTCTTGTCAATGCGGTAGAAGCGCTCAAACACCTGGGGCTGGTGTTCCGGCGCAATGCCAATGCCGGTATCCGCCACCGTGAGCACAGGCTGGGCCCCGTTGCTGACCCGCACGGTGACCGAGCCGCCTGTCACGTTGTACTTGATGGCGTTGTCCACCAGGTTGGCGCACAGCTCATACAGCAGGGTGGCGTCCCCCAGCACCGGGGCGTCCTCGCCCTCGTAGTGCAAGGTGACTTCCTTTTCATCCGCTGACAGCTCCATGGTCTGGCAGGCGGCGCGGGCCTGCTCATGCAGGTTGACCTTGGCCCGGCTGCCCCCTGCGTAGCCCTCGTCCAGGCGGGACAGGCGCAGGATGTCCTCAATCAGGGTGAGCATGCGGCTGCTTTCCCGGTGGATGAGGGCGTAGAAATTTCCCTTGTCCCCCTCCTGCACCATGCCCTTGTCCAGCAGCTCGGCATAGCCGCTGATGTTGGTCAGCGGGGTGCGCAGCTCGTGGGACACGTTGGCGGTGAAGCGCTTGCGCATGGCCTCACCCGCCATCTTGTAGGTCTGGTCGCTCAGCAGCAGGATGGCGCCGGGGCGCCCCGCAATGCTGTTGGCCAGCAGCTGGTAGACGCGGCCGTCCTTCTCCAGCTCGCCCCGGGCGGTGCCCTGGCTGCGCAGCGCCTCCAGCACGGCCAGGATGGCCGGGCTGCGGTTGACCTCCACCAGGCTGCGGCCTAGCGCCTCCTGCTGGCTGATGCCCAGCATGGCGCAGGCCGCGGGGTTGAGCAGGATGATCTCCTCCTTCTCCCCCAGGGCGATGAAGCCTTCGTGCATGCCGTCCAGCAGGGTGTTGAGCTCCACCCGCCTGGCCTCCAGGGACAGGAGCTGCTGGCGGTTGTGCTTGTTTTGCTGGTCAATGCGGCGGATAAGGGGCAGCACCTCATCATACACCACCGCGTCCTCCGGGTGGTCCAGGTCGATGGTCAGCAAGGGCTTGACCAGCTTGTCCACAAGGAAGTTGACGAAGAAGATGCTGAGGATGACGATGAGCACCAGGCCGAAAACCATATAGGGCGCCACGCCCTGGGCGATACCCCGGGCCACCCGCTCGGGCGCGGCCACGCGCAGGATGGTGCCATCCGGAAGCCGGGTGGCGGCGTAGATGGCCATGCTTTTGGCGGTGTCGGAATAGCGCACCGCGCTGCCAAAGCCCTCTTGCAGCGCCAGGGCAATCTCCGGGCGGTCGACATGGTTTTCCAGCGGCTGGTCCGTCCAGGAATCGTAGAGCACGCCGCCATCCGGCGCGATCAGGCTGACGCGGGAGGTGGACCACCCCTGCTGCAGCGTGCTGACCGGGTCCTTGCCAGCCAGCCGGCGCGCGATCTGCCCGCTCTCCAGGGTCAGCTGCTCCAGCAGCTGCTCGCGGGCCACGGACTGCACCACGGCGGCGGACAGCAGCGCGGCCGTGATGCTGAAGGCCAGGATGATCGCGATGAAGCCAATCAGGATGCGTTTTTTCAAGCCTGCCCCTCCCGGCTTCCGGGGCTGTCCTCGCCCTCATCCGCCAGACGGTAGCCCACGCCCCGCTTGGTCTCAATCATGCTGGCGGCCTCGCCCAGCTTCTGGCGCAGGGTGCGCACATGCATGTCCACTGTGCGGGTGTCCCCGAAATAGTCCGTGTCCCAGACCTTGTTGAGCAGCTGCTCGCGGGTGAACACCAGCCCGGGGTAGGACATCAGATGGTGCAGCAGGCGGAACTCCATGTTGGTGAGGGTGATTTCCTGACCGTCCACCATCACCTCGCGCCGGCCCACATCCAGGGCGATGGGACCGGCCTGCAGGCGCTGGGGCGCCTCCTGCTCGCCGCTGCGGCGCAGCACCGCGCGGATGCGGGAGAGCAGCTCCATCACGCCAAAGGGCTTGACAATGTAGTCATCCGCGCCCGCGTCCAGGGAGCGCACCTTGTCCATCTCGGAATCCTTGGCGGTGAGCATGATCACCGGGATGCCCCGGGTGCGCTCGTCTGAGCGCAGCTGCGCCAGCAAGCGCCCCCCGTCCATCCCGGGCAGCATCTGGTCCAGCAGCACCAGCTGGGGCAGGCGCCGGGCCATGGCCTGCATGAACTGCTGGCCGTCCACAAAGCCCTCCGCCTCAAAGCCGGCTTGGCGCAGGGCATAGAGCACCAGGTCGCGGATGGCCTGGTCGTCTTCCACTGAATAAATCATTGCAGGCGTTCCCCTTTGTAAAAACCGGTCACAGCGTACTCCACCCACTCGGCGATGTTCACGGCGTGGTCGGCGCTGCGCTCAAAGTATTTGGCAATCATCAGCATGTCCAGCAGCTGCATGCCGTCCACCGGCACATCCGTCTGGCTGGCGCGGTCCAGCAGGCTGATGATCTCCTGCTTGACCTGCACAAACAACGCATCCACCCGGTCATCATCCCCCATGACCTCCCGCGCCAGGTCCAGGTCGCGCCTGACATAGGCATCCACCGCCTTGTGCACCATGCGGGCGGTCTCCTCCGCCATTTTTGGCAGGTGGGGCGGGAAGGGGATGAACTCCCCGTGCACAGGCATGGTGAGGATCTCCGCGATGTCGGAGGCCTGGTCGGCGATGCGCTCCATGTCGGTAATCATCTTGAGCGCCGCGGAGATGATGCGCAGGTCCCGGGCCACCGGCTGCTGCATCAGGATGAGGCGCAGGCAGAGGGTTTCTATCTCCCGCTCCTTGCGGTCCACCTCGTTGTCGCCTTCCTTGAGCACCCGGGCCATCTCCTGGTTGCGGGTACCCAGCAGCACCCCGGCGTTCTCAATGGCGCGCTCAATCATGCTGCCCATCACAATCATCTCGTTGTTGAGCTGCTGGAGCTGTTCGTCAAAACGGTAGCGCATCAGCCAAACCTCCCGGTGATGTAGTTCTCAGTCCGCTGATCTGCAGGGGAGGAGAACAGCCTGGCTGTCTCGTCCATTTCTATCATTTCACCCAGAAGGAAGAAGGAGGTGACGTCGCTGATGCGGGCAGCCTGCTGCATGTTGTGTGTGACAATAACGACAGTATATTCATTTTTCAATTCCAGCACAAGGTCCTCAATCTTGGAGGTGGAGATGGGGTCCAGGGCGCTGGTGGGCTCATCCATCAGGATGACCTCTGGCTGCACCGCCAGGCAGCGGGCGATGCACAGGCGCTGCTGCTGGCCGCCGGAGATGGCCATGGCGCTCTTTTTCAGATCGTGTTTGACCTCCTCCCACAGCGCGGCCTTCTGGAGGGACTGCTCCACAATGGCGTCCAGCCTGAGCTTGCCCCTGGCCCCGTGGGAGCGGGGTCCGTAGGCGATGTTGTCGTAGATGCTCATGGGGAAAGGGTTGGGCTTCTGGAAGACCATGCCCACACGCTTGCGCAGCAGGTTGACCTCGCTTTGGGGGGCGTAGACATCCTGCCCGTCCAGCAGGACCTGTCCGGACACCCGGCAGCCCGGGATGAGATCATTCATGCGGTTGAGGGTTTTGAGCAGCGTGGATTTGCCGCAGCCGGAGGGCCCGATCAGCGCGGTCACCTGGCGCTCGTTTATATCCATGTTGATGTGCTTGAGCGCCTGAAAGCTGCCGTAGAACAGGTCCACGCCCTTGATGTCAAACTTGACCCGGGCAGCGGCCTTGGTCTTCACAGCCTTGTTGTTTTGAGCGAAATTGGTCATGGTTCAGCCTTTCGTGGTGAGCTTCCTGGCAATCAGGGAGGACAGGGCGTTCATCAGCACCACAATGACCAGCAGCACCACCGCCACCGCGAAGGCCTCGACGATGAAGCGGCCTTCCTGCTGCAGCTGGTAGAGGTGGACGGACAGGGTGCGGCCGGACTCCAGAGCGCCCGCAATGCGCGTGGCGGTGCCCGCGGTGTAGATGAGGGCGGCGGTTTCCCCCGAAATGCGCCCGATGGACAGCAGCACGGCCGCCAGGATGCCCGGCATGGCCACGGGCAGCACGATGCGGATGGTGGTGCGCAGCTTGCCGGCCCCCAGGCCGAAGCTGCCCTCCCGGTAGCTCAGCGGCACGGCCAGCAGGGATTCCTCCGTCTGGCGCAGGATGAGCGGCAAGGTCATGAGGGCCAGGGTGAGGGCACCGGAGAGCACCGAGATGCCCATTTTGAGGGTGACCACAAAGGCCAGCATACCAAACAGCGCATAGATGATGGAAGGGATGCCCGCCAGGGTCTCCGCGGTGACGCGGACGAGGCGCACCAGGCGGCTGCCGGGCCGGGCGTACTCGGCCAGGTAGATGCCGCCAAACACGCCCACTGGCACCGAGAACAGCAGGGACAGGCCGGTCATGCTGAGGGTGTTGAGGATGGCATGCAGCATGGACACGTTGCGGGAAGTGTAGCGCACCTCAAACATGGAGGGCTTCAAATGGGGGATGCCCCGCACACAGATGTAGATGACAATCAGCGCCAGGATGCCCATGGTGATGATGCCGGCCAGCCAGCACAGCGCCTTGAGCAGGATGGAGCCCCAGCGCCTGCGGTGAATGGTGGGCACGGACAGGTCCACCAGGCTGTGGGATCGCGCCAGCGCGCTCATTGCATGACCCTCCTGCGGTTGAAAAATGAAAAGAGGTAGTTGATGGCCATGACGATGAGGAAGAGCACCACGCCGGTGGCGATGAGGCTCTCCCGGTGCAGGTCAGCCGCGTAGCCCATTTCCATCAGCACGTTCACCGTCAGGGTGCGCACGCCTTTGAGGAGATCCCCCGGCATGCGCGGGTTGTTGCCCGCCACCATGATGATGGCCATGGTCTCCCCGATGGCGCGCCCAATGCCCAGCACCATGCCGGAGATGATGCCCGGGCGGGCGGCCGGCACGATGGCGCGGAACACGCTGCTTTCATGCGTGGCGCCCAGGGCCAGGGAACCCTCGTAGTAGGTCTGGGGCACGGCGTTGATGGCCGCCAGTGAGGTCTGGATGATGGTGGGCAGGATCATGATGGCCAGCAGGACGCTTGCCACCAGCACGCTCTTGCCGGTGCCACCGATGTGCTCGCGCACCAGGGGCACCAGCAGCATCACCCCGAAGAAGCCATAGACCACGGAGGGGATGCCCGCCAGCAGCGCCACCGCCGGCTTCATGGCCCGGACCACGGGTGCTGGCGCGAAGCGGGCCATGAGGATGGCGGTCAGGATGCCGATGGGCGCGCCCAGCAGCAGCGCGCCGAAGGTGACATAAAAGCTGCCCACAATCATGGGCAGGATGCCAAAGACATCCCGCAGCGGGGCCCACTCGGTGCCCAGCACGAAGTCAACAGGCGGGTAGGCACGGAAGAAGGGCAGGCCATTGATGAACAGAAAGGCGCTGATGATGAGCACAGCCAGGATGCAGACGCATGCGGAGGCCAGGAACAGCCCCCGCATGAGTCGCTCGGAAAAGTTTTGCCGCTTGCGCATGGTGCTTATTGGCTGAGGCCCCCCCAGGTGGTGATTTCGCCCGTGAAGACCTGGCGGACCTGCTCAAGGCTGAGGTCCTCCACGGGGTTCTGGGTGCTGGTGATCACGGCGATGCCGTCAATGCCAATCGCAACCCCCAGGGCGCCTGCCTCCACCTCGCTGTTTTTGAGGGAGCGGGAGGCCATGCCAATCATGTAGGTGCCATCCAGCGCGCCGGTGACGCCGGCGGTGGAGCCGGTGGACTGCACATCGACCTCCACGTCAGGGTTGAGCTGCGCGTAGGCTTCGCCCAGCAGCTCCATCACAGGGGCCACGGAGGTGGAGCCGCCCACCACCAGCACGCCGCTGAGGCCCGCTGGGGTGTAGGAAGGGGTTTCTTCATTGGCCACAGGCACCAGGCCGTCAGAAGCCACCACTTCCTGGCCTTCCCGGCTCATGACAAAGGTCATGAAGTCGATGGCCAGCTTGTCCGTCAGCTCACCTTTGGTGACCACGTTGAAGGGGCGGGCGATGGCATAGCTACCGTCAAGGATGTGCTCGGTGGTGGCGTCCACGCCGTTCACCCTGACCATCTTCACGCTGTCGTTGTGCAGCACGGCGGACAGGGAGGCGTAGCCGATGGCGTAGTCGTTCTGGGCGACGGTGGTGATCACCAGGGAGGTGCCGTTGACGAAGTCGGCCTCGATGTAGGTGTTGTCCACATCCTTGCCCTCGTCATTCTTGGTCTGCACGCCGGTCAGCTCAATGAAGGCGCCGCGGGTGCCGCTGCCCTCCTCACGGGAGACCACGGCGATGGTCTTTGACAGGTCAAACTCGGCCAGGGCAACCGCGCTGACGGCGGTCAGGGCCAACAACAGGGCCAGGAACTTGCGGATTCGCATGGTGGAATGTCCTCCTCAAACTTGGTATGGCCAGAGCATAGCAAAGCAAGGTAAAGCGACCTGGCTGCCGGAGGTAAAGCCTGGGTAAAACTTGCGGGCTGCGCACAGCGCAGCGGGATGCCGGCTGCCCGCGGCATCTTGACCTGTTCTTTACACCGGATTTACACCAAATTGACATTGTCGGAGCGCTGGCCTATAATCAGGCCGGAACCAACAACATAAAGAAAGGGGCGTTTCCTATGAAAAAATTGCTCGCCATCATGATGGCACTGGCACTGATCCTGACCGGCCTGGTGGGGGTTGCCACCGCGCAGGAGATGAGTGTGGAGGAGGTGATCAAGGCGGCCGAACAGATGACCAACGAGGAGCTGTTCCGCAAAGCCATTGAGGAATCCAACGGCAAGGTGCTCTACGGCATTGGCAACTCCAGCCGCGGCAAGACCGCCGGGGCCAGCTTCGTGGCCCTGCTGCAGAGCATGGACCCCAGCTACACCGGCGTGATTGAGTGGTCCCAGCCCAAGAGCAACTCCATCTTCACCACCCTCAACGCCGACATCAAGAGCGCCAACCACATCTATTCCATGACGCTCATCCAGGACGGCAACCAGATCCAGAGCAAGATGCTCAACACCGGCAACCTGCTGAACTTCATCCCCAAGGAGTGGCGGGAGGCCGAGGGCGTTGACCTGGAGAAAAATGGTTATCCGCTGACGCTGCAGACCCTCAACAAGGTGTTCATGTTCAACAACGTGGGCGGCAACAGCTTCACCAACTGCTGGGACTTTGTCGCCGAAGGCCAGCGGCCGCTGTTCATGGGCGTGAACTCGGAGCTGGTGGGCAAGAACTTCCTGTACATGCTCACCCACGAGACCTACGCCAACTACCTCAAGGACGCCTATGACGCGCTGAGCGCCGAGCAGCAGGCCTATTTCGCCCCCATCATTGAGGAAGTGGCCCCCGACACCGCCTACCTGGGCCTGGAGGCGGAGAACGCCAAGTACGCCCTGGCCTATATCCGGCTGTGGTGTGAGCAATACAACGAGGAGACCGATGACGGCCCCATCAGCAACACCCTGGTGAGCAAGTCCGCCCAGGGGCAGACCGGGCTGCTGGTGTACTCCAAGCTGCGCTCGGTGGAGGAATCCCCGGAGGCCTCGGTCAACAACATCACCGTGGCCGCCTACCAGGATGACTACACCGGCATTGGCGGCTATGCCTACAAGCACTACCTGCAGGTGGTGAAGACCTCTCCCCTGCCCTGGACGGCTTGCGCCTTCATCGCCTACATGACCACCACCCAGGAAGGCTTCTCCGCCTGGGGCAAGGACATCGGCGGCTACAGCGCCAACCCGGCCTGCAACCAGGACCACTCCCAGGATGGCTACGTGGACGGCGTGAATGTGTTTGACGCGAAGAACGACCGTGGCTATGACTGGTGGCTGTCAGCCCAGGGCGGGCAGCTGGTGGTGGAGGACCCGGCCTACTGCGCCCAGGTGTCCTTTGACCTGGGGGACTGGATTGACATGATCGTCGGCAGCCGCTGACAGGTTCACCCGGGCGCACTGGCCATCCGGTGCGCCCCTTTCTTTTCTGAACCACAACAAACACTCAGGAGGACAGCATGCAGCAAGCCGCCCAGCCAGGCACCCTGCGCACCGCGTGGAACCGCTTCGCGGCCGTCTTTGGCAAGCCGCACAACGCCATCCTGCTGGTGCTGGGCCTGGTGCTGACGGTATCCACCATCGCGCCCATGGTGTCCATCGCGCTGGACACCATCTCCATCCACCCGGGCTCGGTGGACTCCCACTACACCGGGCTGATGGAGGGCTACACCCTCTACAACTGGCAGGACCTGTTCACCGGGCGCCTGGCGCGCATCAACCTGTGGAACCCGCTGCTCAACTCCCTGCTGCTGGCGGTGGGCTCCTGTGTCGGCGCCATCCTCTACGGGGGCACCTTCGCCTACCTGGTGGCGCGCACCAACATGGCGCACAAGAAGTACCTCAGCGCCATCTTCATCTTCCCCTACATCATGCCCCAGTGGACCCTGGCGGTGGTCTGGCAGCACCTCTTCTCCAGCAACCTGGTGACGGGCACTTCCGACGGGCTGCTGGCGGCGCTGTTCAACATCACCATGCCGCTGTGGTGGTGCAAGGGGATGTTCCCCTCCATCGTGGTGCTGTCCATCCACTACGCGCCCTTTGCCTACATCCTCATTGGCGGCATCTTCCGCAACATGGACGCCAACCTGGAGGAGGCGGCGCTGATCCTGAACACGCCCAAGTGGAAGACCTTCTTCCGCATCACCCTGCCCATGGTGCGCCCGGCCATCCTGAGCACCATCCTGCTGGTGTTCTCCAGCGCTGTGGGCTCCTACCCGGTGCCCCACTACATGAACCTGGTCACCCTGAGCACCCAGTATGTGACCATGGGCGAGCGGCGCATCGGCCAGGCCAGCATCCTGGGGGTGATCATGATGGTGATCGGCGTCATCATCATGCTGCTCAACCAGCGCACCACCAGCGGGCGCAAGAGCTACACCACGGTGACAGGCAAATCCGGCCAGAGCAGCCTGGTGAACCTGGGGCAGGCCGGCAGGCGCATCATCGCCTGGGTATGCATCCTGCTGACGCTGTTCACGGGCATTTTGCCCATCCTGCTCTTCGCGGTGGAAACCTTCCTGCCCAATCCCGGGGACTACAGCTTCCTGATGACCTGGGACCTGAGCCACCTGACCCTCAAGTGGTGGAACACGGCGGAGAACATCACCGAAAGCGGCCTGTACGGCCAGCTGGGCATCCTGTACAACCGGGAAATCTGGGGCGCCTTCAAGGGTTCGGTCATTGTGGCGGTCTGCTGCGCGCTGCTGGCGGGCACCATCGGCACCCTGGTGGGCTACGGGGTGAGCAAGAACCGGCGCAGCAAATGGGCATCCTATGTGAACTCCATCGCCTTCCTGCCCTACCTGATGCCTTCACTGGCCGTGGGCGTGGCCTTCTTTGTGTTCGGCTCCTCCATGGGCATCTACAACACCTACTTGCTGCTGATCCTGGCGGGCACGGTGAAGTACATCCCCTTCGCCAGCCGCAGCGCGCTCAACTCCATGATGCAGCTGAGCGGGGAGATTGAGGAGGCAGCCATCATCCAGAACGTGCCCTGGTGGAAGCGGATGGCGCGCATCATCATCCCCATCCAGAAAACCTCCATCATCAGCGGCTACCTGCTGCCCTTCATGACGGCCATCCGGGAGCTGACCCTGTTCATGCTGCTGTGCTCCCAGACCAAGATCATCACCACCATGCTGGACTATTTTGACGAGATGGGCCTGTACGCCTTCTCCAGCGGCATCAACCTGATTCTGATTGTGTTCATCCTGCTGATGAACGCCCTGGTCAACAGGCTGACCGGGGCCAGCCTGGACAAGGGTATTGGAGGAAATTGAGATGGCAGAGATTGTTTTGACAAATGTCACCAAGCGCTGGGGGCAGTTCTACGCGGTGGATGACCTGAGTCTGACCATCCCCAACAATGCCTTTGTGACCCTGCTTGGCCCCTCCGGCTGCGGCAAGACCACCACCCTGCGTATGATCGCGGGGCTGGAAACGCCCACCTCCGGCCGCATCACCATTGACGGGGTGCCGGTGTTTGACAGCCAGAGCGGCATCAACGTGCCGCCCAACCGGCGCAAGGTGGGCTTCCTCTTCCAGAACTACGCGCTGTGGCCCAACATGACGGTCTATCAGAACATCGCCTTTGGGCTGTCCAACCTGCGCGAGGACATCCCGGAGGTGGACCCGCAGGCCCGCGTGGCCGCGGAGGCCCTGCAGGCGCTGGCCCAGCCGGAGGCCCTGGCCGACCTCTTGGCCCAGGGGCAGGCCAACAGGCGCCATCCCCTGGCCCAGCGGCTGATGGAGCGCTTTGACATTGGCGAGCAGGCAGCCAGGGAGCTGTCGGGCCTTGACCCCAGGGGGCTGGAGGCGGCGCGGGCTGCCCTGCGCCAACGCCTGGAGGAGGCCACCGCGCGCCAGGCCGCCCAGGGCGTGCAGCTGAACGAGCGCCAGGAGCTGGTGGTGGACGGCCAGGTCAAAACCCAGCACCGCAAATACACCAGGGAAGAGATTGACCGCATTGTGCGCAGGGTATCGCGGGTGGTCAAAATTGGCATGTTCATGGAGCGCTACCCCAGCGAACTGTCCGGCGGCCAGCAGCAGCGCGTCGCCATCGCGCGCACCCTGGCGCCCAACCCGCGCGTGCTGTTCATGGATGAGCCGCTGTCCAACCTTGACGCCAAGCTGCGCCTGGAGATGCGCTCCGAGCTGCAGCGGCTGCACCTGGAAACGGGCAGCACCTTCATCTACGTCACCCACGACCAGCTGGAAGCCATGACGCTGGCCTCCCGCATCTGCCTGATGGACAACGGCGTGCTGCAGCAGTACGAGAAGCCGCTGACCGTGTACAACCGCCCGGCCAACCTCTTCGTGGCCGATTTTGTGGGCAACCCGGCGGTCAACTTCATCCAGGCCCAGGGCCAGCAGGAACAGGATGGCAGACTGCGCCTGACCCTGTTTGACGGGCTGAGCGCCCGCTTTGTGCCCGAAGCGCCCTTTGACCTGGCCGAAGTCAACCGACAGGCGCAGGCGGAGCGGGACAGGCAACTGGCAGCCGAGGCCGCCAAGGAGGTGCCCAAGGCCAACAAGAACGAGGTGTTCACCCCGAACATCGCGGTGACGGAGGAGACAGAAACCGGCCCGGCACCCCAGGATGAAAATGGCTTTGTGCTGGGCGTGCGGCCCGAGTTCCTGCTGATGGATGAGGAGGGCGAGCTGGAGGGCGAGGTGTTCAGCGCCATGCCCACCGGCATGGAAACGACGGTGCGCGTCCGCCTGGGGCGCTTCCTGCTCACCGGGGTCATCTTTGGCGGCGTGCTGTTCACCCTTGGGCAACGGGTGCGCTTCCGCTTCCAGGAGGGCAAGGTGATGCTGTTTGGCGCGAAGCACGGCCAGCAGATTTGCCTGGGCACGCTGCGCTTTGACAGGGAACAATAGCCACAGGCTATCAGGGCAAAAGCCGCGCGGACATCCGCGCGGCTTTTCATATGCCCATTGGCGGTTAATCAGCGCAACACCTTGCCCAGGAAGGCCTGGGTGCGGGGGCTTGTTGGGCTGGTGAACAGCTGCTCCGGGCTGCCCTGCTCCTCAATGCGGCCCTCATCCATGAAGAGCACGCGGGTGGACACCTCCCGGGCGAAGCCCATCTCATGGGTCACGATGATGCAGGTCATGCCTGCCTTCACCAGGGTTTTGATGACCTGCAGCACCTCCCCCACCATCTCCGGGTCCAGGGCGGAAGTGGGCTCGTCAAACAGCATCACCTCCGGCTCCATGGCCAGGGCGCGCACGATGGCCAGGCGCTGCTTCTGCCCGCCGGACAGGCGCCGGGGGTGCTCGGTGGCCTTGTCCAGCAAGCCCACGCGGGCCAGCAGCTCATCCGCGAAGCGGTCGGCCTCTTTCTGGGCACGCTTTTTGAGCAACACCGGCGCCAGGGTGATGTTCTCGCGCACCGTCAGGTGCGGGAAGACGTTGAAGTGCTGGAAAACCATGCCCATGCGCTGGCGGTAGGCGTTGATGTCCACCCCCTTGTCCGTCAGGCTGACCCCGTCAAAGATGACCTGGCCGGAGGTGGGCACCTCCAGCAGGTTCAGGCAGCGCAGGAAGGTGGACTTGCCGGAGCCTGAGGGGCCGATGATGGAGATGACCTCCCCATCCTGGATGGTTTCGCTGATGCCGCGCAGCACCTGCAGGCTGCCGAAATCCTTGGTGAGGTTGCGTGTCTCAATCACTGGCCTTCAGCCTCCTTTCAAATGTGGTGATCAGCTTGCTCAGGGAGAAGGTGAGCACAAAGTAGATGACCCCTACGATGAGGAAGGGTTCAATCACGGTGAAGGTGGCCCCCTGGGCGGTTTTGTAGACGGTCATCAGGTCGCCTACAAAGAAGGTGGAGGCCAGGGAGGTCTCCTTGATCACGGTGACAAACTCGTTGCCCAGGGCGGGCAGGATGTTCTTGACCGCCTGGGGCAGCACGATGCGCACCATGGTCTGCCGCGCGCTGAGCCCCAGGGTGCGCGCGGCCTCGGTCTGCCCCGGGTCCACTGCCTGGATGCCGGCACGCACAATTTCGCACACATAGGCGGCGGAGTTGAGCACCAGGGCCACGGTAACGCTGGCAAACTTGGACAGGTTGAGCATGGGCAGCAGTTCCGGCAGCAGGAAGGTGATCAGGTAGAGCTGCAGCAGCAGCGGCGTGCCGCGGATGAGCTCCACATAGGACAGCGCGAAGCCGCTGACGGGCTTGAGGCGGCTGCGGCGCATGAACGCCAGCAGGCTGCCCAGGATCGCCCCGAAGAACACCGTGATGGCGCTGAGCAGCAGGGTGATGCCCGCGCCCTGCAGGAACAACCCCCAGTACCTACCCAGCACCTTGAGCATGTTGGGCCCGAAGTTGGCAAACATTCAGCAAGTTCCCCTTTCCAATGACTGCGCCTCACACAGGGTGAGCGCGTCCTGAACCGATTGCAGGCTGACCGGGTAGGGCGTATAGACCAAATCCGGCTGGGCGAGCGCCTGGGGCAGCCGCGACAACACCAGGCCAAGGTCGATGCCCCGCTCGCGCAGGGAGACAGGCAGGCCCAGGGCGCGCAGGCTGCCGCGCAGGCGGCCGGCCTCATCCAGTTTGTTTTCCACAGCCAGCTGCACCAGGCAGCCCCAGGCCACCGCCTCCCCGTGCAGCAGGCTGTCAAAGCCCGGCACGTCCCGCAGCACATAAAACAGCGCGTGGGCCAGGCCGCCGTTGAAGCGCTCGTCCACCCAGAGGCTGACCAGGCCTGTGTTGACCACACAGCACTGCGTCACCAGGCGGAAGGCGGCGCTGTCCAGCCCCCGGGCCGCGTCATCCAGCGCCTGCCGGCCATGCCGCAGCAGCGTTTCATAGCCCAGCCTGGCCAGGGAGAGGGCCGCCTGGTCGGCATAGGGCAGCGCCGGCCCATCCCCCGCCTTGAAGGCGCTTTCCACGTGCTTGGCCAGGCTGTCGCCGATGCCCGCGCGCAGGTACATCAGGGGCGCCTGGCTGAGGATGCCGGTGTGCAGAAAGACCTGGTTGGGCGGGCTGTCCAGGAAGACCAGCGGGCTGACGTGGCTGTCCCCCGTTACATCCTCGTGCACCACGCTCAGGGCCGTGAGCGCCGCGCAGGTGGCTGGGATGGTGGGCAGGGTGAAGACCGGCAGCCCGGCCAGCTGGGCGGCCAGCTTGGCGGTGTCAATGGCCTTGCCCCCGCCCATGCCCAGGATGGCCGCGGCACCGACCAGGCGCGCCCTGGCAGCCAGGGCCTGCGCCTGCGCCAGGGTGCATTCCCCGGCAAAGCGGGCAGTGTCCAGCTGGATGCCGCTGCCCTGCAACGCGTCCAGCAGCGCCTGTTGCCCGGCGGCCAGCGCCCGGCGCCCGCCGATGAGCAGGGCCTGGCGCCCCAGGGGCAGCAGCCGCGCGGGCAAGGCCTGGTAGGCCTGAGGCCCCAGGGTGACGGCCGGGCTTGGCGGCATGGTATGCAGCGGCATGGATAACAGGTCTGTCATGCGCGCAGGCCCTCCAGGCGGCGCAGGGCCTCGGCCAGGCTGTCCTGCCCCCGCGCAAAGTGCAGGCGGATGAGGTGGTCGCCGCTGCTGTCCGGGAAGAAGCTGCTGCCGGGCACCGCGGCCACCCCCAGGTGCTGCGCCATATGGGCGCAGAGGGCCAGGCTGTCCATCCCGGCATAGGGGGGCTTGTCAAGCAGCTGGCCGACATCCACCAGCACAAAGTAACTGCCCTGCGGGCTGTTGTGGGGCAGGCCAAGCCGGTCCAGCCCGCTGAGGAAGAAATCCCGCTTCTGGGTGTACAGCTCCCGCAGGCCAAGGTAATACTCCGCCCCGGCCAGCAGGCCTGGCAGCGCGGCCGCCTGCAGCGGCGCTGCCGCGCCCACGGTGAGGAAGTCATGCACCTTGCGCGCCGCCTCCACCGCCGCCTCCGGCCCCATCAGGTGGCCCAGGCGCCAGCCGGTGATGGAATAGGTCTTGGACAGGGAGCTGACGGTGATGGTGTTGTCCCACATGCCCGGCAGGGCGGCCAGGTGGGTGTGGGCATGGGGCGCGAAAACGATGTGCTCATACACCTCATCGGTGATCACCCAGGCCTGGTGGGCGCGGGCCAGGCTGCCAATCCGTTGCAGCTCCTCCCTTGTAAACACCTTGCCGCAGGGGTTGGAAGGGTTGCAGACCACCAGCGCCTGGAGCCCCTGGTGAAAGGCCGCCTCCAACGCCTGCCAGTCCACCTCATAGGCAGGCGGCACCAGCGGCACGTACACCGCCTGGGCGCCCGCGATCAGGCAATCCGCGGCGTAGTTCTCATAGAAGGGGGAGAAGATGCCCACCCTGTCCCCCGGGTTGACCAGCGCCAGCAAAGCGCAGATCATGGCCTCCGTGGCCCCGCAGGTGACCAGGACCTGGCTGTCCGCGTCCACCAGGCGGCCAAAGGACTGGCTGTACTTGCGCGCCAGGGCCTCGCGGAAGCCCTGGGCGCCGTAGGTGACCTCATACTGGTGGGGGCCCGCGTGGGCGGCATGGGCCAGGGCGTCCATCAGCGCCTGGGGCGGATCAAAATCCGGAAAGCCCTGGGAGAGGTTGATGGCGCCGTGCTGGTCAGCAATGCGGGTCATGCGCCGGATGACCGATTCGGTGAACTGCTGGCTGCGCCGGGAAATCTGGGGCATGGGCTGTGCTCCTTTGTGAAATACTGCAATTTTATGCAGCGTCCGCACCACAATATCATATAACTTCGGTTTTGTACAGAAAAATATTTATATTTATTCTAATTTTATGTATTGACATTCATTCCGGCCTGGTGTATGTTTGACCACATCAACGCAAGGAGGAACCCCCATGAAGAAGCTGACCGCCATCCTGTTGGCCGCCCTGATCCTGACCCTGTGCCTGAGCGGACTGGCTGAGAACCGATTGGAGGCCATCAAGGCCGCCGGCAAGCTGGTGGTGGGCACCTCCCCGGACTATGCCCCCTATGAGTTCCTGGATGAGAAGGGCCAGCCAGTGGGCGCGGACATCACCTTCGCCCAGTACATCGCTGACGCCTGGGGTGTGGAGCTGGTGGTGGAATCCTACAATTTTGACGCCCTGCTGGTGGCCATTGCGGCCGGCAAGGTGGACATCGCCCTGGCGGGCATGGACCCCAAGCCCGACCGCCTCAGCAGCATGATGTTCTCGGACATCTACTACAATGAGACCAACCAGATCATCCTCATCCACAAGGACAACGCGGACACGCTCAAGGCGCTGGAGGACTTCGCCGGCAAGAAGGTGGCCGCCCAGAACGGCACCCTGCAGCAGACGCTGGTGACGGAGCAGCTGCCAGGCAGCGAGCTGGAGCTGATCACCCTCATCCCCGACGGCATCATGATGCTGCTGACGGGCAAGGTGGCCGGCATGGCGCTGGCCAGCCCTGTGGCCAACCAGTATGTGGCCAACTACCCGGACCTGGTGGTGTGCGAGAGCAAGTTTGACTACACCTCCATGGGCATCGCGGCCGCCCTGCCCCTCAACGAGCCGGAGCTGGTGGAAGCGCTCAACGAGGTGGTGAAGGTTGTGGTGGAGGAAAACCTCTTCTACCAGTGGATGGATGAGGCGGTGCTGCTGAACAACTCCCTGAACGAGTAAGCTGAACACAACGGTACACAAGCTGCGCGCCCTCCGCCTGCATGGCGGGGGCGCGGGTTTATCAGCTGCCATGGCATAAGCAAGCAGCCGGCGGGATGTCCGCCGGCTGCTTGCTGTCCTGGATGGTGGCGCCTTGTGTTGCAGGCGCTTATTCTGCTTTGGGCTTGCGCGGGCGGGCTGCCGGCTTGCCTGGCGCCTTGGCCGGCGCTTGGGCGGGCTTGTCCGCGGCCGGTTTGGCAGGCGCCACCTTTTTGGCGCGGGCGGCCGGTTTTTTGACTGTTTCCGTTGCCGCCGTTGCCTTCTTGGCCCGGGGAGCCGGCTTCTTGACCTCATCCACGGGCTTTTCCGTCTCTTCCTTGGCCTGGGGGGCCGGCGGCTTCTGCGGCGCGGGCCCGGGGGGCGTGCCCTCCGTGATCAGGGCGGGCAGCAGCTTGCGGTAGAGCTCCAGGTAGCGCCCGGAGGAGTGCAGCCAGGAGAAGTCCGCCGTCATGCCGCGGTGCTGCAGCTTGGCCCAGACCTCCTTCTGGTCGTGGTAGAAGTGCAGGGCGCGCTGGATGACATGCAGCATGTCATGGGCGTTGTAGTTGAAGAAGGTGAAGCCGTTGCCCTCGCCGGTGAACTCGTTGTAGCTCAGCACGGTGTCGCGCAGGCCGCCGGTCTCCCGCACCACCGGCACGGTGCCGTAGCGCAGCGCGATCATCTGGGAGAGGCCGCAGGGCTCAAAGGCTGAGGGCATCAGGAAGATGTCCGCCCCGGCGTAGATGCGGTGGGCCAGGTTGTTGTCCATCACAAAGCGGGCGGCCACGCGGCCGGGGTAGTTTTGCTCGGCCCAGCTGAACAGGTTCACATAGCGGGACTCGCCCAGCCCCAGGCACACCAGCTGGATGTCCTCGCGCATGATGTCCGCGATGACATAGTCCACCAGGTCCAGGCCCTTCTGGCTGTTGAGGCGGCCAATCAGGGCGATGATGGGCACGTCCTCCCGCTGCTGCAGGCCCAGCTCCTCCTGCAGCGCCTGCTTGCAGGCCCGCTTGCCGCTCAGGTCATCCGCGGTGTAGGTGCGCGCGATGCGCTTGTCCTGGGCGGGATCAAACTCGCGCACGTCCAGGCCGTTGAGGATGCCGGTCAGGTGGTTGCGCCGCGCGCGCAGCAGGCCGTCCAGGCGCTCGCCGTAGTAGGCGGTCTGGATTTCTTCGGCATAGCTCGGGCTGACCGTGGTCACCTCGTCCGCGTAGACCACCCCGGCCTTGAGGAAATTGACATTGCCGAAATATTCCAGCTTGTCATCGGTGAAGACCTCGGGGGGCAGGCCCAGCATGTCCTGGACATCCTTGACGCCGAAGATGCCCTGGTACTGCAGGTTGTGGATGGTGAAGACCGACTTGATGTGGTCATAGCGGGGCAGCCCGGCATACTGGATGCGCAGCAGCGCCGGAATCATCCCGGTCTGCCAGTCATGGGCGTGGATGATGTCCGGGGAGAAGGGAATCAGCGGCAGGGCGTTAAGCACCCCGCGGCAGAAGAAGGCAAAGCGCTCGTGCTCATCCCCGCCCACGCCGTAGATGTAGTTGCGGCCGAAGTAATAGCGGTTGTCCAGGAAATAGTAGGTGACCCCGCCTTTTTCCAGCTGCTCGATGCCGCAGTACTGTCGCCGCCAGCCAAGGGACACCTCAAAATCGGCGGTGTGCACCATTTTGTGCTCGTACTCTTCGGGGATCATGCCGTACTTGGGGATGATGACCCGCACGTCGTGCCCCTGCTCGGCCAGGGCGGGCGCCAGGGAGCCGACCACATCGGCCAGGCCACCCGTCTTGCAGAACGGCACGCATTCACTGGCTGTGAACAATATTTTCACCGGAAACCCTCCTTCCAGGCGTCTTTACGCACCCTGAGGCTACCAGCGGGCAAGTCAGATTGTCAAGTTTTTGCCCACCACGATGGGGTGGTTGCGGGGGGCGATGAGGCGCACATGCTCCCGGACGGTGGTCTGCTTGTCCAGGATGCTGTTCTCCACCTCCGCATCCCTGAGGATGACGGCGTCCTGCATGATGATGCTGTTGCGGATGACCGCGCCGGGCTTGACCACCACGCCCCGGAAGAG
>JAAYEI010000001.1 GCA_012728815.1 Clostridiales bacterium
CGCATGCCCAGCGCCCGCGCCCGGGCCACCTCCTCCAGCGCGGTGATGCCGCAGTCCACGCTGATCAGCAGCCCGGCCTGCCCGGCCAGGGTCTCCACCGCCTGGGCGTTCAGGCCATAGCCCTCGCTTTGACGGGCGGGGATGTAGGAGAAGGCCCTGACGCGCAGGCGCTCCAGCACGCTGAGCAGGATGGCGCTGGCGCAGACGCCATCCGCGTCATAATCGCCATAGACCACACAGGTCAGGCCCTCGCTGGCCGCCTGGTGAACCACACGGACGGCCTCCGCCATCCCGTGCATCAGCAGCGGGTCGTGCAGCTGGTCCATGCTGGGGTGCAAGTACCGCGCGGCATCCGCCGGCGTGGTGATGCCCCGCGCGTGCAGCAGCGCGGCCAGGTAGTCGGGGTAGCCTGGCAGTTGCCTGGGCAGGGCGCGGGCGGTGAGCTTTCTCATGGGGTCCTTTCGTGGTCGTTGCCCGTCTCAAACAGCTGGGTCGGCGCGGTGACCCTGTCCCGCGGCGGCGGTTCTGCATGGCAAAGGCAAGAGAAAGGCGCCCCCCGCTTGCAGGGGGCGCCCGGGTGGCTTATCTGCGCCGTCTGCCCGGCCGACCCGCCGCCCAGATATAGGGGCTGATCAGGTGGGAGGACAGCGCGGCAGCGATCAGGCCGCTGAGGAGCGGCAGCAGGCTGCCATACATCTGCACGTTGCCGCCCACAGCCAGGGCCAGCAGCACCAGGGCGCTGAGCAGGGTCACCGCGACCTTGAGCGGGCGGCCAGCCGCAACCGCCTGGGAAGCGGCCTGCTCCCGGGTGAGGCTGGGGTTGGCCATCAATTGCGCGCGCGCGTCGCGGATTACGGGAACGGTGAACAGGTAGGTGAAGGCCAGACCGGCCACCAGCAGGGGCATGGCATGGCCGGACAGACCAAAGGCCAGGCTGTAGATGGCACACATGGCCAGGGACAGCAGCTGGTCATGCAGCACGGCGACAGCCAGTGTCAGCGCGCCGCTGACGCCGTAGCGCAGCCAGCCAAACAGGAAGGAAACCACCAGGGCCGCCAGGATGGCCAGCAGCAGGGGCCCCCAGGCAAAGGCGGCCTGGGCGCCGTTGGCGAACTTCATGCCCAGGCCGAACAGGCCCAGCGCGAGGGCCAGCAGGCCCACCAGGGTGGAAATGATGATGGTGTTGAGCGCGGTTTTGTGAATGCGCATGCCTCAGGCCTCCTTCTTGGTGGGTGTGGTGGCATACAGGGAGCTCTTGGTGCCAAACAGGTGGATGGTTTCATTGAGCAGCAGGCGGTGCAGCAGCTGGGTAATGACCAGCCCCAGCAACAGGGTGATGGCAAACAGCTCGCAAAATACGGTGATCAGCCCCAGGTTCATGATGATGAACACCACGCTGACCAGCAGCAGCCCCACCATGACATCCAGCCCGGCGTGCCCGGCGGTGGCATAGCCCTCACGGAGCGTCTGGCGCAGGGAGCGCCCGCGGCGAAGGCCGGTGCGCATGTGCAGGTAGAGCTTGAGAATGGCAAAGGTGGTGACCACAAACCCCAACATGATGGCGCTGAGGGTGAGCACGGTAAA
>JAAYEI010000073.1 GCA_012728815.1 Clostridiales bacterium
GCCAACACCGTGCGGCCGGACAGCGGCCAGGTGCCCGAGGGCTTCACCCTGACGGGCCAGGCTGAATACACCGTGAACGTCACCGCCCAGGGCGCGGACCTGCCGCTGGTCACCTTCATGTATGAGGCCCTCGCGGTGGTCACCGAGCCCCCGGTGCAGCCGGTTGACATCACCATTCAGTATGTGGACGCGGACTTTGTGGTGTTCGCCACCGAAATCCGCACCCTGCAGCCCGGCGCCAACACCGTGCGGCCGGACAGCGGCCAGGTGCCCGAGGGTTACACCCTGACGGGACAGGCCGAGTACACCGTGAACGTCACCGCCCAGGGCGCGGACCTGCCCCTGGTCACCTTCATGTACGAGGCCCCCGTGGTGGTGACCGAGCCCCCGGTGCAGCCCGCAGACATCACCATCCAGTATGTGGACGCGGACTTTGTGGTGTTCGCCACTGAAATCCGCACCCTGCAGCCCGGGGCCAACACCGTGCGTCCGGACAGCGGCCAGGTGCCCGAAGGCTACATCCTGACGGGCCAGGCTGAGTACACCGTGAACGTCACCGCCCAGGGCGCGGACCTGCCACTGGTCACCTTCATGTACGAGGTCCCCGTGGTGGTCACCGAGCCCCCGGTGCAGCCCGTGGACATCACCGTGGCCTACCTGGACGAAGCCGGGCAGCCGGTGGCCGACAGCCAGCGCAAGACCCTGCCCGCGGGCAGCAGCCTGGTCACCCCCAGCCCGGCCAACCTGCAGCCTGGCTACGAGCTGGTCGGCCCCGCCAGCGTGGAGGTCTGGGTAGACGCGCAGGGCGCCTCCATGGACCCGGTCATCTTCACCTACAAGCTGACAACGCCTGTGTCCGAACCGGTGACCGTGGTCATCAGCTATACCGACGCGCAGGGCAACCCGGTGGCGTCTGACACCAGCGTTTCCCTGGGAGAGGGCAAGCACCCGGTCAGCCCCGCCCCCCTGGACCTGCTGGAAGGCTATGCCCTGGCGGAGCAGGAGGACCCGGTCAAATATGTCACCGTCACGGACAACACCGCCCAGCCCGCCAGCCTGCGCTTTGTCTACGAATTGATTGCCGAGGCCACCGCCACGCCCGCCCCCCCGCCCAAGGCGGCGCTGGTGAGCGTGGTGTACAAGACCGAAAGCGGCGTGGTGCTGGAAACCCTCACCGTGCCCTGCAGGGAGGGCGAGGACACCCTGATCCCGGTGGACCTTGGCCTGGTGGACCAGAACGTGTACCAGCTGGTGGGCGAAAGCAGCTACACCATCACCGTGGACGCGGCGGGCAACCCCAGCCAGCGCGAAGTCGTCTTCCTCTTCAAGGACATTTCCGTCATCACCGCCACCATCCCGGTGCACTACCGCGATGAGGCGGGCGCCATGCTGGCCCCCAGCCAGCAGCTCACGCTGGAGGCGGGCACCCACCAGGTGACGCCCAGCCCGGAGGGCCTGCCCGAGGGCTACCTGCTGCAGTCAGACAGCCCGGTGGAGGTCACGCTGAGCCAGAGCGGCGCGCTGAGCCACGAGGAAGTGGTGTTCATCTACGCGCGGCCCCTCACGCCCAGCCCCAGCCCCAGCCCCACCGCCGAGCCCACCGTGCTGCCCTTTGACATCACCACCATGGACCGCTACGCCTACCCCACCGGGGACGCGATCAACTTCCGTTCCAGCCCCGACAGCTCCCGCAAGGACAACATCCTGGGCACCCTGAGCACCAAGGACCTGGTCCATGTGCTGGGCATGGTCAAAAACCACCAGGGCGAGGACTGGTACCTGGCGGAGGCCAACGGCCAGGAGGGCTTCCTGTGGTCCTCCGTGACAAGGCTGCTGTCCTTCAATGAGGTGGCGGAGATCTTTGGCTGGACCCCCACCCCCAGCCCCACCCCCACCACGCCCCCTGATGCCATGACTGACGGCGAGATCATCGACCGCTGGGCCGAGGTCACAGCCGCCGGCGGGGTCAACTTCCGTGCCCGGACCACCACCTCCTCCACCCTGCTGGCCAAGCTGGCCAAGGGCGAGCGCTTCTGGGTGTACACCCAGCAGACGGTGGGCGACAAGGTCTGGTACAACATCATGGCCAACGGCAAGACCGGCTTTGTGGTGGCTGAGTACACACGCCTGTTCTCCGAGCAGGAGAGCGAGCAGTACCAGGCCACCCTGCCCAGCCCCATGCCCTATGCCGTCACCCCTGTCCCCAGCGCGGCCCCGGCCACCACGCCCCCGGTCACCGACGTCCCCAGCCCTTCCCTGGCCCCCACCATGTCCCCCAAGCCGGCCACCTACCACGGCCCGGCCCTCACCATCCGCCAAACCGCGCTGCGCACCGGGGTGTCCCGCCAGGATGAGCCGGTGATGGAAATCCTGGAGACAGGGTCCCTGGTCCAGGTGTGGAGCCAGACCTGGATCGGCGATGAAGGCTGGAGCCAGGTGCAGGTCATGGCGGACAAGCAGGTGGGCTATGTGCCCAACGCCGCCCTGCGCTACATCGATGAGCAGGAGGCCGCCTACCACCTGTCCCTGCTGCAGCCCCAGCCCACTGTGAGCCTCAGCCCCACCCGCCAGCCCGAGCAGCGCACCGGGCACTCCATCACCCGCGGGCAGAACGTGCCCCTGCGCGCCTTCCCGGACACCAACGCGCAGATCATCAGCCTGCTGGATGTGGACGCGGTGGTGGCGGTGCATGGCCAGGACTATGTGGCCGGCACCACCTGGGATGTGGTGCAGTACGGCAGCACCTTCGGCTACGTCAGAAGCGACCAGCTGCGCGTGCTCAACCCCGTGGAGGAGCAGAACTACCTGGATTCCCTGCGCACGGCCACCCCGCCGCCTGCGGCCACGCCCGAGCCGGTCACCCTGAACAGCCCTTCCAGCTACGGCTATGTGAGCGCCGACTATGTGCGCCTGCGCTCCTCCCCCAGCACCAGCAGCCGGGAGCTCAAGCTCCTCAGCCGGGACGCCTTCGCCCTGGTCTACGGCAGCAGCGCGCAGAACGACGGCACCTGGTACCACATCAGCCAGGACGGCACGGTGGGCTACATCCACGGCGACTTCTTCACCGTGCTGCCCATGGGCCAGCTGGCCACCTACCTGCAAAGCCCGGCCTACCTCAACGCCAACGCGGCCAACCAGCCTGCCCAGGGCGCCTACCAGCAGCCAGGGCAGATCACCCCGCTGGAGAACTACAATGCCACCGTGTGGCAGAACCCCAGCCTCATCAACGCCTCCTACGAGCCCTTCAACCCCCTGGGCTCCCCCACCCCGCCAGTGGAGGCCATCATCAGCCCCACCCCGCTGACCAGCCCCAGCCCCACCCCCACCCTGCTGACGGTGGAAGGCTTTGAGGAGCCCCCGGCCGAAAAACCGGGCGGCGGCTTCAACGGGGTGCTGCTGGCCGTGGGCCTGCTGGCGGTGCTGGGCGGCGGCGGTTACTACGCCTACCACCTCTACAACCAGAACCAGAAGCGCGCCGCGGCCCGCGCGGCCCAGCGCAGGGCTGAGGCCGCCCGGCAGGCCGGCCAGCCCCAGGCCCGCCCCGCGCCCTCCCCCTACGCCCCGCCCCGCCCCGGCATGCAGGGCACCCAGGCCTACCGCCCCCAGGGCACGCCGGTGCAGCCCACCCAGCCCGGACAGGCGCCGCCCAGCCAGGGCACGCAAGCCTTCCGCCCCCAGGGCACGCCGGTGCAGCCCGCCCAGCCCGGGCAGGTGCCGCCCACCCAGGGCACCCAGGCCTACCGCCCCCAGGGCACGCCTGTGCAGCCCACCCAGCCCGGGCAGGCCCCGCCCAGCCAGGGCACCCAGGCCTTCCGCCCCCAGGGCACGCCGGTACAGCCCACCCAGCCCGGACAGGTTCCGCCCAGCCAGGGCACGCCGGTGCAGCCCGCCCAGCCTGGGCAGGTGCCGCCCACCCAGGGCACCCAGGCGCGGCCCACGCAACCCGGGCAGGCCCAGCAGGGCAGCCAACCTGCCGCCCAGCCTGACGCGCGCCCGGACGAGCCCCAGCGCCGCCGCCGCAGCGACCGGCACGACAGGGGATGACCTGAGCGATTTCCCACCCTGACCCAGGGGCTGTCACGCAGGTGGCAGCCCCTGATGCTGTTGAGGCGCCTGTCACAGGGGCACGGTTCAAGGGGACACCAGGGCAAAACCGGTGGCGAGCAGCGGCCGCCCGGGCATACGCACCCCTGCCCGCCACCTTGCCAGACAGCCCCTGGCACCCTATACTCAGTGTGCCTGCATAAACCGGCGGCGCATGCAAGAAATCCGAAAGGACAAGCGTTACATGAGTGACAGCGGCCCGCGGGCGGCCCCGCAGCCTGTCAGCGACGAGCAGGTCGAGCAGCTGTACCTGAAGTACGGCACCGATGTCCTGCGCGTGAGCTATTTCTACCTGGGCAACCGCCAGCAGGCCGAGGACGTCACCCAGGATGTCTTTGTGCGGCTGTTTGAAACCCGGCCAGTGCTCATCCCCGGCAGCGAGAAGGCCTGGCTGCTGAAGGTGGCCCTGAACCGGTGCCGCGACTTCTGGCGGTCCTCCTGGCACAAGCGGGTGCTGCTGGGCAGCCGGAAGCTGGACATCATCCCGGATGATGACAAGCTGGACCAGCGCCTGGAGCGCGAGGCCCTCATGCAGGCGGTCAACGCACTGCCCAAGGCAGAGAAGGAAGTGTTCCTGCTGTTTTATTACCAGGGCCTGTCCACCCAGCAGACCGCCGAGGTGCTGGGCACGCCGGAGGGCACTGTATCCAGCCGCCTGTCCCGCGGGCGGCAAAAACTCAAACAATTCCTGGAGGAGGGGGAAGAACCATGATGAACCCGGAGCAATTCAGACGCGCAGCCGATCAGGCGCTGGGCGGGTTGAAGGCTGACCCGGCCCTGCTGCACCGCGCGCGGCAGCTGGCCGCCACGCAGCGCGCGCAACCCCGGCGCGCCAACCGGGTGCTGGCCATGGCCATGAGCATGGCCCTGGTGTTTGGGGTGCTCACCCTGGTGCTGCCCCGGCTGAACGCCCCGCGGATGAACGCGGTGGACACCCTGGCCGCCGGCGGGCCAAGCCTGCAGGGCATGCGCACCACCGCGGACCTGCCCCGGGGCAGCCTGGTGCTGTCCGGCGACAGCCAGCCCAAATACCAGGGCGTGTGGGAGCGGGGCAGCGGCGGCAACTTCCCCCTGCTGCGCCTGGATGGGCGCTACTACCGCCTGCTCAGCCACCCGGAGGACGTGACCGACCTGCTGGGCGCCCAGCTGGGCCAGGTGGTCACCTTCACCGACGAGCCCGCCCTGGACGCGGGCAACGCGCTGCTGTCCAACGTCGCCCCCCAGGGCACCCCGGTGTATGAGGTCACCGGCCTGGGCCGCGCGGCGCTGGCCGCGCAGGTCAACGGCCGCGCCCGCCTTTTCCAGCGCGTGGCCTTCGCCGGCAGCGGCCTGCTTTCCGGGGAGACCCTGCGGGACACCCTGCCTTCGGGCGCCATCGCCCTACAGCTGTCCGACGTGGGCACGGTGCAGGACGCCCAGGCGGTCAGCTCCCTCATGAACCTGCTCTACACCCAGGCCGCCTACCAGGGCGCGGGCACCCAGGGCGGCAGCCAGACGCTGCTGGTGCAGTACGGCAACGGCGTGGTGCTGCAGCTGGCCGTGTCCGGGGACAGCCTGTCGGCCGCCGGCACCTGGTCCTGCCCGGCCTTCTTTGAGGCCTTTGCGGCGGCGCTGCCTTAAGCCCGCCCTTGAAGCCAACGCGCCCGCACACCGCGGGCGCGTTTTTTGCCGCCTGGCCCGGGCCATGTAAGGCTTTTGTGAGAAATCCCGGCCAGTCGCATAAAGCGCGGCCGGCGTGGTACCTTCCCATTGCAAGACTTGCCTTGCGGAAGGAGAATGTTCTGAAGATGAGAAAATTGTTCAGCACTTTGCTGGTCCTGACCTTGCTGCTGGGCGCTATGCCCGCCCTGGCCGGGGGCTTGTCCCCTGAGGCCGGGCCGCCTGAAGCTGACCTGCACACCTTCATCACGCCGGACAGCCTGTCCGTCTACCGGGGCCAGACCCTGGGCCTGACGGCAACCACCACCTATTCCTTCAGCCAAAGCGGCCAGCCGATGCTGCAGTTTGTCAGCGACAGCTGGCTGGGCGTGGATTTCATGAACCCCGCCGTACAGGCGGAGCTGCAGGCGCAGGACAGCCCCTCCGGCCAGCCCGCGCGCGCCTTTGTGTCCACCGCCGGTCTGGCGCTGGACCTGGAGCCGGGTGAGTATGACCTGATGGTCCGCTATGAGATCACCCTGCGGCAGGACGCCTCAGGCCAGCGGGTCTACTACCTGTCCGCCCAGAACGCCCTCATCACGGTCACGGTGATGGCAGGCAGCCCCGATGAGGAAGCGGAGGAACCCATAGAGCCGGGCGGCGCGCTCAACCACGGGCAAATTGTGTCCGCCTGGGCCCACTGGAAGCAAACCAAGGGCAACAAAAACTTCCTGCCCGGCGGCCCGGGCGTCTACCGCTCCCTGGTGTGGTACAAGGCCCAGGTGGAAAACCGCACCTTCCACAGCCGCCAGGAGGTCTTTGACTACCTGGACAGCATCTACGAGCCCGCCCCCCGCCAGAAGCAGCCCAACCCCAACAAGGGCCCGGGCAACAACAATGGCGGCGGCAAGGGCAAGTAGGCCCTGACCTTACCTGACCGGGGCAGGCCGTGCGGCCTGCCCCTTTTTATGTTGTTGGCGCTTCCAGGGCGCCTGCCGCCCGCAGGCCCCATCCCGTTTGGGCCGGGATCAATCCTCAAACAGCGCAAGGGGCTCCCCGCGCTTCATCGCCCCCACCATCTCCCTGAGCTCCCTGAGCGGCTTGGCCAGCGCCCCCAGGCGCGCCTCGGCCTGGTAGGCCTTCAGGTCCTCGTAGACCTGGCGCAAAAAGTCCGCCGTGAGGCCGGAGCGGTCCGACCCCCACAGCATGTTCACCAGGGGCTGGTACAGGCTGAAAAATGCGTTGGCCGGGTGGGTTTTCATCACGAAATTGAGCCGGCTGGCACGGCAGGGAACGCTGCCCGCGAACATCCCCTCCGTGATGGCGTTGAGCTGGCTGACCAGGGCTTCCAGTGTCATGGCTGCACCTTCTTTTCATCTTTTTTATGCCGTTGTCATCCGGCCTCAATGTACCACGGCCGCCCCGGTTTTACCAAGGGCAATTCCGCCTCATCCACAACTTTTGTCCGGGCTGTCCGCCCCCGGTTTGTCCGAACTTTATGCATATGGTATACTTCCGTTTGATTGCGCGCCCGCGCGCAAACCCATTCTGACAAGGAGACCGTATGCCTAAACGCGAGTTCACCAAGGACCACATCAAGCAGTCCATCATCGGCAAGCTGCAGCGCTACTATGGCAAAACCCTGCAGGAAGCCACCCCCTACCAGCGCTACTACGCCGTGGCCTCCACCCTGCGTGACCAGATCATGGACAAGTGGATCATCTCCCGCGAACGGGACCAGCAGCTGGGCGGCAAGCGCGTCTATTACCTGTGCATTGAATTTTTGCTGGGCCGGGCCATGTACAACAACGCCCTGAACCTGCTGGCCACCCAGCCCTATACCCAGGCCCTGACCGAGCTTGAAATCTCCTGGCAGGACATCATGTATGAGGAGCCGGAGCCCGGCCTGGGCAACGGCGGCCTGGGCCGCTTGGCCGCCTGCTTCATGGACAGCCTGGCCACCCTGGACCTGCCCGCCATGGGCGCCACCATCCGCTATGAATACGGCCTCTTCCGCCAGAAGCTGTCCCAGGGCCAGCAGGTTGAGCTGCCCGATGACTGGCTGCAAAACGGCAACGTCTGGGAGATTGCCCGGGTGGAGGACCTGGTGGAGGTGCACTTTGAGGGCCGGGTGGTGCAGTCGGTCAAGGACGGCCGGGACGTCTATTCGCTGGTGGATTACCGCACCGTGGAGGCCGTGCCCTATGACATGCCCGCCCTGGGCTATGGCAATGACCGGGTCAACACCCTGCGCACCTGGCGCGCCCGCTCCAAGCAAAGCCTGGACCTGTCCGCCTTCTCCAATGGCGACTACGTGGCCGCTTCCAAGGAGCAGGACCTGGCCAACGTCATCTCCAAGGTGCTCTATCCCGAGGACAACCACTACGAGGGCAAGACCCTGCGGCTGTGCCAGCACTATTTCCTGGTGTCCGCCACCCTGCAGTGCGCCCTGAAGGATTTTGAGGCCCGCCACGGCAAGGATTACCGCCTGCTGCCGGACAAGGTGGTCTTCCACATCAACGACACCCACCCGGCCCTGGCCATCCCCGAGCTCATGCGCCTGTTGATGGACGAGAAGGGGCTGGGCTGGGACGAGGCCCAGGCCATCACCAACCGCTGCATGGCCTACACCAACCACACCATCATGGCCGAAGCCCTGGAGCGCTGGCCGAAGGAGCTCATGCGCCGCCAGCTGCCCCGCATCTACATGATTCTGGAGGAGATGAACCGCCGCCTGTGCGAAAAGCTGTGGGACCGCTTCCCCGGGCAGTGGGACCGCATCGCCCACATGGCCATCCTGGCCTATGACATGGTGCACATGGCCAACCTGTGTGTCTCCCAAAGCTTCTGCATCAACGGCGTCAGCCAGCTGCACGGCGACATCATCAAGAACGAAACCTTCCACGATTACGGCATCACCACCCCCCGCAAGTTCACCGCCATCACCAACGGGGTCACCCACCGCCGCTGGCTGATGGCCTGCAACCCGCGCCTGGCTGAGCTCATCACCGCCTCCATCGGCGATGCCTGGACCACCCAGCCCGAGCGCCTCAGCGACCTGCTGCCCTTCCGGGATGACGCCGCCTTCCGGGAGCAGTTCGCCCTCATCAAGCGGCAGAACAAGGACGTGTTCAACCGCTTCCTCACGCGCCGCCAGGACATGCAGGTGGACCCCGCCTTCATGTTTGACGTGCAGGTCAAGCGCCTGCATGAGTACAAGCGCCAGCTGCTCAACGCCCTGCACATCCATGTGCTGTACAACCGCATCATGGATGACCCCGGCTTCACCATGCCCCCGCGGGTGTTCATCTTTGGCGCCAAGGCCAGCCGCGGCTACCACAAGGCCAAGATGATCATCCGCTACATCCTGGCCCTCTCCCGCCTGATTGACGCCAGCCCCCGGGCGCGTAAGATGCTGCGCATCCTGTTTGTGGAAAACTGGAACGTGTCCGCCGCCGAAGCCCTCATCCCGGCCAGCGACCTGTCAGAGCAGATCAGCACCGCCGGCAAGGAGGCCTCGGGCACCGGCAACATGAAGCTGATGATGAACGGCGCGGTCACCATCGGCACCCTGGACGGCGCCAACGTGGAGATCGCCCAGGCCGTGGGCCCGGACAACATCTACCTCTTTGGCATGACGGCCGAGGAGGTCAGCGCCAAGTACCGCGAGGGCACCTACGCCCCCATCCACTTCTTTGAGCGCAACACCGAGATCCGCCGCGCCCTCTCCCAGATGATTGACGGCACCCTCTTCCCGGACAACCCCGCCATGGTGCAGATCCTCTACCACGATTTGCTCTTTGGCTCAGGCGGCAGCAACCCCGACAACTACTTCGTGCTCAAGGACTTTGGCTCCTACGCCCAGGCCCAGGCTGACATCAGCCGGGATTACCAGGATCAGGACCTGTGGCTCAGAAAGGCCATCACCAACACCGCCCTCTCCGGCTTCTTCTCCACCGACCGCACCATCGCCCAGTACAACGAGCTGGTCTGGAAGCTGAAGTAGGGACGGGACCAAGGGGACCTGGGGGCCTTCCCGCGGGGAAGCCCCCAACCCCTGACACGTCAAACCGGTTCATCCAGGCGCGCTCCCCAGCCGGGAAGCGCGCCGCGTGCCGGCAGCATCAACCGCGCAGGGAAACACCCTTTGTGTTGCAGACACCCACATTTCCCCGGCCGGGACTGATTTGTCCCGGTTAATCCGCGCGCGGCGCTTGCCCCGCGGATGCGGGCATTGTATCTTGATTGCATGAAAAATATCTTGACGGGGGACACGCGATGAGAAGATGGCTGCTGCTCTGCCTGTTGCTGTGCCTGGCGCTGCCGCCCGCAGCCCTGGCGGTCACCGATGGCACCTATACCGCCCAGGCACACGGGTTTTCGGAGGACCAGCCCATCACCCTGACCCTCACCATTGAAGGCGGCGCCATCACCGAGGCCCGCGCCATCGGCCCGGGCGAGCACCTGGACTTCGCCGAGGAGGCCCTGATGGAACTCCCCCAGCGCATGGTGGCGCAAAACAGCGTGGAGGTGGACGGCATCACCGGCGCCACCTGGACCTGCAACGGCATCCTGGACGCCGCCCGCGCCGCATGGGGCGCCGCAAGGCGCCGCGCGCAGGTGAGCGGGGTCTTTTATGGGGAGGCGCCCGGCTTCACACCGGACAACCTGGTGCGGGTCAGCCTCACCCTGGATGAGGGCCGCATCACCCGGGTGGAGGCCAGCGCCGAAGGCGACCCGGTGGACTATGTGCAGCCCGCGCTCCTGGAGCTGTCCCGGCGCGCGGTGGACTTCAACACCGGGCAACTGGATGTCATCGCCGGCGCCACCCTCACCAGCCGCGGCTTCATGCGCGCGCTGCGCATGGCGCTGGACCAGGCCGCCGGCGACCTGCCGCCTGCCGTGCTGGCCCGGGTGAGCGGCACCTTTTATGGCGAGGGCGAGGGCTTCTCCAACGCCAGCCCGGTCAGGGTCAGCCTGACCCTTCAGGACGGGCGTTTTGTGGCGCTTGAGGCGGTGGGCGAGCATGAGACAGAGCCCTACGCCACCCTCGCCTTTGAAGCTTTGCGCGAGCGCGCCCTGGCCGCCAACTCCGCTGAGATTGACGTCTATACCGGCGCCACCTGGACCAGCCGCGGCTTCATTGAGGC
>JAAYEI010000014.1 GCA_012728815.1 Clostridiales bacterium
TCCGCCCGCTGGATATAGGTGGTGAAGGCGGGGTGGTTCTTGACGTCCTGCAGGGTGATGTTCATGCGGGCATCCTTTCATCCGGGGTTTGGTGCGAATATACCCGCCCGGGGCGCGGCCGGGCAGGGAAAGGGGCGCGAATTACATGAAACATGAATCATGTTCTGTTCAAAAATCCCTTGTTTGTCAAAAGGTGCTAGCGGTCAAGCGATGGCCGGTGTTTAAACCGTCTGCCCGGCGGATATCATTCCTGTGTGCCGCGCGAGCGGCTGAATATACGCCAAGGAGTTCTTTTTTTATGTTGAAGATTGCCATCATCACCGGCAGCACCAGGCCGGGCCGCAACAACGAGCAGGTGGCCCGCTGGGTGCTTGCCCAGGCGCAGGCCCGCGGCGACGCCGAATACAGCCTGCTGGACATCCAGGATTTTCACCTGCCCCTGCTGGACGAGCCGCTGCCCGCCGGCTACAACCAGTACCAGAAGGAGCACACCAGGGCCTGGTCCCAGGCCGTCGCGTCCTTTGACGGCTACATCATCGTGACGCCAGAGTACAACCACGGCCCCAGCGCCGCCATCAAGAACGCCCTGGACTACCTGGCGGTGGAGTGGGCCAACAAGGCGGTGGGCTTTGTGGGCTACGGCAGCGCGGGCGGCGTGCGCGCGGTGGAGCAGCTGCGCCAGGTGGTGGGGGAGCTGCAGCTGGCCGATGTGCGCACCCAGGTGCAGCTGAGCCTGTTCACTGACTTTGAAAACTTCAGCGCCTTCAAGCCCCAGGACATGAAAGGGGAGGACCTGAACGCCATGCTGGACCAGCTGCTGGCCTGGGCGGGCGCCCTCAAGCCCCTGCGCGCCGGGGCGGAAACCGCGGATGCGTCCAGGGCGGAAGCGCTGCAAAACGCCTGAACCTCGGCTTTAGGATAAGCATGGCCTGAAGGCCGCTTTGCAGAAGGCGAACCGCCATCAACAAGCCCTGCCATGAGGGCCCGCCGCAAACGCGGCGGGCCTTCTGCGCGTGGTATATTCATGTGGAACTTCACCGGGGAGGGAATTCATGGGCAGACATTCCACCAACTATTTCAGCGCCTTCATCCGCGTTGCTGAGGACTGTCCGGCAGCCACCGGCATGGTTCCGCCTCAGAGGGAGCCAAACACCGCGGCGCGCGTCCAGTATGAGATGATGGCCGCTTCGCCCTACGCCTTTACCTCCGACGACCTGGTCTACGCGGCCACCGGCGCGCCCCGGGGCATCAGCCGGGAGGAGTTTTTCAGCAAAGGCCGGCCCTGCCTGCGCGCCTGCGCCCTGACCAAGCGCTACGGCTGGGGCATCCACTTGGACAGCGATGGCAAGGCCGCCCTCTACGGCCGGGAGACCGCAGCATACCGGAAGCTGGCGGGGGACGCCGGGCTGAAGCAGCTCAACGCCATGAACAACAGCAGATAGCCTGCCCGGGCAAGGCCCCTGCGCGGCCGGAGACGCTTCCGTGACAGCGTCCCCGTGGCGTGGTAGAATATGGGCTACCACTTTTTGAGGGAGGACACCCTTTGAACCCGGAGATGAACCAGCGCCTGGAGGCGCTGCTGGAGACCGTGCAGCGCCCCGCCCGCTACACCGGCGGCGAGGTCAACGCGGTCAAAAAGGACTGGGCGGGCCGCACCACCTTCTGCTTTGCCTTCCCGGACACCTACGAGGTGGCCATGAGCCACCTGGGCATGAAGGTGCTTTACGAGGCGGTCAACCGCGAGGACGACCTGCTGTGCGAGCGGGCCATGATGCCCTGGGTGGACATGATGGCGGGGCTGAAGGAGCAGGGCATCCCCCTGTTTTCCCTGGAAAGCCACCGCCCCCTGCGGGATTTTGACGCCGTGGGCTTCACCCTGCAGTACGAGATGAGCTACACCAACATCCTGGCGATGCTGGACCTGGGCGGCATCCCGCTGGAGGGCCGGCAGCGGCCCCCGGAGGCGCCCTTTGTGATTGCCGGGGGCCCCTGCGCCTTCAACCCCGAGCCCCTGGCGCCCATCATCGATGCCTTCCTGCTGGGGGATGGCGAGACCGCCACCCTGGAAATGCTGCGGGTGATTGGCCAGGGCCGCGCGGCCGGCCTGTCCCGGGAGGACATCCTGGTGAACCTGGCCGGTGTGCCGGGGGTGTACGTGCCCAGCCTGTATGAGGCCAGCTACCATGAGGATGGCAGCCTGGCCGCCTTCACGCCGCTTATGCCCCAGGCCCCCCTGCCCATCCGCAAGCGCCTGGAGCTGGACCTGGACGCGGCCGCCTTCCCCCAGCGCACCCCCCTGCCCTTTTCTGAGGCCGTGCATGACCGCATCGTGCTGGAAATCATGCGGGGCTGCACCCGGGGCTGCCGCTTTTGCCAGGCCGGCATGCTCTACCGCCCGGTGCGCGAGCGCAGCCCGGAGAAGCTGCTGGAGCTGGCCAAAGGCCTGTTTGAGGCCACCGGCTACGAGGAGATGAGCCTGTCCAGCCTGTCCACGGGGGACTACAGCCAGCTGCTGGGGCTCATTGGCAGCCTCAACGCCTGCTTCATGGACCAGCGGGTCAGCCTGTCCCTGCCCAGCCTGCGCATTGACAACCAGCTGCAGGAGGCGCTGGTGGACACCGCCCGTGTCAAGAAATCCGGCCTCACCCTGGCGCCGGAGGCGGGCAGCCAGCGCCTGCGGGATGTCATCAACAAGGGCGTCACCGAGGAGGATTTGCTGCGCAGCGTCACCGAGGCCTTTGAACAGGGGTGGAGCAGCGTCAAGCTGTACTTCATGATTGGCCTGCCCACCGAAACCGATGAGGACCTGCTGGGCATCGCCGACCTGGCGCGCAAGGTGGTGGCCTGCTACTACGCGCTGCCCAAGGAGAAGCGCGCCCGCGGCCTCAAGGTGGTGGTGAGCGCCTCCACCTTTGTGCCCAAGCCCTTCACCCCCTTCCAGTGGGCCGCCCAGGACAGCCTGGACGACATCCGCCGCAAGCAGGCGCTGCTGCGCGAGGCCCTCAAGATCCGCGGGGTCACCTTCAACTGGCATGACCCGCAGACCAGCTTCCTGGAGGCCTGCTTCGCCCGGGGCGACCGGCGGCTGGCAAAGGTGCTGCTGCGCGCCTATGCGCTGGGCTGCCTGCTGGATGGCTGGAGCGAGCACTTCAACTACCAGGCCTGGCTACAGGCCTTCCGGGACACCGGGCTGGACCCGGCCTTGTACGCCAACCGGGTGCGCGGCAAAGGGGAGCTGCTGCCCTGGGAGCTGGCCGACATCGGCGTCACCCGCGCTTTCCTGTGGCGCGAGCATGAGCGCGCGCTGGCTGGCCAGGTCACCCCGGACTGCCGCCTGGGCTGCGAGGGCTGTGGGCTGCGCCGCTTTGACGGGGTCTGCCTGCCGTGAAAATGCTGGTTGTGTACGAAAAAATGGGCCCCCACCGCTTCATCGGCCACCTGGACCTGCAGCGGGCCATGCAGCGCGCCCTGCGCCGGGCCGGGCTGCCGGTCCGCTATTCCCAGGGCTTCAACCCCCACCTGCTGCTCAGCTTCGCCGCCCCGCTGTCCGTGGGCGTGCAGGGCGCGCGCGAGGTGATGGAGCTGCCCCTGGCGCGGGAGATGGAGGAGCAGGCCTTCCTGGACCGCCTCAACGCCGCGCTGCCCGAGGGCCTCAAGGCGCTGGCTGCCCGGGCGCTGGAGGAGGAGACCCCCCCGGCCATGGCCCGGCTGCAGGCCGCCCGCTACACCCTGAAGCCCGAGGAGGGCCTGGAGGCGCTGGGCCAGGCCCTGCCCGGCTTCCTGGCCCAGGCAAGCATCCCCTTTGAAAAGCGCGGCAAGGCGGGCGTCCGCCAGGCCGATTTGCGCCCCTTGATCCATGACCTGCAGCTGCACGGCGGCGCCCTGCACGCCCTGCTGGCGCTGAGCGAGCAGGGCAGCGCGCGGCCTGACCAGCTGCTGGCCAGCCTGTGTGAGTACGCCGGCATCCCCCGGCCCCGCTGCCTCATAACCCGCACCGCGCTGCTGGACAAGCGCCTGCTGCCCCTGGAGCAGCCGTGAAGGAGCTGCTCATCCGTGCCCTGGGCGACGCGCCTGCCCTGGCCCTGCTCAAGGACCGGCAGCTGCTGGAGTACTGGCCCTTGCAGGAGGACCTGGCCAGCCAGGCGGGTGCGGTCTACCTGGGGCGGGTGGGCCGGGTGATGAAGAGCCTGCACGCCCTTTTTGTGACCCTGGCCCCGGGGGTGGAAGGCTTTCTGCCCTTTGATGAGCTGGCGGGCGCCCCGCGGCCCGACCCCGGGGAGGCCCTGCCGGTGCAGCTCAAGAAGCCGCCCCAGGGGGGCAAGGCTGCCTACCTGACCTGCGACATCAGCCTGCCCGGGCGCTATGCCATGCTGCTGCCCCGGGGCAGCCAGGCCAGCGCCTCCCGCCGGGCGGCCGACCCGCAGGCCCTGCGCCTGCTGGCCCGCAGGCTGTGCCCGCCGGGCATGGGCCTGGTGCTGCGCGCCAGCGCCCAGGGGGTGGCGCGCCAGGAGGTGGCGCGGGAGGTGGCGGCCCACCTGGCCGCCTGGCAAACCCTGCTGGACCAGGCCGCTCAGGCCCGCGCGCCCGCGCTGCTGGCGCCCGCCCCGGGCATCCTCGCGCGCCTGCTGCGGGATGAGCGCGCGCTGCCCGACCAGCTCATTGTGGATGACCCACGCGCCGCGCAGGGCCTGGACCTGCCCCTGCGGGTGCACCCGGACCCCTTTGGCCTGTATGGGGTGGCCCAGCAGCTGCACCAGGCGCTCCGGCGCGTGGTGCGCCTGCCCTCGGGCGGCCAGCTGGTGCTGGACCCCTGCGAGGCCGCCCTGCTGATTGATGTCAACACCGCCCAGGACATGAACAAGGCGGGGGACCTGATGCTGCGCACCAACCTGGAGGCGGCGCGGGAGATTGCCCGCCTGCTGCGGCTGCGCCGCGTCGGGGGCATCATCCTAATTGATTTCATCGGTATGGAGCATGAAGCCCAGCGCGCCGTGGTACAATCCGCCCTGGAGGAAGCGCTGCTGGAGGACAGGGTGACCAGCGAGGTGCTGGGCTTCACCCGCCTGGGGCTGATGGAAATGACCCGCAAAAAGGCCCAGCCCGCCCTGGCCGCCCAGCGCCAGGCATACACCCAAGGGATGGAGGAGATTCACACAGAGCATGCGTAACGCCGTACGCCCGGTGAGCCGGGAGGAGATCCTGCGCCAGGAGGAGGTGGCCCGGCAGATCGCCGCGCGGCCTGACCGCCCCCGCAGCTACCACCTGATTACCTATGGCTGCCAGATGAACGCCCATGACACGCAGACCATGGCCGGCATCCTGGAGAGCATGGGCATGGACGCCGCCTTAACGCGGGAGGACGCCGACCTGATTTTGTTCAACACCTGCTGCATCCGCGACAACGCGGAGCGGCGCGCCATGGGCAACATCATCTTCACCAAGGAAATCAAGAAACAGCGCCCCCGGCTGCTGGTGGGCGTGTGCGGCTGCATGGCCCAGCAGGAGGGGTTCCAGCAACGCCTCAACACCCGCTACCCCCATGTGGATTTCAGCTTTGGCCCGGGGGAGATCTACCAGCTGCCCCAGCGCCTGCTGGACGCCATGGAGGGCCGCCGGGAGGCCGCCTTCCGCGCGGGGGAGGACAGCACGCTGTATGAAGGCCTGCCGGTGCTGCGCTCCTCGCCCTTTTTCGCCTACCTCACGGTGATGTATGGCTGTGACAACTTCTGCTCCTACTGCGTGGTGCCCCTGGTGCGCGGGCGGGAGCGCTCCCGCGCGCTGCCCCACATCGTGGCGGAGGCCGAGGCGCTGGTCCGGGATGGGGTGCAGGAGATCATGCTGCTGGGGCAAAACGTCAACTCCTACGGCACGGACAGCGACGGCCCCCGCTTTCATGAGCTGCTGCGCGCGCTTCAGGATACCGGCATCAGGCGCCTGCGCTTCATGACCAGCAACCCCAAGGACCTGTCCGATGAGCTGATTGCCGAAATGGCGCGCAACCCGGCCATCTGCCCCCAACTGCACCTGCCCGCCCAGTCCGGCAGCGACGCCATGCTGCGCGCCATGAACCGCAAGTACACCCGGGAATGGTACCTGGGCCGTGTGCGCGCGCTGCGGGCGGCCCTGCCCCAGATTGGCCTGACCACCGACCTGATCGTGGCCTTCCCCGGGGAGAGCGGGGATGACTTTGCCAAGACCCTGTCCCTGGTGGAGGAGGTGCGCTTTGACAGCGCCTTCACCTTCATCTACAGCCCCCGCGGGGGCACCGCCGCCGCCCGCCTGCCCGGGCGGGTGGACCCCGGGGTGGCCAGCGAGCGCCTGGCCCGCCTCAACGCCCTGCAGGAAGGCATCACCGCCCAGGTGCTTAGCGCCCAGGTGGGCCGGCGCGCTCAGGTGCTGGCCGAGGGCAGCGCCCGGCGCGGCAGCGGCCAGCTCACCGGCAAAACCGAGCGGGGCATCGCCTGCAACTTCCCCGGCACAACAGACCAGGTGGGGCAGATTCTGCCTGTCACCATCACCGCCCAGGGGCACAACACCCTCAAGGGCCAGCAAATTCTACCTGATTGAAAGGAACCACACCATGGAACACATTTTGGAAAAAGCCCGCGAGCTGGGCCAGCTCATCGCCGCCTCCACCGAGTTCACCCGCATGAACGAGCTGTCTGACCAGGTCTCCGAGAACCCCCAGGTGGCCGACCTGTACGCCGAGTACGCCGACCTGCGCGACCAGATTGCCGCGATGGAACTGGACGGCGAGGACGAGGCTGAAATCCTCAAGCTGGAGCAGCAGGCCGACGCCGTGCAGGACAGGATTGGCCGCCTGCCCGGCATGGCCGAGGTCAACCTGGCCCGCCTCACCTTCAACCGCCTGATGGACCGCATCAACCGCGCGCTGCAGGCCCAGCTGACCGGCGAGGACGAGTTCGCTGAGGAAGCCGGCTGCGGCAGCGGCGGCTGCGCGGGCTGCACGGGGTGCGGCCCAGCCCGCTGAGCCAGCCCCGCCCGGCAGCAACTTTTTGACAACCCAAGGCCTTCGGGCCTTTTTTGCTTGCGGGGGCCCGGCGCTCTGCTATAATGGAAAAAGAGCAACAATATGCCGCCCCGCGGTCACAAGGAGGCAATATGCAGACATTTCCCAGAACACAGGTGGCGGGCATCTCCCTGCCCCGGATGATCATCGGCAGCAACTGGATGCTGGGCTACAGCCACACCAGCGTGGCGGCGGATGACATGATCAAGCGCCGCTATGACAACCGCGAGGCGGTCAGCAGCCTGGTGGAGGCCTTCCTGGCCTATGGCATCAACGCGCTCATGGCGCCCTTTTCCCAAAGCCAGGTGCTGGTGGAGGGCACCAGGCTGGCCGAGCAGCGCAGCGGCCAGCAGGTCATCCTGATTGACACGCCCATCATCGACGTGAGCGACAGCCGGCAGGGCCGCGAGGCCGCCATGAAGGTGCTCTCCCACGGGCGGGACATCGGCGCCACCTTCAGCCTCATCCACCACGGCAGCTGCGAGCAGCTGGTCAACAAGCACAAGGGCACCATGGACCGGATTTCGGACTACCTGGACATGATCCGCCAGCTGGGCCTGGTGCCCGGCCTGTCCGCCCACATGCCGGAAATCATCGCCTATTCCGACGCCAACGGGTACGACGTGGAGACCTACATCCAGCTCTACAACGCCGCCGGCTTCCTGATGCAGGTGGAGGTGGAGACCGTGCACAAGATGATCTGGCAGGCTAAGAAGCCGGTCATGGCCATCAAGCCCATGGCGGCCGGGCGGCTCAGCCCCTTTGTGGGCCTCACCTTTTCCTATGTGACCCTCCGGGAGACCGACATGGTGGTGGTGGGCGCCCACACCCCGGATGAGGCCCACGAGGATGTGGAGATTGCCCTGGCGGCCATTGAGCGCCGCCCGCCCAACATCAAGAAGCGCGGCAGCCCGGGCAAGACCGTGCTGCACAGCTGAGACCTTCCCCGCGCGGAACAGGCCCGCGGGCCGTCGAACCGGCCCGCGGGCTTTGGCATCTGCCGGCCGCCCCGCAAACTATGGTATAATCAGCCCATCTGTCAGGAGGTGGACTGTGGCAGAACTGACCCCGATGATGCGCCAGTACCTGGAGCTCAAGGAGGCCTACCCCGAGGCCATCCTCATGTTCCGCCTGGGCGATTTTTATGAGATGTTCTTTGAGGACGCCGTCACCGCCAGCCGGGAGCTGGAGCTCACCCTCACCGGGCGGGACTGCGGCCTGCCTGAGCGCGCCCCCATGTGCGGGGTGCCCTGGCACGCGGTGGACGGCTATATCGCCCGGCTGATCAGCCGGGGCTACAAGGTGGCCATCGCCGAGCAGACCGAGGACCCGGCCAGCGCCAGGGGCCTGGTGCGGCGGGACATCGTGCGCGTGGTCACCCCGGGCACCTACACCGACCCGGGCGAGGGCCCTCAACGGGAGAACCGCTTTGTGGCCGGGGTGTTTCTGGCCGCCAGGAAGGCCGGCCTTGCCTGGTGCGACGTGGGCACCGGCGAGTTTTTTGCCCGCGCCTTCCCCCAGGGGGAGGAGGCGCTCCACGCCTTTTTGCAAACGCTCTCCCCGCGGGAGCTGATCTGCAACCAGCCCGAGCGCCTGCAGGGCGGGCAGGCGGCCCTGCTCAGCGCCGTGTCCCCGCAGCTTTTCCAGCCCCGCCGCGCCGCCCAGGCGCTGCGGGACCAGTTTGGCGTGGCCTCCCTGGAGGCGCTGGGCCTGGACAGGCAGGAGGCCCTGCTCATCAACCCCGCCGGCGCCCTGCTGGCCTACCTGAGGGACACGCAGAAGGTGGCGCTCCGGCACATCACCACCCTGCGGGTGCAAAAGGGGGAGGAGGCCCTGCCCCTGCCGCTGACCACCAGGCGCAGCCTGGAGCTGGTCAGCGACCTGCGCGGCCGGCCGGGCCGGGGCACCCTGCTGCACACGCTGGACCGCACCCGCACCGCCATGGGCGCGCGCCAGCTGCGCGCCTGGGTGGAGCAGCCGCTCAACGACCTGGCGCGCATTGAGGAGCGGCTGGACTGCGTGGACGCCCTGCACCAGGACAGCCTGCTGCTGGAGCAGGTGGCCGCCCTGCTGGGCGAGGTGTACGACCTGGAACGCCTGCTCTCCCGCCTGGCCTACCGCAGCCTGGGCCCCAGGGACTGCCTGGCGCTGCTGCGCTCGCTTCAGCAAGCGCCAGGGGCGCAGCGGCTGCTGCAACACCTGCCCCAGCAGGGCTTCAGGCGCCTGCTCAGCCTGCTGGCCCCCCAGGAGGAGCTCAGCGCCCTGCTGTTTGACGCCATCGCGGAGGATGCCCCTGCCCAGGCGGCGGACGGTGGCGCCATCAAGGCGGGCTACAGCGAGGCCCTGGACAAGGCGCGCCTGGCCGCGCGGGACGGCCGGCAATGGATCTCCGACCTGGAGGCCCGGGAGCGGGAGCGCACCGGCATCAAAAACCTGAAGGTGCAGTACAACCGCGTCTTTGGCTACTACATCGAGGTCACCCGGGCCAACCTTTCCCTGGTGCCCGGGCACTACACCCGCCGCCAGACCATGGCCAACGCCGAGCGCTACACCACCCCGGAGCTGGGCGAGCTGGAGCGCCGCGCCCTGGGCGCCCAGGAGGAGGCCGCCCGGCTGGAGGCCCAGCTGTACAGCCAGCTGCTGGACCAGCTGCTCACCCACATGCTGCCCCTGACCCGCCTGGCCCAGGGCTTCAAGGCCCTGGACGCGCTGCAGTCCCTGGCGCGCGCCGCCCGGGAGCACCACTACACGCGCCCGCGGATGAACCAGGAGGGGCTGCTGGAGATCCGGGAAGGCCGCCACCCGGTGGTGGAACAGGCGCTGCCGGAGGGCAGCTTTGTGCCCAACGACACCCGCATGGGGCCGGAGGAGCGGGTGCTGATTGTGACCGGGCCCAACATGGCCGGCAAATCCACCTACCTGCGCCAGACCGCGCTGATCTGCCTGATGGCCCACCTGGGCTCCTTCGTGCCGGCGGACAGCGCCCGGATCCCGCTGCTGGACAATGTGTACACCCGCATCGGCGCCCAGGATGACCTGGCGGCCGGCCAGTCCACCTTCATGGTGGAGATGAACGAGCTGTCCTTCATCCTGCGCAACGCCACCCAGCGCTCCCTGGTGGTGCTGGACGAGGTGGGCCGGGGCACGGGCACGCTGGACGGGCTGTCCATTGCCTGGGCGGCGGTGGAATACCTGGCGGACCCGCAGAAATCCGGCGCGCTCACCCTCTTTGCCACCCACTACCACGAGCTGTCGGGCATGGAGGGGGCGCTGGAAGGCGTGGTCAACCTGAGCGTGCTCACCCGCGAGCTGGGGGACGAGGTGGTGTTTTTGCACAAGATCCAGCGCGGTGGGGCGGACAAGTCCTTTGGCGTGTACGTGGCGCGCATGGCCGGCATGCCCCGGGGGGTGGTCGCCCGCGCCCAGCAGATCATGGCGCGGCTGGAGGCCAGCAACATCACCGTGGACGCCATCGGGCGCAACATCCTGGAGAAGCGCAAGCGGCAGGAGGAGCAGATGGCCCTGGGCGAGTACGCCCGGGCTGAGCTGGTGCAGGAGCTGGCCGGGCTGGACGTGCTGCAGATGAGCCCCATGGACGCGCTCAACCAGCTTTTCCTGCTCAAGGAAAAAGCGCGGAAACTGTAAGGAGGCAAAATGAACGGCAAAATCCGCGTGCTGCCGCCGGAGGTGGTGGAGCTCATCGCCGCGGGCGAGGTGGTGGAGCGCCCGGCCAGCGCCATCAAGGAGCTGGTGGAGAACAGCCTGGATGCGGGCGCCACCGCGGTCACGGTGGCCATTGAGGGCGGCGGGCTGGACCTGATCCGGGTGACGGACAACGGCGCCGGCATCTCCCCGGAGGACCTGCGCCTGGTCTTTTTGCCCCACGCCACCAGCAAGCTGGACCGGGCGGAGGATCTGCACTCCGTGGCCACCCTGGGCTTTCGGGGGGAGGCGCTGGCCTCCATCGCCCGGGTCAGCCGGGTCACCCTGCTCACCCGGCAAAAGGGCAGCGCCGGCGGCCTCAAGGCGGTCAACGAGGGCGGCCAGATGCGGGGCATCAGCGAGGCGGCCTGCGCGGAGGGCACCCAGGTGCAGGTGCGCGACCTGTTTTACAACGCCCCGGTGCGGCGGGATTTCATGAAGAAGCCCCAGCGCGAGGCCGCCCTGTGCGCCCAGCTGCTGGCCCAGCTCATCCTGTCCCGGCCGCAGGTGGCCTTCCGCTTCACCAGCGACGGCAAGCAGGTGTACGCCAGCCCCGGGGATGGCAAGGCCCAGGGCGCGGTGCTGGCCGTGTATGGCCTGGACACCGCGCAGGCGCTGGTGCCGGTGGAGGGCAGCAGCCAGGGCCTGCTGCTGTCGGGCTTTGTGGGCATCGGCGAGCAGGCGCGGGGCAGCCGCGCCCACCAGCATTTTTTCCTGAACGGCCGCGCCGTGCGCGCCCCCCTGCTGTCCCGCGCGCTGGAGGAGGCCTGCCGCCACCGGGTGATGATTGGCCGCTACCCGCTGTGCGTGCTTTCCCTCAGCCTGCCCTATGAGCTGGTGGACGTGAACGTGCACCCCAACAAGTGGGAGGTGCGCTTTGCCCGGGAGCAGGCGGTGGGGGAGGCCCTGCGGGACCTGGTGGCGGACGCGCTGCAGCGCGCGCCCGGGCAGGCCCACCCGCCGCTGTTTGAGCGGCCCCCGACCCCTGACCTGCCCCGGGTAACCAGGCAGGAGGTGGCACCGCCGCCTGTTGCCGATGTCCAGTCGGCCGCGTCCCCCGCGCCGCCCGCGCCCGGACGCGCCCTGCCGGCCCGGGATGTGGCCGCCTCCCAGCCCCGCGGCCTGGCGCCTGACAGCCTGCCGGAGGCGGCGGCGCCCCCCCAGCAGCTGCACGTTCCCCAGCTGTGCCAGCCGGGCGAGCGCCTGCAGGTGCTGGGGGTGGCCTTCCAGACCTACATCATCGCCCAGCAGGGCGACCGCCTGCTGCTGATTGACCAGCACGCCCTGCACGAGCGGCTGCTGTTTGACAGCATGATGGCCTCCGTCCACACCCGCCAGCCCGCCCAGGCCCTGCTGCTGCCCCAGCTGATGGAGCTGGACTACCCGGATTACCAGGCCTTCCTGGCCCACCGGGAGGCGTTGGCCCAGGCTGGCTTTGAGGCGGAGGATTTCGGCAGCCGCTCGGTGCGCCTCACCAGCGTGCCGGTGGAGCTGGGCGAGCCGCTGGCGGCGGTCAGCTTCCGCGACGCGCTGGACGAGCTGCGGGAGGCGGGCAGCCTGGGCGGGCACAGCCTGCGCGAGCGCATCATCATGGCCGCCTGCCGCCACGCGGTCAAGGGCGGGGAGCGCCTGCCCGAACACGCCCTGCAGGAGCTGGCCGATGAGATGCAGCAGCGGGGCACCACGCCCTCCTGCCCCCATGGGCGCCCCATCGTGCTGGAATTGACCCAGCGGGAGCTGGAGCGCCGCTTCCGCAGGATACAGGGGTGATGAAGCCCCGGGTGCTGGGCCTGGTGGGGCCCACGGCCTCCGGCAAAAGCGCGTTGGCCCTGCGGGCCGCCCAGGCGCTTCAGGGCGAGATTGTGTGCATGGATTCCATGCAGGTCTACCGTGGGCTGGACATCGGCACCGCCAAGCCCAGCCGGGCAGAGCAGGCGCTGGTGCCCCACCACCTGCTGGACGTGGTGGGGCCCGGCCAGGCCTTTTCGGTGGCGGAATACCGCGGGCTGGCCCAGGCCGCCATCGCGGGCATCCTGAAGCGGGGCCGCCTGCCCATCCTCTGCGGGGGCACCGGGCTGTACCTGCGCGCCCTGTCTCAAAACCCGCAATTGGGTGGCACGCCGGGGGACCCGGCCATCCGCGCCAGGTGGCAGGCCCTGGCCGGGCAATCGGGCAACCAGGCGGTGCATGAGGCCTTGCGCCGGCGCGACCCGGCGCGGGCCGCCCAGCTGCACCCCAACAACCTGCGCCGGGTCATCCGGGCGCTGGAGGTGCTGGAATTGACCGGCCAGCCCATGTCCGCCCAGCGGCTCAGCGACCCGGGGGAAGGGCCCTATGACCTGCGCCTCTATGCCCTGCGCTGGCCGCGGGAGCAGCTCTACCAGCGGGTTGACGACCGGGTGGCGCGGATGCTTCAGGAAGGCCTGGTGGAGGAGGTGCGCGGGCTGGTGGCGGCTGGGCTGTCCCCCCAAGCCCAGAGCATGCAGGGCCTGGGCTACAAGGAGCTGCTGCCCTTCCTGTCCGGCCAGGCCAGCCTGGCGGACTGCCAGCAGCTGCTGGCCCGGCGCACCCGCAACTACGCCAAGCGCCAGCTGACCTGGTTTCAGGCCGATCCCCGGGTGCGCTGGCTGGAGGCACAGGAGGGCCTGGACGCCAACCTGGCCCGCATCATAAAGGAAAACGAGGCAGATGAAACAAAAGATTGACCGCCTGATTGCCCAGGCCGAACAGGACCTGGCCCCTGTCTTCACCCGGTTTGAACAGGTGGAGCAGATCAATACCCAGCGGGTGCTGGACGCCTTCCGGGCGCGCCGGGTGGCCGCGCGGCATTTCACGCCCAGCAACGGCTATGGCTATGATGACATCGGCCGGGACACCCTGGAGGGGCTGTGCGCGGACATCTTTGGCGCCCAGGCCGCCATCTGCCGCCCGGCGCTGGCCAGCGGCACCCACACCCTGGCCCTGGGCCTGTTTGGCCTGCTGCTGCCCGGCGAGGAGCTGCTGCTTGCCACCGGCCAGCCCTATGACACCCTCAACGGGGTGATTGGCAGGGAGCGGGAGCCCGGCTCCCTGTCCCAGCTGGGCATCACCAGCCGCCAGGTGGCGCTGACCCGCGAAGGTACCATTGATGTACCCGCGGTGCTCTCAGCGCTGCGCCCCAACACCCGGGTGGTCTTCCTGCAGCGCAGCCGGGGCTATGACCTGCGCCCGGCCATCCTGCCACAGGACATGGCCCCCCTCATCCAGGCGGTCAAGGCCCGCCAGCCGGACACCTATATTTTTGTGGACAACTGCTACGGCGCCTTTGTGACCACGCAGGAGCCCAGCCACCTGGGGGCTGACCTGGTGGCGGGCAGCCTGATCAAGAACCTGGGCGGCGGCCTGGCGCCCACCGGCGGCTACCTGGCGGGCAGCCAGGTGGCCATAGACCGGGTGGCCCACCGGCTGACCGCGCCGGGCATCGGATTGGAGGTGGGCAGCTATGAGGCCAGCTACCGGCCCTTCTACCAGGGGCTGTTCATGGCGCCCCATACCGTGTGCCAGGCGCTGAAGACCGCGGCCCTGGCTGCCCGGGTGGCGGAGCTGCTGGGCATGGCGGCCCTGCCGCGGGCGGATGAGGCGCGCAGCGACATCATCCAGGCGCTGGTCATGGGCGACCCCGGGCAGGTGGCCGCCTACTGCCGGGGCATCCAGGCGGCTTCCCCGGTGGACAGCTTTTTAAGCCCCGAGCCCTGGGACATGCCCGGCTATGAGGACCAGGTCATCATGGCGGCGGGTGCCTTTGTGCAGGGTGCCTCCATCGAGCTGTCCTGCGACGCGCCCATGCGGCCGCCCTACGCGGTCTACCAGCAGGGCGCGCTGACCTACGCGTCCGGGCGCCTGGCGGTGGGCCGCGCCTTTGAGACCCTGCTGGAGGCGGACAATGAACAGGTGGACTGATCGGCAGCTGCAGGCTATCACCGCGCGCAACCGGGAAATCCTGGTGTCCGCGGCCGCGGGCAGCGGCAAGACGGCCGTGCTGATTCAGCGGGTGATGAGCTTGCTGGAGGCGGGCCTGCGCCTGGACCGGATGCTGGTGGTCACCTTCACCCACGCCGCGGCCGATGAGATGAAGGAGCGCTTGACCGGCCTGCTCAGCGAGGCCGCCGGCGACAGCGCCCACCTGCGCGCCCAGTTCTCCTTGCTGGGCCGGGCGGACATCAGCACCCTGCACAGCTTTTGTATGCGCCTGCTCAAGGCCCACTTCCAGGCGGCCGATACCGACCCCCTCGCCCAGATGGCCGATGAGGCGCTGGCCCGGGAGCTGTTTGAGCAGGCGCTGGACCAGGCGCTGGATGACTACCACGAGGCGCCCAGCCAGGAAGGGCAGGCCCTGTTTGACCGCTTCAGCGAGGAGCAGGTCATCCAGATGGTGACCGCGCTGCACCACTTCCTCATGTCCAAGGACGCGCCGGAGGAATGGCTGGACGCGGCGCTGGGCGCGCCGGAGGCGCCCGGCAGCCTGTATGAGCGCCCCTGGTATACCGTGATGGCCGGGGAGGCGCGCCTGCTGCTGCAGGGCGCGGCGGACACGCTGGAGGAGGCGCTGGCGCTGTGCCTGCGCCCGGACGGCCCGGCGCGCTACACCGAAGCCATCCAGGATGATCTGGCCATGGTGGCCCAGCTGCGAAAGGCCTTGGCAGGCCAGCCCCGCTTCACCTGGACCCGCCCTACCTTCACCCGCCTGCCCAGCAAGAAGGCGCCCCCGCAGGAGGACCCCCAGCTGACCCAGCGGGTCAGGGACGTGCTGCGCGACCAGGCCAAGAAGCTGATCAGCCAGGCCCTGGGCCTGCTGCCCCAGGATGAGCAGCAGGCGGCGGACTGGCTCCACCAGGTGCGGGCCACCCAGCCCCAATTGCGGGCGCTGGCGGCGCTCACCCGGCAGACCCAGGCCAACTACCAGGCGCGCAAGGCCGCCCGCGCGCTGTGGGACTTCAGCGACCTGGAGCACCTGGCGCTCAAGGCCCTTGGGGACCCGGCGGTGCGGGAGGAGCTGGCCGCCGCCTATGACGCCATCTTTGTGGACGAGTACCAGGACATCTCCCAGATACAGGAGGCCATCATCCAGCGCTTGCGCGGGGCGGACAACAGCCTGTTCATGGTGGGGGATGTCAAGCAGAGCATCTACCGCTTTCGCCTGGCCGACCCCTCCCTCTTTCTTGGCAAGCACCGCGCCTTCAGCCCCCACCCGGATGCGCCGCAGCGGCTGATCACCCTGCGGGAAAACTTCCGCTCCAGTGACAACATCCTGCAGGCGGTCAACCTGGTGTTTGAGGGCGCCATGCGCCGGGAGGCCACCGAAATTGACTACGATGAGGAGGCCCGCCTGGTCAGCGGCCTGCCAGGGCAGCCGGGCGCCGCGGTGGAGCTGTGGCTGCTGCACCGTGACGGCGCGCCGCCGGAGGAGGGCCTGCCGGAGGACCCGGTGAAGGAAGCCTTTGCTGGGGACATGGAGGACCCGGAAGAACCGGAGGAAGCGGAGGGCGCGGCCATCGGACAGGCCAGGGGGGAGATGGAACGCGCCTTTGTGTACGAGGCGCGGCTGATTGCCAGGCGCATCGCCCAGCTGGTGGACAGCCAGGTGACGCTTGGCGGGCAGCGCCGGCAGCTGCAGTTCCGTGATATCGCCATCCTCTTGCGCACCGCCAGCCGGCGCGCCGGGGTGATGGCCGAGATCCTGAGCGCCTCGGGCATCCCCACCTATTCGGATGCCGATGGCGCGTTCTACACCCAGTCAGACGTGCGCGACGCGCTGTCGCTGCTGCAGGTGCTGGACAACCCCCGCCAGGACATCCCGCTGCTGGCCGCCCTGGCTTGCCCGGCCTTTGGCTTCACACCGCTGGAGCTGGCCCGCCTGCGGCTGGAGGCGCGGGATGACAAGCAGCCCCTGCACGAGGTGTTTGAGGAGCTGGCCGGGCGGGACGCCCGCTTTGGGGAGGCCGCGCGGCAGCTTGGGCGCTGGCGGCTCATGGCGTCCGCCATGCCGCTGGAGCGCTTTGTGGCGCTGCTGCTGCGGGAGTCCGGCCTCTACGCCGCGGCCGGCGCCAAGGAGGAGGGCAGCCTGCGCCGGGCCAACCTGCGCCTGCTGGCGGCCCGGGCGGCCCCCTTGCCGGAGCCGCAGAACCTGTCGGACTTTGTGGAGCGCGCCCTGCGCGGCCTGAAACGCCAGGAACGCGACCAGAGCGCCTCCCTGGGCATGCAGGAGAACGTGGTGCGCATCATGACCATGCACAAGTCCAAGGGGCTGCAGTTCCCGGTGGTCTTCCTGCCGGATTTGGCGGCGTCCTTCTCCCGCAAGCGGCCTGCCCAGGATCTGCGCCTGGACGCGCGGCTGGGCCTGGCGCTCATGCAGGTGGACCCGGCCCTGCGCATGCGGCAGGAGGGCTTTGCCATGCGCGCCCTCAAAATCAAAAAGGACCGGGAGGAGCTCAGCGAGGAGGCGCGGCTGCTGTATGTGGGCATGACCCGCGCCAGGGAGCGGCTGATCCTGATCGGCGCGCCCGACAACCTGGAGGGTTCCCGGGCCCGCTGGAGCCGCCCGCCCAGCGACTACACCGCCGGCAGCGCGCGCAGCATGCTGGACTGGGTGGCCACCCCGCTGGCCCCCGCGCTGCTGGCCGGGCAGGAGGGGCTGTACACGGCGCCCGGGGGCAGCCGCTGGGAGCTGTACACCTGCCCCATCAGCAGCCTGCAGGCCCCGCCGCCCCGCCCAATGGCGCAGCTGGGCCCGCAAACATCGCCCGCCCTGGAGCAGGCCGCGCGGGACCTGTTCAAGCCGCTGGGGCTGCCCGATGCCCGGGTGCAGAAAAGCTCGGTGACCGCGCTGGTCAACCAGGCCGCGCGCCAGGCCGCCCTGGAGGAGACGCCCCAGCTCAAGCGGCAGGAGCTGCCGCAGACCAGGGAGCCCCAGCCCCTCTATCAGCCAGCCGCGCCCGGCACCCTCAGCGCGGCGCGGCGCGGCGCGGCCGCGCACAAGGCGCTGTGCGCGCTGGACCCGGCGCGCTTTGTGCAGCTGGAAGGCCAGGACCTGTCCCTGGCCCTGGCCAGGGCGGCGGACACCCTGTTGCAGACGGGGCTGATCACCGGGGAGGAGCGTCAGGGGCTGGACCTGCAGATGCTGGCGCGCTTTTACCGCAGCGGCCTGGCCAGGCGCATGGCAGCCAGCCCGGCGCGCCAGGCCGAGTGGCCCTTCACCCTGCAGGTGGAGGGGCAAATGATCCTTCAGGGCGTGCTGGACGCCTGCTTCCTGGAGGAGGACGCCTGGGTGCTGGTGGACTACAAAACCGACTGGGGCGAACCGGAGGTGTTGCTGTCGCGCTACCGGGACCAGATGCGCTGGTACATGCGCGCCCTGCGGGACATCACTGGCCAGCCGGTCAAGGAGGCCTGGCTCTACCTGCTGCGCCGGGGCGAAATGGTGCAGGTGACGGAGGAAGCGCCAGTCACGGTGGCGGACATGACCCCCATCGCGGAGGACCCGGGGCAGCCGCTGGGGTGACCTGCCTGCCTACGTCAACATAAGGTCGCATGTATGCTATAATGGTCAAAACGACAAGGAGGGCGCGCATGGCAAAAAGCAAGGGCATCAAGCCTTTGGTCAACAACCGCCGCGCCCGCCATGACTATTTTGTGGAGGAGACCTATGAGTGCGGCATGGAGCTCAAAGGCACCGAGGTCAAATCCATCCGCCAGGGGCGGGCCAACCTGCAGGAGAGCTACGCCCGGGTGCGCAACGGCGAGGTCTTTGTGGACGGGATGCACATCAGCCCCTATGAGCAGGGCAATGTGTTCAACACCGACCCGCTGCGCCCCAAGCGCCTGCTGCTGCACAAAAGCGAGATCCGCAAGCTGCAGGGCCAGGTGTCCCGCCAGGGCTACACCCTGATCCCCCTGCAGCTCTATCTGAGGGACGGCCGCGTCAAGCTGGAGCTGGGCGTGTGCCGGGGCAAGCAGTTGCACGACAAGCGCGACGCCATGGCGGAGCATGATGCCCGGCGCGACATCGCCCGGGCCCTGCGGCAGGGGAACAGAAGGGCCAGGGAGGACGCATAGCGGACACCGCCCGGCTTTTCGTGACCCCCTTTTTAAACATGATAGCGATGGCTTTTGATTAAAAGCCGGACGCCCATATTTCCATGCGCCCGGATCCGGGGCATGCCGGGATTGCCTGCAGGCGGATGATTCCGCGCAGGCAGGCCTTGCCTTTATACCGGTGGCGCGGCGCGGCGCCGTCCTGGGCCCCACCGCCATGCCCGGGGCCAGCGCGCCTTGTTTGTGTCCGGCCCCGAAGGCAACCTGACGGAAACCGGCTTTTTCACCCCGTGGTCAGCCGGTGTGCCATGTCACAAGCGGGCGGGCTGGCTTTTGTAAGCCCCCCCTTTTTATGGTATAATACAGTCAGTGGCCGGCGGGTCAGTACGCCAGCCACGCCAGGGGGGTGCACTGGTTTCGACGGGGATCGTCGGGCACATGGCAAGCGAGCCGCGGCCCCTGTACCGCGCAACAACGGGGAAAACAAACAACTGACAACAATCAGAAGTTAGCTTTCGCGGCCTAAGCCCGCGGAACGTCGGCCTCAAGCGCTCACGGCTTGAATCTCCGGCGCAAATGATGTGAGGAACAGGGCCACCTAAGCTTTGCGGTGAACCCGGTAAAATGAAGCTACCAAGCCCGGCAGCCTGACAGTGGGCGGCCGGGGGCGGGAATTTGAAACCACTGTCTGCGCTCGGAGAAATCCATGGGTTTGAATCTTCGGACAGGGGTTCGATTCCCCTCACCTCCACCA
>JAAYEI010000003.1 GCA_012728815.1 Clostridiales bacterium
AATCCAGCACAATCAGAATCACTCGTTTCATAGGCATCCTCCCCTTGGATTATACACCGCTTTGGGAGCATGCCGCTGCAGGATGCCGCGGGATGCAGTATAATCAGCCTGAGGTGATGAGATGCAATTCATGGCGGCGGCAGCCTTTGGGCTGGAGGGTGTGGTCAAGCAGGAGCTGACCGCGCTTGGTTTTGAGGCCAAGGCGGAGCAGGGGGGCGCGCGCTTTGAGGCCGATTGGACCGGCGCCCTGCGCGCCAACATCCACCTGGCCTGCGCTGACCGGGTGCTGCTGGTGCTGGGCGAGGCTGAGGTGACCAGCTTTGAGGCCTTGTTTGAGTTTGTGCTTGGCCTGCCCTTTGAGTCCTTCCTGCCGCGGGACGCCGCATTCCCGGTGAGCGGCAACTGCGTGCGCAGCCAGCTGATGAGCGTGAGCGACTGCCAGCGCATCACCAAGAAGGCCATTGCCCAGCGGCTGAAGCGCAGCTACCGCCTGGACTGGTTCCCGGAGACCGGCAGCCTGTACCCGGTCAACATCACCATCCACCGGGACCGGGCGCGCGTGACCCTGGACACCTCCGGCGAGGCCCTCAACAAGCGCGGCTACCGCACCTGGGTGGGCGAGGCGCCGCTTCGGGAGACCCTGGCCGCCGCCCTGGTGCGCCTGTCGCCCTGGCGGGGGGACCAGATGTTGTATGACCCCTGCTGCGGCAGCGGGACCCTGCTGGTTGAGGCGGCCTTCCTGGCCCAGAACCGCGCGCCGGGGCTGAGCCGTTCCTTTGCGATGGACACCTGGGCCCATGCCGACCAGGCAGCGATGCAGGAAGTGCGCCAGCAGGCCCGCGCCGCCTGGCGGCGGGACACGCCGCTCAACATCGCCGGCAGCGACATTGATGAGCGGGCGCTTGACCTGTGCCGCAGACACCTCCGCCAGGCCGGGCTGGCGGACAGGATCACGGTGCGCCAGATGGACCTGGAGCAGGTGCGCCTGCAGGAGGGCCCCGTGTGCTTTGTGACCAACCCGCCCTATGGTGAGCGTCTGGGTGACCGGAAGAAGGCGGCCGGCGTGGCCGCAGCCCTGGGCAGGCTGCTCAAGCGCCACCCGGGCGCCAGCCTCAGCGCCATCACCGCCGACCCAGGCTTTGAAGCCCAGGCCAAAAAAAGAGCCGCCTCACGGCGGCGGCTGTACAACGGAAGGCTGGAATGTGAATACCTGACCTTCATGAACGAAGGCTGACAGCCCTATTCAAAGAGGGTGCGCTCTTCAGCAAAATCCTCCTGCGCTGGCGGCAGGTTGTCGCAGACCATCAGCAGCGCGTCCTCCCGGTTGTCCTGGTAGTAGCCCCTGCGCACACCCACCCTGATAAACCCCAGGCTGCTATACAGGCTGATGGCAGCCTGGTTGCTTTCGCGCACCTCCAGTGTCAGGTAGCGCGCGCCCAGGTTGGCGGCATACTGCATCAGGGCGTCCATCAGCGCCCGCCCCAGGCCCTGGCCCCGCGCCGAGCGCGCCACCACCACGTTGGTGATGTGTCCTTCCTCAAAAATCAGATGCGCGCCGGCAAAGCCAAGCAGCTGGCCCGCCCGTTCCACCACCAGGTAGCGTGCCACCGGGTTTTCCCGCATCTCATACTCAAAAGCCTGCTGGCTCCAGGGCTGGGGGAAGCTGGCCGCCTCCAGCGCCGCCACCGCCGGGACATCCAGCGGGGTCATGCGGCGGATGCGCAGCTCAGCCATCCCGCTTTGCCAGCTGGCGCACCGCCTGGGGCGCGCGCAGGTACAGCGGCATCAGCTGCCCCGGGTTAACGGCCTGCTGCGGCCGATTGGCCGCCAGGGCAGCCGCCGCGGCGGCGCCTGGCTGCAGCAGGTGCGCCGGGGCAATCAGCGCCCGCGCGCCCAGGGTCTGGCGGATCGCCTCCCCCTGCACCACTGCGCCGTCCCCCAGGAAATAGAGCCGGTCGGCCAGGCCGTCCACCAGGCGCAGGTAGTCCTGCAGCTTCATTGCGCTGTCATCCAGCAGGCGCTGGCCATCCCGGAAGGCGGCGCCATACACCTGGCCGGAGCGCGCGTCGCGGATGGGGCAGACGGTCAGCCCCGGCTGGGCCACCCAATGCGCCATGGCTTCCAGCGCGTTGACCGCCAGGCAGGGCAGGCCAAGCGCCCGGGCCAGGCCCTGGGCGGCCGCCACGCCGATGCGAACCCCGGTGAAGGACCCTGGCCCCACAACCGCCGCGATGTGGCTGAGGTCGGCCTTCCGGCAGTCTGCGCGGCGCAGCGCCTCATCCACCATGGGCATGAGGCTGGTGGAATGGGTGAGCCGGTTGAGGGCGCGCGCCTCATAGCGCAGCGTCTGGCCGGTCAGCAAGGCCACTGAACAAACCGGGCCCGAGGTATCCAGCGCCAGGATGGTCATTGCATGTGCTCCCAGTTGTCGATGTTGTCCAGGTCCTTCAACACGAAGCCGCCCGCGGATTGCAGGGCAAGCTCCCGGTAATCACCTGCCAGCGGGGTCAGGGTGATTTCCAGGTGGCGCCCGGGCACCAGGTCCGGCGCCCGCTCACTCCATTCAATCAGGGTGACAGACTGGCCGCCGATCTGCTCGTCTAGCCCGGCCAGCAGCAGCTCCTCCGGGTCCTCGATGCGGTACCAGTCAAAATGGTGCAGGGGGATGGCGCCGGTCTCATAGATGTTGAGCAAGGTGAAGGTGGGGCTGGTAACCGGGCCCGTGACCCCTAGCCCCCAGGCGATGCCCCGGGCCAGCTCGCTCTTGCCGGCACCCAGGGGGCCCTGCAACAGCAGCACATCCCCGCCGCGTAGCCGCCGAGCCAGCCACGCGCCCAGGCGCCTGGTGTATTCAGGAGTGGTTGACAGCAGCTTTCTGATCTTCCTCGACCTCTTTCATCAGGATGGACAGGCGTTTGTACAGCATGAACACCATCAGGGCATTGACCAGCCCCTTGATCAGGTTGAATGGCGCGATGGCGCCAAAGAGATAGCTGTTCACCGTCATCCCCATCCCCTTGAGGGCCTCCGAAAAACCCGGGCCAAAGAAAACAGGCAGCAGGATGAAGCGGTTGGCCAGCACGCCCGTGAGCATCATCAGTACCACGCCGATGCCCATGCCGATGATGGCGTTGGCGCGGGTTTTTTTGCGTTGGTAGAGCAGGGCGGGCGGCAACAGGAAGGACAGGCCGATGAGCAGGTTGGCCAGCTCCCCCACGCCCGCGGTGGTGCCCCCGATGATGTGCACCAGGTTGGTGATGATGAGCGCCACCACCATCATCCCGGGCCCGATGGAAAAGCCCAGCAGCAGCAGCGGGGTGAAGGAGAAATCCAGCTTCAGCCAGGGGGCAAAGAAGGCCAGGGGAATCTCCGGAAAGTAGCTGAGGATGATGGCCAGCGCTGTCATAAGCGCTGCGAAGGTCAGGTTGGTGGTGCGGTGGATGCTCCTTTGCATGGTGTACCTCCCCAAAATATTGATTCGCCCCAAGCAAAGGTTTGGGACGAACAATGGGCATTTCTGCCCGTCTTCTCTCATCCAGACTGTACTGTCGGCCATGGATTTGCACCATGTCAGCCAATTGGCTCGCGGGCTTTCACCGCCGGTGGGGAATCGCACCCCGCCCCGAAGACGCTTGGTTTGAAGTTGCTGTCATTTTACCACCCGGAAAGAGCGCAGTCAAGCGCTGCCCCGGGTCAGACCTGGAAAACCCGCACCGGGCCCTGGGCGCGCACATCCAGGCTGTGGCAGCAGCCTGGGCCAAAGAGGGCTTCCATGGTTTGGGTAAAGGCGTCCAGCCGCGCCAGCGGCACGAAATTGAGCGTGGTGCCCGCGAAGCCCCCGCCATGCACCCGGCAGGCACCCTGCCCCTGCAACACCTGCCGCGCCAGCGCCAGGGCCAGCGCCATGGGCTGTTCCTGCTCATGCACATGGATGTTCTGCAGCTGGGTCTCAGAGGACAGGCCCGAGGCGTTGACCGCCTCAAAGAAGGCATCCAGCCGGCGCGCTTCCAGCGCATCCGCCGCCTGCTGCACCCGCTGGTTTTCCTGGTAGAAGTGCAGCGCGCGCAGCACCGCGCGGTCCCCTGCCTGCGCCCGCACCTGGCTGAGGCTGCCCAGGAAGCGCACAAAAGGCGCCTCCCGCAGCAGGCCCACCCCCAGGGCGGCGGCGGCCGCCTTCATTTCATGGGGGATGGCCGCGTAGGCGTCGGTCAGGTTGTCGTGGCTGCCGCCGGTGTTGACAATCACCATGTGATAGCCCGCTTCCATAAAGGAGAAGGGAATGGCGCGCACCTGGGGGCTGGCCTGCCCAAAATCAATGGCCACCAGGCCGCCGGAGGAGGAGGCCATCTGGTCCATCAGGCCGCTGGGTTTCCCGAAGTGCGTGTTCTCGGCATACTGGCCAACCTGCGCGCGGGTGACGAAATCAATCGTGGCGCCGTTGTAGAGCACATCGAAAAGGTAACAGACCAGCACCTCAAAGGCGGCGGAGGAGGACAGACCAGAGCCGGAAAGCACATCGGAAGACACCACGGCCTCAAAGCCGCCGACGCGGTAACCCCGCTGCACCAGCCCCTCGGCCACCCCGGCGATCAGCGCGGCGGAAGTGCCCGGGGGCTGGCTGCCGGGGGTGAGCTGGTCCAGGCTGAGGGTAATCCAGCCATAGCCGTCTGAAAACACCCGCACCTGCAGGTCCTCCCGTGGGCTGACCAGGGCGGCGGTGTCCAGGTTGACCGCGGCGGCCAGCACCTGGCCGTTGTTGTGGTCGGTGTGGTTGCCGACAATCTCCGCGCGCCCGGGCGCGCTGAGCGCGTACAGGGCCTGGGCCTGGCCGAAATGCTGCTGATGCAGGTCAATCATCCGCCGCCAGCGCGCCTGCTGCGCGCTGTCATCCAGCCGCTTGAGCTGTGCCTTTGCCTGGTTATACGCCATCCTTGCCCATCCCCCTGTCATAAATCTGCTGCCAGATGCCAAGAAACTGCTCCACCCCCAGCTCGTTCAGCCGCTCCTGAAAGGCGGTCAATTGCTCCGGCGTGACCTGCCACTCCCCCAGCACAAAGCGCGCGATGGACTCGTCCACATACAGGCCCAGCTGCGCCTGCAAGGGCGCGATGGCATCCATCTCCGCCTGGGTCAGGGGGATGTCCGGGAAGGGCAGGATGGACGCGGCCGCCACCTGGTCGGTCTGCTCGCTCAGGCTGCGCACCAGGGGATCGGAAAAGCTGCGCTGGAACCCGTCCATGGCGATGCCAGGGGCCGCGTGGTCGGTGGCAATGATGACCTCGGACAGGTAGACCCTGTCCCCCGGCTCCCTCAGCAGCCGCCAGCTGCCGTCGCCATCAACCACATAGTCTTCCCCTTCCACGCCGACACCGGCCAGGATGGCCCCCTCCGGAGCATAGAGCCTGTCCACCCAGGACAGCAGGCGCGGCAGGTCCACCCCGCTGGCGCTGGTGAGCGCGAAGGCGCCGTAGTACACCCTGCCGGCCACCGCGCGGTAGACCGCCTGGCCTTCATGGGGGAAGGGCAGCAGCGCATGGTACTGGGTGGTCCACTCCAAGGGCACCACCACCGTGGGCAGGGGCGCCAGGAAGGCGCCGAAGCGGTTGGTCGCCTTGGCGTCGGTCACCCGGCGCAGGCTGTCAATGGCGGTGAAGCTGTCCCGGTCCAGCAGGCCCTGCTCATACCAGCTGGCAAGCCCGCCCAGGAAAGCCCCAAAGTTTTCCGCCAGCGGCATAAACCGCACCTGGCCCTCCTCATCCACATAGAGGTTGAAATCGTTGCCCACCAGGCCCCAGGCATGGGCCAGGTACTTCAAATCGTAGGGACCCAGGGCGCTGAGGGGAACCTCGTCCTGGCGGCCGTTGCGGTTGGGGTCGCGGGTTTTGAAGGCCGCAAGCGCCTGCTCAAACTGCTCCAGGCTGGCAGGCAGGGGCAGCTTGAGCTCCTCCAGCCAGGCTTTGTTGACCCACAGGATGTTCTGGCCGGGCTTGTCTGCGATGTAGGGCAGGGCGGGGATGGCACCGCCTGGCAAGGTGATGGCGCGGGCGATTGCCGGGTCCCGCTGCATGAGGGCATGCAGGTTGGGCGCGTGCTCGGCCAGGTGGGGCGCCAGGTCCACCAGCAGGCCGCGCTCCAGCAATTGCTGGGCCCAGACCGGGTCCAGCCGGGCCTTGAACAGCACCTGGGGAAGGTCCGGGTCGTCTGGCTGGTAGGCGTTGAGCGCCTCGCGGTAGCCGGCGAGGTCACTGTGCTGGATGAACTCAAACTTCAGCCCGCTCAGATTTTCCATGCGCTCAAAAAAGCGGTGGTTGGCCCAAACACGGTTGCTGTCCGCCTCCTCATAGCCCATGAGGCGCAGCGGGCTGTCCTGGGCGGACACGGCCGGCACCAGGGCCAGGAGCAGCAGAAGGGTCAGCAGCATGATCAGGGATTTGCGCAAATCAACATCCTCCGGTGTGGTTCATTCAGGGTGGTTACAGGGCATCCAGCAAAATTTTGAGCAGCCACAGCAGCGCCAGGTGGCCCGGGTAAGCCAGGTAGCCCAGCCACCTGGGGATGCGCAGGCCGCTGCCGGTTTGAACAAGCATCAGGGGCAGCGCGAGGATGGCCATGCTTTGCAGGCGGAACAGCCCCAGCAGCTCCACCAGCCCCCGGTTGAGCGCCGTGATGGGGGTGCTGGCCAGCCCCATCACCAGCCCGCGGGGAATCACCGTGCCGCCCCCGCCCCAGTACAGGCAGAAGGCCACCATCAGCGCGGCCAGGCCGCCGCGGCTGTCGCGGGCCAGGTGCATCAGGATAATCAGCAGCACGCCGCGCCAGCCATAGTCCATGCGCAGGCTGGCCGCCACGACCAGGCACAGGATGGGCGCCCACACCTGGCTGTAACGCCATTTGAGCCGCATGCCCTGGATAGCCAGCAGCCCCAGCAGCAGGGTGGCCATGACGCTGAGGTCCCACAGGCCGTGGTTGAGGGCCAGCATGTAAAAAGGTTGGGAGAGGACCGCCAGCCCGGCCAGGCGCAGCACGTAGCGTCGCCAATCCCGCGTGCGCTCGGCGCCAAGGACGATGCCCCAGCAAAACAGGGGGAAGGCGATGCGCCCGATGACGCGCAGCCAGAGCACGCCCGGGAAAAATATGACCCCGGTATGGTCCACCGCCATGGTCAAAATGGCCACCAGCTTCAGAAGGGACTGGTCGCGGTTGGGTCGGAGGATGGGGGCTGCAACAGCTGTCATACAAGCACCTCGCGCACAGTATAGAGGGAAGCAGGCGGGCGCGCAAGGACAAGATGGGGCGCAGACGGGCAAACACCTGGCAAAGTGCATGCCGCGTCAGCCCAAAACATTGCCCAGGAAGGCCTTTCATGATAGGATAATTGTTCAATGGGAGGGACCATGGGAAGCGACGAGGTTGTGGGGCTGGACAGCGCGGCGTTGGCGGCGCGTACCATCCTGGAGAGCAGCGGGGAGACCTACAGGGCGGAGGATACCGCCCTGCGCATGTGCGCCGCCTATGGCCTGGAGGACGCGCAGGTGATGGCCTTCCCCACCGGTTTCACGCTCTCCGCCACCACCAGGGAAGGGCAGCTGACCCGGGTCTTCCGGGTGACGGAGCGCAGCATGCGCCTGGACCGGATTGACGGGGTGAACACCATCTCCCGCCTGGCGGCAAGCGGCCAGCTGCCCGCGGCGCAAGCCCACCGCCAGCTGCTGGCCCTGCGCCAGGACCCGCCCCGCCCCTGGCAGCTGTCGGCCCTGTACTACGCGCTGGCCGCGGCCTTCTTTACCGTGATGTTTGGCGGAGGGCTGCTGGAGTTCGGGCTGAGCTTCCTGACAGGCTTCCTGGTGCAGGCGCTGCAGACGCCCCTGGTGCGCCGCGGCGTGCCCGGCCAGTTGCGCGCCTTTGTGCTGGGCTTTGCCGCCGCCCTGGCCTCGCTGGCCCTGGCTTCTCTTGGCTCGATCTGGCAGCTGCCTGTCGGGCAGGAGGCGCTGATTACCGGGGTGATCATGCCGCTGCTCCCTGGCCTGGCCATGACCAACGCCATCCGCGACACCATCCGCGGGGACCTGGTCTCCGGCCTGGCCCGGGGCGCAGAAGCGCTGATCAGCGCGGTGCTGCTGTCCGCCGGCGTGGCGGCCGCCCTGTGGCTCAGGGGTATGATATGGACAGCCTGATCCGCGCGCTGGCCTGCATGGCGGCCGCCCTCTCCTTTGGCAAGCTGCTGCGCCAGCCCAGGTCTACCCTGGTGTTCACCGCGCTGATCGGCCTGCTGGGCTACGCGGCCTACCAGCTCATCGGCGGGATGCTGGGCTTCTTTGTCTCCGGCCTGCTGGTGGGCATCCTGTGTGAGGTGACCGCCCGGGTGGTGGAGCGCACCACCACGCTGTTTTTGATCAGCTCCATCATCCCCACCGTGCCGGGCCTGGGGCTGTACCGCACCATGATGGCGCTGTCGGAAAACGACCTGGAGCGCGCCGGCCAGATTGGCCTTGAGACCCTGGCCGGCATCGGCGCGATTGCCCTGGCGCTTACCTTTGCCTCCGTGCTGTTCGCGGGCATACGCCCGCCGCAGCGCAAACCCACATCTTGAGGTGATACCATGCACATCCTGGTTACCAATGACGACGGCATCTACGCCAGCGGCATCCTGACCCTGGCGCGGGTTGCCGCCCAGGCCGGGCACAGCGTGGTGGTGGCGGCCCCCGCCACCCAGCAAAGCGCCACCGGCCACCGGCTCACCATCAACGAGTCGCTGATGGTGCATCAGCGCGATATTGACCCGCACTTCCCCGCCTTCGCCATCAACGGCACGCCGGTGGACTGCGTGCGCATTGGCCGCAAGCTGACGGACAAGCCCTTTGACTTTTGCCTCTCAGGCATCAACGACGGGGTCAACGTGGGCACCGACCTGTTCTATTCAGGCACAGCGGCGGCAGCCCGGGAAGCCGCCATGCTGTACCTGCCCAGCATGGCCATCTCCATTGAAACCAAGGCCACCGAGGAGATGCGCGTCAAGCTGGCCGAGCAGGCGCTGCTGATCATGGACTACATCCACAAGCGCCCTATGCCGCGGCTGACCTTCTGCAACCTCAACGCGCCCAGCCTGCCGCCTGACCAGGTCAAGCCGGTCAAGATTACCCCCATCAGCGAGAGCTACTGGCTGGATGAGTACGTGGAGCGCATCAACCCGCGCGGCCAGCGCTACTACTGGCTGGAGGACGGGGTGATGAAGGAGCAGGCCGAGGAGGGCACCGACGTGGCCCTCATCCTGCAGGGGCACATGACGGTCAGCTTTGTGGGCGGCTTTGTCAACAACAACAGCCTCTACTACCCCAGGCTGGAGGAACTGCTTGACCATTGACGTCGTGGTGGTGGGCGGCGGTCCCGCGGGCCTGGCCGCCGCCCTGGCCGCCAAGACGCAGGGCGCCCGGGTGCTGCTGCTGGAGCGCAATGACAAGCTGGGCAAAAAGCTGTACATCACCGGCAAAGGGCGCTGCAATGTCAGCAACCTCTGCGGCCTTCAGGAGTTCCTGGCCCAGGTGCCGCGCAACCCGCGCTTTTTGTATTCCGCCCTGAGCGCCCTGGACCCCGCCGGCCTGCGGGCCTGGCTGGAACAGCTGGGCTGCCCCACCGTGGTGGAGCGCGGGCGACGGGTGTTCCCGGCCAGCCATAAAGCCTCCGATGTCACCCGCGCCCTGCAGGGCGGCCTGGCCCCGCAGGAGATCCGGCTGATGGCGCAGGTGAACCAGGTGGTGACAGACGATGGTCGCGTCACCGGCGCCCGGCTGGCCAGCGGGGAGTTCATCCCGGCCCTGGCCCTCATCCTGGCCACTGGCGGCCTGTCCTACCCTGCCACCGGCTCCACCGGCATGGGCCACGGCATCGCGGAGGGCTTGGGACACCGGGTGACACCCCTGTCCCCCGCGCTGACCGGTTTTGACACCCTGGACGACTGGCCCAGGGCCCTGCAGGGCCTGACCTTGAAAAACGTGGCCCTGCGCGCCAGCTGGCTGCCCAGGGGCAGTTGGCGCGGGCAGGGCGAGCTGCTGTTCACCCACTATGGCGTTTCCGGCCCCCTGGCTCTCACCCTCAGCAGCCACCTGGCCGGGCTGGATGTGGCGCAGGCGCAGGTCTGGGTGGATGTCAAGCCGGCCATCCCCCGGGAGGAGTTGCGCCAGCGGCTGGTCAAGGACATCGCGGCGCAGGGCCGCAAAAGCCTGAGCGGCCTGCTGCCCGCCTACCTGCCCGCCAGCCTTGCCGCCGCCTTCCCGGGCATCCTGGGCCTGCCGGGGGACCTGCCCCTGCACCAGCTGAGTGCCGGAGCGCGCGAGGCGCTGCTGGAGGGCTTTAAGCGCCTGCCGCTGCGCCTGCGCGCCCACCGGCCCTTCAAGGAAGCGGTGATCACCCGCGGCGGGGTGGATGTGCGGCAGGTCAACCCTTCCACCATGGCCTCCCGCCTGGTGGACGGGCTGTATTTTGCCGGGGAGCTGCTGGATGTGGACGCGCTGACCGGCGGCTACAACCTGCAGATCGCGTTTTCCACCGGCGCGCTGGCCGGCCGCAGCGCGGCAAATATGATCAAAACAAGAGATGGAGCGTAATGTGCACTATATTCTGATGGACCTGGAATGGAACCAACCCCTCTCCCACCTGAGCGCCCAGTACCGCCGCCACGGCAAGCAGCTGATGTTTGACCTGATCCAGATTGGCGCGGTCAAGCTGGACAGCCAGCTGCGCATGGTGGGCTCCTTCAACCAATTCATTCAACCCGGGCTGTACCGCAAGCTGCACCCGCGCATCTCGCGCATCACCGGCATCACCCAGGATGACCTCTACGGGGCGCCGCAGTTCAAGGAAGCGCTGACACGCTTCGTGGCCTGGTGCGGGGAGGAGTTCGCCCTGATTACCTGGGGCTGTGACGACATCTCCGTCTTCCAGCAAAACCTGAACTTTTACCTCAAGGATGAGCGCGCCATGCCCCCGGTGTATGACCTGCAGCGGTTTTTCGGGGTGCAGGACGGCAACACCAAAAACCGCGCGGGCTTGTCCAGCGCCATGAAGCGGTTCAACATCCAGGCCAGCCCCGAGCACCCCTTTCACAGCGCGGTGGATGATGCCTACTACACCGCCCTGGTCTTCCAGCAGATGGAGGACGCCGCCCGGGTGCTGGAGTTCCCCCAGAAGGCACGGGAGATCACCCCGGCCAAAAAAACCCGGGAGGAACAGGCGGATGACCTGCGCTTCACCACCATCCGCCAGGCGCTGGCCAGCCGGCCCGCCCAGCAGCCCAACTGCCCTGCCTGCGGCAGGCGGCTGACCATCCCTGAGGGCTATGTGCCCCTGAGGGGCCAGAACTGGCGCGCGCTGGCGGACTGCCCGGACCACGGCCTGGTGTTTGTGGACCTGATCCTGGACAAGAACGCCCAGGGCAAAAACATGGTCAGACGGCGCGCCACGCTGTCTGACCAGCAAAGCGCCGCCTATGTGAAGACCAAGCATCTCCAGTGGGCCAACAAGGTCGCCCAGCTGAAGTCAAAGGAGGCCTACGCATGAAGATCACCCTCAATGGCAAGACCTGGACATCCGACAAGCCGCGCACCCTGGGCGACATCCTGCACAACATGCTGGGTGAGGAAGCCGAGCAGGTCTTTGCCTGCTTCCATGAGGGGGATGTGCTGGAGCTCAGCGCGGTCATTGAGGACTCGGCCACCCTGGTGCCCATCACCTACCGGGATGAGGAGGGCAAGCGTATTTTTGAGCGCTCGCTGCGCTTTGTGCTGCTGATGGCGGCCAAGGAGCTGTTTCCAGACTATAAGCTGCGCATTGAGCACTCCATCGGCCAGGGCGTCTACATTGAGATGGAGGGCCGCCGCCTGACCCCCGCGGACGTGTCCGCGCTGGAGGGCATGATGTGGGACCTGATCCAAAAGGACCTGCCCTTTGTGCGCACACGCTGGAGCCGGGAGGAGGCCATCTCCTATTTTATCAGCCAGGATGAGATGGACAAGGCCAAGCTGCTCAGCTACCGGCCCTATGATTTCTTCAACATCTATACCTGCGGCGGGCTGTCCGAGTATTTCTATGGCGCCATGCTGCCCTCTACCGGCATGCTGCGCGCCTTTGCCCTGCGCGCCCGCGCCCCGGGCCTGGTCCTGCTGCTGCCGGACAAGGACAACCCCGAGGTGGCATCCGAGTATGTCAGCCTGCCCAAGCACATGGCGGTGTTCGCCCAGTCCAACTACTGGTGCAAGGTGCTGCGCTGCAACACGGCGGCTGAGCTCAACGGCCTGGTGGCCAACCACAATCTGCGGGAGTTTATCCGCGTGAACGAAGCCTTCCACTCAAAAACCCTGACCGAAATCGCGGAGGACATCGCCAACCGCGGCGCGCGCGCTGTCTTCATCGCAGGGCCCTCCTCCAGCGGCAAGACCACCTTCGCCAACCGGCTGGCCGTGCACCTGAAGGTGGGCGGCCTGGAGCCGGTGATCCTGTCCATGGATGATTTTTACAAGGACCGGGACAAGCTGCCCCTGGAGGCCAACGGCCAGCCGGACCTGGAGGCCATCAGCGCGCTGGACGTGCCTTACCTGCGCGCGTGCATCAACAGCCTGCTTTCCGGGCAGGAAACCGCCATGCCCCGCTTTGACTTCACCACCCAGCGCCGGGCGCCGGAGTCGGTGATGATGAAAATCGGGCACAACAGCCCGCTGATCATCGAGGGCATCCACGGCTTGAACCCGGCCTTGCACGAACAGGTGGACAGCCGGCTGATTTGCCGCATCTACATCAGCCAGCTGACCACCATCAACCTGGACCGGCACAACCGCATCCGCACCACCGACGCGCGGCTGCTGCGGCGCATCGTGCGCGACCACCAGTTCCGCAACACGCCCCCGCTGAAGACCCTGGAGATGTGGGACAGCGTGCGCCGGGGGGAGGAGAAGTGGATCTTCCCCTATCAGGAGAACGCGGACATTGTGTTCAACTCCGCGCTCCACTATGAACTGCCCATCCTGAAGAACTTTGCCGACGTGCTCTACCAGGTGCCCACGGACAGCCCGCATTACATCAAGGTGAACCGGCTGCTGAAGATCATGAACTACCTGCTGCCGGCGGACCCGGAGATCTATGACGAGATTCCCCCGCTGAGCATCCTGCGGGAGTTCATCGGCGGGAACACGCTGTACAGGGCAGACTAACCCTTTCACGTGGTTTGCGGGGATCTCCCGCATGCCGTCCCCCTGTACAGGTCAGGGATTGGTGAAGAGTTGAGGAGCCTGGCGTATAAGCAGACATCGCAATAGTGATGCTGCCAGGGATGGGTTGCCCTTCCCTCCCTGTCCCCTGCGGAAAAATGCTTCCCCGCGCCTGGCACATGGTGGCCGCAAGCGCGGGGAAGCATTTTTTATGGCTGTTCAGCTTGTCTGAATATGGGATATGGCGCGACAGTGACCGGCGGCCGGGCTACACGTTCCGCGTGCGCACCGCCTGGATGTCCAGGTTTTCGGACAGGTGGCCCACCATGTCGGAGAAGTGCAGGTCGCTGGGGATATGCAGGGAGTAGAGGTTGGTGTAGATGTTCTTGTCCGGGTACTGGGTTTCCGGCAGGTGCTCAATGTGGAAGTCAATGTCCAGCACCTTGATTTTGTGCTTCTGGAAATAATCCATGATGAAGGGCAGGGTGGCGCTGCGGTTGGTGAAGCGGATCTCCACCCGCTTGATGGTGTTCACATGGATGATGCGCTGCAGCACGGTGAGCACAATCATGATGAAAAAGCCGATGATGAGGGCCAGGTAGTAGTAGCCAAAGCCAATCATCAGCCCGAGGCAGGCCACGTTCCACAGGCTGGCGGCGGTGGTCAGGCCGGAAATCTTCTTCTGGGCGATGAAGATGGTGCCCGCCCCCAGAAAACCGATGCCGCTGATGACCTGCGCGGAAATGCGCCCCAGGGAGATGCCCACGTCATCCCCGCCCAGGCTGCCCACGGATTTGATCAGCAAACCTTCCAGCACCGCCACAATGGCCGCCCCCAGGCAGACCAGGCCATGGGTGCGCATGCCGGCCGGGCGGTTCTTGTACTCGCGCTCAATGCCGATGACGCAGCCAACGGTGACCGCGGCGATGATGCGAATCAGCACCTCGTGCCAGGTCATGGGGTTTGCCAATACCAATACGTCCAACGTTCCCTCCAGCGTTCACTCAAGAAGCCTGCTACAGTTTACACAATTTTTACACGCCCATCATACCACAGGCGGGGGAGGGGCCGCAATATACCACTGGTGGGCCATCCGTGGTAAACTAAGCCCTGACCTGAGTGGATGGAGGGAACGTATGAAGAGAGCCTGGCTGGTTGTGAACGCCTTTTTGCGCGGCGCCTCCTTCATTGCGATGCGGCAGGCGCTGCTTGACGCCGCAAAGGAGGCCGGGCTGGCCCTGGAAGTGAAAACCAACGCCGACTTCATCAGCCCGGACAGCCTGGACGGCGCGCCCGCAGCCGCCCTGTTTTTGGACAAGGACCTGCGCCTGGCCCAGCGGCTGGAGATGGCCGGCATCCGCCTGCTGAACATGGAGCGGGCCATCCGCATCTGCGATGACAAGACGTTGACCACCCTGGTGCTGGACCAGGCAGGCATCCCCCAACCCCAGACCATCATCTGCCCCAAGACTTACCCGGGCATTGGCTACGGGGACCTGAGTTTTGCAGAGGAGGTGGGGCGGCAGCTGACCTTTCCCCTGGTGGTGAAGGAGGGCAAGGGTTCCTTCGGGCATCAGGTCTACCTGGCCCACACCCTGGCCCAGCTCAAGCAGCTGCTGTCCCACACCGCGGACAAGGAGGTGCTCTTCCAGCACTTTGTGCGCGAGGCCGCGGGGCAGGACCTGCGTTTGTTTGTGGTAGGCGGCCAGGTGGTGGCCGCGATCCGCCGGCAGAACCTGGAGGGGGATTTCCGCGCCAATGTAGCCAACGGCGCCACCGCCAGCCCCTATTCCCCCACCAGGGAAGAAATTGACCTGGCGCTGAGGGCCTGCGCGGCCTGCGGCACAGACTTCGCCGGGGTGGACCTGCTGCAAAGCCGGCAGGGGCCGCTGGTGTGCGAGGTGAACTCCAACGCCCATTTTCTGAAACTGATGGAGGTGACCGGCATCAACCCGGCACAGCCCGTCATGCGGCTGCTGAAGGAGGCGCTGTGAGCACAATCTGGCTGGTGTACGAGGCGGACAATGTGGCGCGCAACCGCTTTTTTATCGGCAAATGGGAGGAGGCCGCCCGGGCGCGCGGGGTGGGCCTGCACCTGGTGCTGTATGAGGAGCTTGCCTTTGGCATCCAGGGCACCGCCACCAGCATCCGCCACCTGGGCGGGCTGCCCCTGCCCGATGCCGCGGTGATGCGGCTGAACCAGCCGCTGCTGAGCGCCCAGTTTGAGCTGGCTGGCATCCCGGTGTACAACAACGCAAGGGTGGCCCATATCTGCAATGACAAGCGGCTGACCCACCAGCTGATCAGCCAGTTGGCCCCGGCCATGGACACCGTCTTCCTGCGGGGAGACGAGACGGACTCCCCCCTGCCCTACCCCGTGGTGGTCAAGGCGGCGCACGCCTGCGGGGGGCGGCAGGTTTACCTGGCGCGGGACCGGGAGCAGTTTTTGCAAGCGATGACCAGCCTGGCAGGCGCACCGGCGCTGGCCCAGGCCATGAGCGACACCCCGGGGCGGGATGTGCGCGCCTATGTGCTGGGGCAGCAGATCATCGCGGTGATGATGCGCCGCAGCGACAGCGACTTTCGCAGCAACATCGGCCAGGGGGGCGACGCGGTGCCCTACCGGCTGCACCAGGCGGACGAGCGCCTGGTGCGGCAGATCATCCGGCTGTTTGATTTTGGGCTGGTGGGCATCGACTTCATCCTGCACCAGGGGCGGCTGGTGTTCAACGAAATTGAGGACGCGGTGGGCACCAGGATGCTGTTCGCCAACGGCCACGAAGACATCGTGGCGCGCTACCTGGATTTGATCCTTAACAATTTGGAAAGATAAAAGCCTGTAATATCAAGGCCTTTCGACCATCCCGCTTGATTTGAATGGCCGTATGCACTATACTGTTCATGATTTTGGGGGAGGGCAACACCATGGAGCTGGACCTGCACGGCAAGAACCTGCATCAAGCCCGCGTCGCGCTGTCTTCCGCCCTGGCGCGCGCCACCGCGGCGGACTACCGGCTCAAGGTCATCCATGGCCACAACCAGGGCCGCGCCATCAAGGACATGGTGCGGGAGGAATTTAAAAACCACCCCCGCGTCATCCGCCTGGAACCCAGCCTGAACCCCGGGCAGACCATCCTGGTGCTCAGGGAGTATTGATTTGTTGAGGAAGGACATCAGATGAGCAAAGGACCGGGTCGCAAGACCACCCGGCGCGCGCAGCGCAAGGAATCCCGGCTGGGCCTGCTGGTGGTGTGCGTGGCGCTCATCGCCCTGCTTGTTCTGATTTCACCGCTGGAAACCACCCAGCGGGCCTTGAACGTGGCGCCTGACGGCTCCATCACCAGCCGGTATGAGGGGCTGCGCATCACTGAAATCATGGCGGACAACAGCGCCGCCCTGCCGGATGAGAACGGCAACTTTCCCGACTGGCTGGAGCTGACCAACATGGCGGACCAGCCCTACAACCTGCAGGGGCTGTCCCTGTCCAACCGGCCGGACCGGGCGCGCTTCATCTTCCCGGACATCACCCTGCAGCCGGACGAGCGCATCGTGGTGTTCTGCGACAACACCAACCAGAACGAGCCTGGCCGCCCGCTGCACGCCAAGTTTAAAATTTCCAGCATCACCGCCAGCATCTACCTGTTTGACCAGAGTGGCTATGTGATTGACAAGGTGGAAGACACCCCCACCCTCAACGCGGATGAGGTTTGGGCGCTGAAGGAGGACGGGCAGTTCGCCAAGAGCGAGCTGTACACCCCCGGCTACACCAACAACGTGGAAGGCTTCAACGCCTACATGAGCAACTACCTCATTGAGAGCGGCCTGCTGGTCATCAACGAGGTGTGCCCAGCGCCCCGCAGCGGCCTGCGCGATGAGGACGGGGAGCTCAACGACTGGATTGAGCTGAAAAGCAACAGCGATGAGATCATTGACCTGAGCGTCTTCGCGCTGTCGGACAACGAACAGCGCCCGGTCAAGTGGGTCTTCCCCGAGGGCGCGGCCATCGCCCCTCATGGGTACTATCTGGTGTTCGCCTCCGGCAAACACCGTGACAACCCCGGCGGCATCCCCCACACCAACTTCTCCCTGGCCGGGGAGGGCGAGACCCTCACCCTGTCCACCCGCCAGGGCCAGCTGCAAGACCGCATCACCTACCCCAACATGCCGGTAGACCACAGCTTTGGACGGGACCCTGTCAGCCGCGAGTGGCGGGTGTACACCATCCCCACCCCGGGGCTGGCCAACGACGCGGCGGGCTTCCGCCAGGCGGATGAATACCTGCGCGCCATGAACCCCCACAAGGTCTTTCTGTCTGAGGTCATGAGCAGCAATGACAGCGTGGTGGTCAGCCAGGGTATGCCCTTCGGCGACTGGTGTGAGATTGTCAACGAAGGCGACCAGGTGGTGGACATCAGCGGCTGGGGGCTGTCGGACAACCTGAGCTGGCCGCGTAAATGGCAGTTCCCCCAGGGCACCTACATCTGGCCTGGGGAGCACAAGATCATCCACATGGACAAAAGCCCCACGCCGGGCACGGACGCCGCCAACCTGCGCGCCAGCTTTGCCTTCAAGCGCGCGGGCGGTGAGGTGGCCACGCTGTCGGATGCCGAGGGCCGGGTGCTGGACCGGATGGTGCTGCCGGAAATCCCCACGAACATTTCATACGGAAGAAACGCCGCGAAGGATGGTTTTTTTTATTTTGACACCCCCTCCCCCGGCGCCGCCAACAACACCGGCTTCCCCGGCTTTGCGCCCCTGCCCGCCTTCTCCCAGGCAGGCGGCCTGTATGACCAGGACGTGGTGGTAAGCATTGAGGTGCCCGAGGGCAGCCAGGTGCGCTACACCCTGGACGGCTCCATCCCCACCATCAACAATTCCCTTGTCTACTCGCAGCCGCTGCGGTTTACGGACACCGCGGTGCTGCGCGCGCGCAGCTTCGTGAATGGCCTGCAGCCCTCGGACACCATCACCGCCACCTACATCCTCAAGACCTATTTTTCCCTGCCGGTGGTGGCATTGACCGCGGACCCGGAGGAGCTGTGGAACCAGGAAACCGGCATGCTGGCCCTGGGCGAGGGCATTGACATCCTGCAGTACAAAAAAATCACCTTTGACAACCCACTGCCCACCTACCGCAAGGTTGGCAAGCTGCACCGCCCGGGCTTCGCGGAGATGTTCAACTATGATGAGCCGCCGCTGTTCAGCCAGGGGGTCACCTTTGGCCTGATCGGGCAGTATTCGCTGGACATGCCGCAAAAATCCTTCAAGGTGCAGGCCCGGGCGCGCTTCGGGGAAAAGTATTTCAACGCCGCGCTGTTTGATGACAGGCCCTTTGACGTGTACAAATCCTTCGTCCTGCGGGTCAGCGGCAATGACGCGGTGTGGACGCGCATGGTGGACGGGGTGCAGTCCCGCCTGGTGGACCGCCTGGACACCAACGTGCTGCACCAGGCCTGGAACCCGGTGATCGTGTACCTGAACGGCCAGTACTGGGGGCACTACAACATGCGCGAGCGGGTCAGCCGCTACTTCGTTGCCCAGCACGAGGGGCTGCCGCTGGAGCAGGCGGACAACATGACCATCCTGGAGGCCAACGGCAAGCCCTACTGGGGCAGCAACGCCGAGTACAACGAGATGGTGCGCACCGCCAAGACCCTCTCCCCGGGCAAGAACCCGGAGGACCTGCAGTACCTGACGGACCGCATCGACGTGGACAACTATTTTGACTACATGATTATCGAGGCCTACTTCGCCAACAGCGACACCGGCAACATCCGCTACTACAAGCTGCCCGGCGGCAAGTGGCGCTGGATTCTGTTTGACCTGGATTATGGCCTGTTCAACTCCAACTTCAACGGCATCCGCAACATCCTGGACCCCAGGGGCACCGGCGTCAACCGGGCCATAGACAACACCCTCATCCGCAAGCTGCTGGAGAACGACCAGATGCGGGACAAGTTCCTGCGCCGCTTCGGGGAGATCTTCCGCCAGCTGCCCACCGAGGTGATGCTGGCTCAGGTGGAGGAGGCCTACAACATCCTGCGCCCCGAGATGATGATGCACTTCAACCGCTGGGCTTCCTACAACCTCAAAAGCATCGACATGGACCAGCCCCAGACCGTGGACGGCGCCATGCGCTACTGGAACGTGCGCGTGGACCGGCTGAAGAACGTGGTCAAGAAGCGCCCCACCCTCTGCTGGGACCAGGTCAAGGAGTGGTTTGAGCTGACCGACGCGCAGATGACCGACTACTTTGGCCCGCGGCCCGAGATGCCGCCGGATGTGATTTAAGGACAGCCGGACATTTCAATATGCATCGCAATATGCATCGCATTTCGGTGAACAGACAACAGCAAACCGCCGGGTGACCTGAAAGGTCTGCCCGGCGGTTTGCGGCTGCGCGCACTTATTTCTTGGCAACCATGTTCTTGATGGCGCCCACGATGGCGGTCAGCACGCCGCCGCCTACGCCACCCCCCACCACGTTGGCGATGATGCTGCCGATGTCACCCCCGCCCAGCAGGCCAGCCAGGCCGCCGCTGAGCGCGCCGCCGCCCAGCCCGCCCAGCAGGCCGGTGATGGTGTCGCCCAGGCTGCCCAGGGAAATCTTGGGCGCGGCCTTGCCCACCGCGTTGCCCCCAGCGGCGCCGGACACCAGCTGTATCAAAATCTGAATCAGGTTGGTCATCTGTCTCTCCTCTCCAGGCTTGTCAGCAAGCCTCATGGCCTATGGCCATACAAGAGTGTACCCGCTTGCCGGGTTTGAAACAGCAAAACAAGCAGCGGGCAACAGAAAATATGGGTTTTGGGCCTTTATGGCCGCTGCTGACCGCCCCCCTCGTTCAGGAAGGCCTCGGCCTTCCGGAGGATGCCGCGCACGTCCGAAAAGGACAGCTTCCGCAGCGCCTGGTCATAAGGCAGGACATGGGCGATGACATCCGGGCCGGAAACCGGCTGCTGGTCTGGCCCGAAGCTGGCCAGAAAATAGGTGAAGTGTTTGAGCATGCCCCGTCCCTGAGGGTACACCAGCTCCCCGCCAAAGCCGGGCAGCAGGGTGGCGCGGATGCCCGTTTCCTCGTAGATTTCCCGCAGGGCAGTCTCTTCCTCGCTCTCCCCCGGCTCCACATGGCCCTTGGGCAGCCCGGTGTTGCCAGACAGCTCCGTCACCAGCACATACAGCCGCTCGCCCCCCTCCTGGCAAAAGAGCACGGCGCCGGCTGAATGCTCGTGGCTGTGGGCCCGATAAAGCGCCTGGCGGGTGAGCAGGCAGGTGTACACCCGCTGTCCGTCCTCTGCCACCTGGGTATCCACCACCCTGAAATTCAGCTTGCGGTAAAAGCCCAGAATATCCTCCAGGCTCCTGACGCGCATCTCCTCCAGGTCCAGGGAACAGAAGCTCTCCACCAGCAGCCGGCGCCCCAGGCCCCTGCCCTGCTGGTTTTGCATCACGGCCAGGCTGAGCACGCGCCCGGCCCTCCCCCCGGTCACCTCCATGGCCACAAGGCCGATCACCCGGCTGTACTGCACAAAGCCATAGACCCGGAATCGGTCCATGGTCTGCCAGGCGCTCATCATGCGTTTGTACTGGCTGGGAGTCAGGTGCTGGGTGCAGGGCGCCAGCAGCTCGTTCACACCAGGCAGGTGCAGGCGGTTTTTGAGGTTGACAAACATGGGCCGGGAGCGGCGCATGCTCTGGCCGCCTGGGGGCGGCTGGTCCCCAGGCTGCAGTGTGTAGGGCGGGCGGTAATCGCTCATGGGGCGGTGGTCCTCTCAAGTGATTGCCGCAGGCCAGGTCAGCTTGCGGCAGTGGGTGTGCGGGTTTTCAGCTTGATGCCATCTTCAATATAGACAAGCGGCCCGGCGCTGTCAATCCGGGCGGCGGTTTGCGCCCCACCTCCCTCTTGACCCGCCAGTTTGTAGGATGTTTCTTGATTGGTTGGCGGATGATTTTCCCCGCTATGTTGAACCAGGCCTGTTTGAGGTATAATGTTTCTGATGTTGAACGACTGCTGACAGCGAGGAATGTATGATGAAAGCCTTGGTGAATGGAACCTTCCTGATTGGCCAGGAGGAGGTGCGGGGCGGCGCCCTGCTGTTTGATGAGACCATCCATGGCCATGTGGCGGCGGACCAGGTCCCGGCAGGCAGTGAAATCATTGACGCGGGCGGGCTGTACGTCTCCCCCGGCCTGGTGGACCTGCACATCCACGGCTACCTGGGCGAGGACGCCTCAGACGGCAGCCGGGCGGGCATCCGCACCATTGCCCAAGGCCTGTTGGAAAACGGCGTGACCAGCTTCCTGCCCACCACCATGACGGTGAGCTGGCCGGAGATTGAAGCCGCCTTTGACGCCATCCGTGACCTGAAGGCGGAAAGCGCGCAGCCTGACTTCCCCGGCGCGCAGGTGCTGGGCGCCCATGCCGAGGGCCCCTTCATCAACCCCAAGCGCAAGGGCGCGCAGGCGGAGAAGGACATCCTGCCCCCGGACGCGGGCAAGGTGCTGGCCCATCAGGACATCATCCGCATCCTCACCATGGCGCCGGAGCTGCCGGGCGGCCTGGACATAATCCGCGAGGTGACCGCCAATTCCGACATCCTGGTGTCCATCGGCCACACCAACGCGAGCTTTGAGCAGGCGCTGGAAGCCATTCAGGCGGGCGCCTCCTACGTGACCCACCTGTTCAACGCCATGAGCCCCCTCAACCACCGCAACCCCGGCGTGGTGGGCGCGGCGCTGCAGGCCCCTGTGACCACGGAGCTGATTGCCGACACTTTCCACGTGCACCCCGGGCTCTTTGCCTTTTTGCATGGACTCAAGCAGGACAGGCTGGTGCTGGTGACCGACTGCACGCGCGCGGGCGGCCTGGGCGACGGGGAATACACCCTGGGCGGCCAGCCCATCCACGTCAAGGGCATTGAGTGCCGCCTGGCGGACGGCACCATCGCCGGCAGCGTGCTCAAGCTCAACCAGGCGGTGTACAACCTGCGGGAGCACACAGCCCTGAACACCGCCCAGGCGGTGGCCGCCGCCTCCCTGCAGCCAGCCACCGCCATTGGCGAGCAGGCGCGCAAGGGCAGCCTGGAGGCAGGCAAGGATGCCGACATCGTGCTGTTTGATCAGGCGATCAACGCCAGGGCTGTGTACATCGCGGGCCGGCTCAAATTCAGGCAAGGAGACCAGTGACATGCTGAAGAGAAAAGCGCCGCTTGACTGGGGCTTTGTCCCGCTGGCGCGGGAATACCAGGAATATCAGCAGGCGGTGCGCCAGGCGGGCGGCGGACGCCCCTTCGCGGTGCGCGTGCTGCGCGACCAGGGGCTGTATTCCTCCTTTTCTCTGAACATCCTGCCACCCGGCATGGAGGAGGCGCGCACCCTGAGGCTGCTGGACCGGTTGGTCAAAAGCCTGCTGTGGGTGCGGGGCGGCTACCACATCATCACCGCGGGCTGCGATGCCCTGCACGCCCACCTGCAGGCCGCCTACCGGGCGGGCGGCGCGCGCGCCTTTGACGCGGGTTTCATGTCCACCGTGTATGAGCGGCCCTTTGAGGTCTCAGAGGCCGCCAGCCCGGCTGAGATCAGCGCTTCCAGGGAGCAAGCCAGCAGCATCGGCCGGCACCTGAATGGCTGCCGCATCGGTTTTGACGCGGGCGGCTCTGACCGCAAGGTCAGCGCGGTGATGGACGGGCAGACCTTGTTTTCCGAGGAAGTGGTCTGGCACCCCAAGGTGAACGCCGACCCCGCCTACCATTATGAGGGCATCCTCAGCGCGCTGAAGGCGGCCGCTGCCCACCTGCCCCGGGTGGACGCCATCGGCGTATCCAGCGCCGGGGTGTACATCGGCAACAAGGCCATGGTGGCGTCCCTCTTCCTCCAGGTGCCGCGGGAGTCCTTTGACCGGCATGTCAAGGAGATCTATATCAGGGCCTCCCGGGAAATCGGCGATGTGCCCCTGGTGGTGGCCAACGACGGCGACGTGACCGCGCTGGCCGGCGCCATGAGCCTGGGTGTGGGGCAGGTTCTGGGCATCGCCATGGGCACCAGTGAGGCGGGCGGCTATGTGGACGCGCAGATGCGCATCATGGGCTGGCTCAACGAGCTGGCCTTCGTGCCGGTGGACCTGAACCCGGAGGCCATGGTGGATGAATGGTCGGACGACATTGGCTGCGGCGTCAAATATTTCTCCCAGGACGCCGTCATCAGGCTGGCACCGGCCGCGGGCATTGACCTGTCTGGCGCGCCCACGCCGGCTGAAAAGCTCAGGGTGGTGCAGCAGGCGCTGGCGCAGGGCAAGCCGGAGGCGGCCCAGATTTATGAGAGCATCGGCGTATATTTTGCTCATGCCCTGGCCTGGTACGCCCTGTTCTACGACATCAGCCAGGTGCTGGTGATGGGCAGGGTGTCAAGCGGTCAGGGCGGGGACATTTTGGTCAACACCGCCAGGGAGACCCTGGCACTGGAGTATCCGGAGCTGGCCGGGCAAATCGCCCTGAGCCTGCCGGATGAAAAAGCGCGCAGGGTGGGCCAGTCCGTGGCCGCTGCCAGCCTGCCGGAGGTCGGCTAGGCTGGTCGCCGCCGCCATGCAGGCGATGTGGGGCAGCCAGTGGATACGGCAGGCGGTTTTGCGGCCAGCGTTTCGCCCCAAAAGCATTTGACGCGGCCGGTGGCTTCATGCTACAATCGCCTTCGCCGGTTCACCGGCCTGCCAATATAGCTCAGTTGGTAGAGCAGCGGTTTCGTAAACCGCAGGTCAAGGGTTCGAGTCCCTTTATTGGCTCCATCGAGGTGTAGCGCAGTTTGGTAGCGCGTTTGGTTCGGGACCAAAAGGTC
>JAAYEI010000015.1 GCA_012728815.1 Clostridiales bacterium
CCTGGCAGCCGTCAAGCCCGGCCAGGCGGACAAGCTGCGCCTGGGGTGACCAAACCAGCTGAGAGGGACCGCCCACAGACCATTCTGAGCAGGGATGCCCGCAGCGCGGCTTTGCTGGTGCTCAACCGCGTGCTCAACGAAGGCGCCTATGCCTCCCTCACCCTGGACGAGGTCTTTGGCAACATGCGCCTCAGCCCCCAGGACAAGCGCCTGGCGGCTGTCATCGTGTACAAAACGGTGGAGGACCTGCTCAAAATCGACTTTGCCCTGGGTCAGTTCCTGCAGGACGCGGACGCTTTGAACGGGAAGGTGCGCAACATCCTGCGCCTGAGCGCCTGCCAGATTCTGCTGATGGATAAAATCCCGGATTTTGCCGCCGTGAATGAGGCGGTGGAGCTGACCCGCGCCAGCGGCCTGGAGGACATGACCGGCCTGGTCAACGGGGTGCTGCGCGCGCTCATCCGCGGCAAGGAGACCCTGCCCTGGCCCCAGCCCGGGGAGGAGAACCATGACAGCGTCATGCACTCGATCCCCGCCTGGCTGGCTGGTCTCATCCAGGCATCCTATCCACCCGATGAAGCCCGGCAGATCATCGCCTACCGCAACCCCAGCCATGCCACCACCCTGCGCCGCAACCAGGTGCTGATATCCCAGGCGGATTTTGAGGCGATGCTTGCCCGCAAAACCACCTGGGAGGTGAGCCCGGGCATGGTGGAGGGCGCCGTGCGGGTGCAAGGCGCCTCCAGCCTGGCAAAGGACCTGGATTTTCTGGCCGGGCGCTTTTCCATCCAGGGGGAAGGCAGCATGCTGGCTGTGCAGGCGCTCAACCCCGGTGTAGGGGCCACGGTGCTGGATTGCTGCGCGGCGCCTGGGGGCAAGGCCATGTACATGGCGGAGCTGATGCAAAACACAGGCCGGGTGCACGCCTGGGATGTGCACCCCCACCGGGTGGACCTGGTCTATGCCCAGGCTGAACGGCTGCGCCTGTACAACATCCGGCCCGCAGTGCGCGATGCCACCATCTACCAGGAGCGCTTTGAGCAGACCATGGACGCCGTGTTGCTGGACGCGCCCTGCTCTGGCAGCGGGGTCATGGACAACAAACCGGACATCAAGTACCGCCTGACACCTGAAGGCCTGGAGGAGCTGGTGGCCCTGCAGGCCAGGTTGCTGGAAACAAACGCCCGCTATGTGAAGCCCGGCGGCACCCTGCTGTACGCCACCTGCAGCCTGCTGCCGCAGGAAAACACGGACCAGGTCAAGCGCTTTCTGGCCGCACACCCAGCCTTTGTGATGGATGAACTGCCTCCGGGTTTCCCGGAGCGCTTCCGGCCCCTGTATGGGGAGATGGGGATGCAGCTGCTGCCCCACCGCGATGGGGTGGAGGGCTTCTACATCGCCCGGATGAAGCGCCAATGAGGCAGGACATGATGGAGCTGACCGGCTTGACCCTGGCCGAACTGGAGCAGCTGATGCGCTCCCTGGATGAGCCAGCCTACCGCGCGCGGCAGCTGCGGGACTGGCTCATAAAAGGCCGGGGCCTGGATGGCATGGGCAACCTGCCTGCCAGCCTGCTGGACAAGCTGCAGCCGCTGGCCATCGCACAGCCTGCCCGGGTGCTGGAGCGGCACGAGTCCAAAACGGATGGCACGCAAAAGCTGCTCTTTGGCTTGCCGGATGGCCATACAGTGGAAGGGGTCATCATGCGCTACCGGCATGGCATCACCTTCTGCCTGTCCACCCAGGTGGGCTGCGCCATGGGCTGCGCCTTTTGCGCCAGCACCCTGCAGGGCAAGCTGCGGGACCTGAGCGCGGGGGAGATGGCCTCCATGTGTTACCTGGCCAACCAGTCAACCCAGCCGGAGCCCTTAAGCAACCTGGTGCTCATGGGCAGCGGCGAGCCGCTGGACAACTATGACCAGGTGCTGGCCTTCTTGCGCCTGATTACCTCCCGTGACAGCCTGCACATCGGCGCGCGGCACATCTCCCTGTCCACCTGCGGTTTGCCGGACAAAATGCGCTCACTCGCGCGGGAAGGGCTGCCCATTACGCTGTCCGTTTCGCTTCATGCCCCCAATGACCAGGTGCGGCGAAGCATCATGCCCATTGCCCGGGCGTACAGCATGGACGAGGTGCTGGACGCCTGCCGGGACTACATCAGCCAGACCGGGCGGCGGGTGGTGTTTGAGTACGCCCTGATAGACAGCCTGAATGACCAGCCCGCCCACGCCAGGGAGCTGGCAGGGCGCTTGCGTGGCATGCAGTGCCATGTGAACCTGATTCCTCTGAACGATGTGCCGGAGCGCCAGTTGCGCGCGTCCGGCAAGGAACAGGCCGCGCAGTTTCAGAGGATCCTGGGCGAGCTGCACATCTCCGCCACCATCAGACGGCAGCTGGGCGATGACATCTTTGGCGCCTGCGGGCAACTGCGCGTGCAGCGCCTGAAAACTTCCTTTGTTGACCACAGTGAGGTGAAGCCATGATTGCTGTCCTGCGAACGCACCAGGGCAAGGTGCGCGCCAACAACCAGGATTCCCTGCTGGCGCGCGATGGCAAGCACCCGCTGTACGTGGTGGCCGATGGCATGGGAGGGCACCTGGGCGGCAATGTGGCCAGCGCCATGGCGGTGGAGGTGCTGGCAGGTCTGGACCTGAACCAGCCACCAGCGGAAGCTGTGCTCAAGCAGGCCTTCATGAAAGCCAACACCAGCATCTGGGAGCGCCAGCTGCAGGACCTCAGCCTGTCCGGCATGGGCACCACCTTGACCGCCATCTGGGAAGACCAGGCGGAGATTCTCCTGGCCCATGTGGGGGACAGCCGCGCGTATTGCCTGCGCCAGAGCCAGCTGCACCAGATCAGCACCGACCATTCCCTGGTGGGGGAGCTGCTGCGCTCCGGCGCCATCACCGCGCAGATGGCGCGCAACTACCCCTACCGCAACATCGTCACCCGCGCGGTGGGCACGGACGCCACCCTGCAACCTGACCTGCTGCGCTACCCCAAGCAGCCCGGCTGGCGCTACCTGATCTGCTCTGACGGGCTGACGGAGTACGCAGACACGGAGCAGCTTGCGCGGGGGATGGCCCTGCCGCTGGAGGAGGCGGCCGATGTGCTGCTGGCCATCGCCCTGGATGGTGGGGGCAGGGACAACATCACCCTGATCTTGCTGGAGGTGCCCAGTTGATTGGCACCATCCTGATGGAGCGATACCGCCTGGAAGAGCAAATCGGCGAAGGTGGCATGGCTTCGGTATACAGGGCGCTGGATTTGCGCACCGGCCACCGGGTGGCTGTCAAGTTTCTGCGCCAGGAACTGCAGGCCAACCCCGAGTTTCTGGACCGTTTTCGCCGGGAAGCCACTGCCGCCAGCCGCATGTCCCATCACAATATCGTCAACCTCCTGGACATCGGCGACAACCCCAGCGCGCCCTATCTGGTGTTTGAGTTTGTGGACGGCAAAACCCTCAAGGACATCATTGGCGAGCATGGGCAGTTGCCACAGGGCACGGCGGTGCAGATAGCCATCCGCATCCTGTCCGCCCTGCGCCACGCGCATGAGGCCGGCGTCATCCACCGGGACATCAAGCCGCAGAACATCCTGGTGGACCGGCAGGGGTACATCAAGGTGTCGGACTTCGGCATCGCGCGCATGGTGGACACCAACACCACCGACATCGAGCGCAAGCAGGGCATCATGGGCTCGGTCCACTATTTTTCGCCGGAGCAGGCCAAGGGGGGCACGGCCACCTTCGCCTCGGACCTGTATTCGGTGGGCTGTGTGCTGTATGAAATGCTCACAGGCAAGGTGCCCTTTGAGGGGGAGACCCAGGTGGCCGTAGCCATGCAGCACGTGCAGGCGGAGCCGCAGCCTGTGCGCGCGCTGGCCAGCGATGTGTCCGGCCCGGTAGAGGCGGTGGTCCTGAAAGCCATGGCCAAGGACCCGGCCGGCCGCTATGCATCGGCGCTGCTGATGGCCCAGGCGCTGCATGCCGCCCTGCTGCCGGAGACCACGGAGGCTGCCCAACCCGCTTTGCTGGAGGCCAGGCGTGTCGGGCTGCCCCAGCGGGTACACGCCCGCGCTGGCAGGCAATCCAGAATCCTGATTGTGCTGCTCAGCCTGGTGCTGTTGGTCAGCATCTTTACCGGCGGGTTCTTCATCTACCGTGACATTGTCAACACCACCCGCACCCCGCTGTTGACCGGCTACCTGCTGGATGCGGCGGTGCGGGAGGCCGAGCGGGAGGGCATCAAGACCCGCATTGTGCGAAACCCCAGCGATGAGCCGGTGGACACGGTGATTGACCAGAGCTTTGATGTAGGCATGCCCATCAAGCGGGGGGATGTGCTGCTGCTGGTGGTGTCTTCCGGCCCTGCCCGCAAGCCTGTGCCAGACCTTGTGCAGACCGATCTGGCTGCGGCAACGCACCAGCTGGAGCGCATCGCGCTGGAGGTGTTGGTGGTGGATGAGCCCATCAGCGCCATACCCCGCGGCACCGTGCTCTCACAGGAGCCGGCCGCCGGCACGGTGGTGGACGCGGGCAGCATCGTGCAGTTGGTGGTGTCCTCCGGCCAGGCGGTGGTGCCGGAGCTGAGCGGCCTGATTTGGACTGAGGCTGCGGATGTATTGAAACGGGCCAAGATTGCGCCCGGCAAGGTCAGCTATATTGAGACGGAAGCTACCAGCCAGCAGGGGCGGGTGGCCTCCCAGCTGCCGGTGGCCGGTGAGAAGGTGGCTGAGGGCAGCACGGTGGACATGGTGGTCTATGCCGCGGCGCCCACCGCGACCCCAGATGGGGACGGCAAGGGGGCGGGCAACTGAATGGTGATGGAGGGCAGGATCATCCAGGGCAGGGGCGGGCTGTATACCGTGCGGGACGCGGCAGGCACAGACCACGTGCTGCGCGCCAAGAACCGTTTCCGCCACGAGGGCATCACCCCGCTGGTGGGGGATCTGGTGAAGTTTACGCCCGGGCAGCTGGAAGAACATGGCTGGCTGGAAGAGATCCTGCCCCGCAGCTCCATCAGCGTCCGCCCGCCAGTGGCCAACATCACCCAGCTGATCATCACCCTGGCGGTGGAGCCGGTGCCCGACCTCTTGCTGCTGGACAAACTGCTGCTCTTTGCGCTGGAGCAGGACCTGGCGGTGGTGCTGGCCGTGAACAAATCCGACCTGGACCTGTCCCTGGCGCAGCGCCTGGCCAGCGCCTACCGGCAGACCGGCATCCCGGTGCTGGCCGTCAGCGCGGTGGAAGGCCAGGGGATGGAAGACCTGCGCCAATTGATGGCCGGGCACATCAATTGCTTTGCCGGCCAGTCAGGTGTGGGCAAGAGCACGCTCATTGCCAGCCTGACGGGGTTGGACCTGGTTATCGGTGACATCAGCCAGAAGATCAGGAGGGGCCGCCAGACCACGCGGCACATTTCCTTGCTGGAGGCGCGGGGGCTCAAGGTGCTGGATACCCCTGGCTTCAGCCTGCTGGAGTTGCCCACCCAGCTGGAGCCGGCGCACCTTCGGGAGCTTTACCCCGAGTTTTCAGACATCCAGCAGGACTGCCGCTTTGAGGTGTGCCTGCACAACAAGGAACCAGGCTGCGCGGTGCAAGCCGCCATGCAAGAAGGCCGGATCGATTCGGGCCGCCTGGAACGCTACCGCACGCTGCTGGCCCAGCAGCAGGAGAAATGGAGCAATCGCTATGCTTGAAATCGCCCCTTCTGTTCTGGCTGCCCACCCCCTGCATGTGGGCGCGGATGTGGACCGCCTGGTCAAGGCTGGCGCCACCATCCTGCACCTGGACATCATGGACGGGCATTTTGTGCCCAACCTGTCCTTTGGCCCGGCCATGGTCAAGGCGCTGCGGGACGCTTACCCGGAGCTTGTGCTGGATGTCCACCTGATGCTCAGCCGCCCGCAGGATTTTGTGGATGCCTTTATCAGGGCCGGGGCGAGCGAGGTCACCATCCATTCAGAGGCAGCGGGTGATTTGCCCGCCCTGTTGGCCCACATCCGCGCCGCCGGGCTGCGCGCGGGCCTGTCCATGAAGCCGGCGACCCCGGCGGCCAGCTTGGCCCCTTACCTGGACAGCCTGGATTTGGTGCTGCTCATGAGCGTCGAGCCCGGCTTTGGCGGGCAGGCGCTGATGCCCCAGACCCTGCCCAAACTGAAACAGTTGCGGGACATGGGGTTTCAGGGCACGCTCAGCGTGGACGGCGGTGTCAACCGGGAGAACAGCCGCCAGGTGATTGACAGCGGCGCCACCCGCCTGGTGATGGGCACGGCGGCCTTCCGGGACCCGGACCCGGCCGCCCTGTTTCGGGCGCTGCAGCGGCCTTGAAAAGCTTCCGATACAAGCAGTCGCTGGGGCAGAACTTTATTTACGACAGCCATTTGCTGCACAGCCTGCTGGACCGCACCACCATTGGCCATGAGGATACGGTGCTTGAGGTAGGCGCCGGGCGGGGGGACCTGAGCCTTGCGTTGGCCGCGCGCTGCAAGCAAGTGGTGACCATAGAAATTGATGAGCGCCTCCAGCCGGTGCTGGAGGACCGTTTTTCATCCTGGCCCTCCATCCGCCTGGTGATGGGGGACGCGATGGCATTGGACCTGGCGGGTTTGATGGCGCCATACGGCCCTTTTCACATCGCAGCCAACCTGCCCTATTACCTCACCACCCCGCTGCTGAATCATTTCTTTCGCTTGCCCCTGCCACCTGTCAGCATCAACGTGATGGTGCAAAAGGAGGCCGGTCTGCGCGTGCTGGCCCGTCCCGGCAGTCCGGACTACGGCCCCCTGGCGGTGCGGGCCGCCTACTGGGGCAAGGCTGTGCTGGCCGCCCGTGTGCCCGCGGGCGCATTCACGCCCCCGCCCAAGGTGGACAGCAGCTTTCTGGTCATCCAGCGCCATGAGCGCCTGGAATCCAGCCCTCAGGATGAGGCGGTGTTTCACAAGCTTGTGACCGCTGCCTTTGCCATGCGGCGCAAGACCCTGGCCAACAACCTGGTGGCCGCTTTCGCCATCAGCCGGGAGCAGGTCGGTCACCACCTGCGGGCGGCAGGCCTGGACGGACACATCCGCGGGGAGGCACTGTCCCTGGCTGACTTCATCCGCCTGAGCGACCTGCTGACGCAGTCAACATAATAGTAATAATTCCGTAATAGTGCTTTACATATCCTTCACAATATGCTATCCTGTGCCCAACAAATTCCAGGAGGGCACAGGTGATGCGTTTTTCACAACCCAAGCGTATCCTGGCCGTGGCGGCTGCGCTGCTGTTGCTTGCTGGCAGCGTGAGCGCCGCGGGCTTTGATACACTGCGCCCGGGTTTTGAAGGTGAACTGGTGCGCGCCATGCAGTCCGGGCTCAAATCCCTTGGTTTTCAGCTGGTGATTGATGGCAAGTATGGCCGCCAGACCCAGGCGGCTGTTAGGGCTTTCCAGAGCCAGCAAAACCTGGTGACCGACGGGCTGGCGGGGCAGCGCACCCTGAGCCTGCTGTATCAACTGGCGCCGCAATTCCTGCCGGACAACAACCGCCTGCCGGAAAACACCTCACAGCAGCCCCAGGTGCCCGAAGACAGCGGCACGGCTGGCAGCGGCGGCGCCTATGTGAAAACCAGCAACGGCGGCTCCCTGAACCTGCGCAACCGCCCCAGCTACGGGCAGACCACCATCGCGCAGCTGCCCAACGGCACCGCGGTTGAGGTTTTGTCCACCAGCGGTTCCTGGTCTAAGGTGCGCGCGCTTGGCCGTACAGGCTATGTGGTTTCCTCCTTCCTGAGTAAAAGCGCGCCCGCGGCACCGCCTGCCGCCACGCCGCCCCCCCCGCCCGATGGGGGGACAGTGACAGGCACGGCGAAGGTGGTGACGGGCAACCGGGGCAGCCTGAACCTGCGCGCTGCCGCGGCGTCCGGCAGCCGCGTTTTGACACAAATTCCCTACCAGGCCAGCCTGCAGGTCATCGCGCGCATGGGCAGTTGGACCCAGGTGCGCTACGCCAACCAGGAAGGCTACGTGGTCAGCAGCTACCTGCGCTTTGATGAGACCCAGGCGCCTGATACCGGCACCACGCCTCCGCCGCAGACACCGGAACCCCCTGTCATTATCGGGCAGGCCATTGTCAACAACCAGTCTGGCCGCACCTTGAACTTCCGCAGCTCCCCCGCCCAGCGCGACAACATCATCGGCCAGATCCCATCCGGCACGAGGCTGGACCTTATCAGCAAGGGGGACAGCTGGAGCCAGGTGGTCTATCAGGGCAGGCAAGGCTATGTGATGACGTCCTTTTTGCGCTTTGAACAGGATGCCCAGCCTGACCCTGAACCGCCTCCACCGGACAGCCCGCAGCCGGATCCGGATCCGGAACAGGTATTTACCCGCACGCTGCGGCCTGGCAGCAAGGGCGCGGACGTGAAGGAGCTGCAGACCAGGCTGGCCGCGCTCAAATACACGGTGCCCCTCAATGCAAGCTATGACAGCATGACCCAGGAGGCGGTGCGGGCCTTCCAGGCCCAGAATTCCCTGACGGTGGACGGCGTTTTCGGCAGCCAGAGCGCGCAGGTGCTGTTGAGCGGGTCTGCCCGCCTGGCGACGGACGCCCCCCTGGCCTACAAGACGCTAAGGGTGGACAACATCAGCGCGGCCGTAAGTGCCATGCAAAGCGCGCTGAAAAACCTGGGCTTCCCGCTTTCGGTCAACAACAAGTATGACATGCCCACCCACCAGGCCGTGGTCGGCTTCCAGCAGCGCAACGGCCTGCCCATCACCGGCATCGCCGACCCGGTCACCCAGGCACGCATCTTTTCCGCGAACGCCAAGGGCTACGACACCGCAGTGGCGCAGCTGGCCGCGTCGGAAGGCAAAGGCGGCGGGCCTTCCACCTCCCAGGTGCGCCTGCTGCACTGGTTTAACGAGGTCAAGCCCAGCATCTCCTCAGGGCAGCGGGTGACCGTTCACCACCCGGCCAGCGGCATCAGCTTCACCATTCGCTTCTACTCCCTGGGTCGCCACGCGGATTCCGAGCCGGCCACCTGGCGGGACACCCAGCTGATGAACCGTGCGTTTGGCGCGCCCTCCTGGAACATCAACGCGGTGTATGTGAAGCTGCCTGACGGGCGCTGGACCCTGGCCAGCATGCACAACCGGCCGCACCTGTCCGGCAGCATCAGCAACAATGGCTTTGGCGGCCACCTGTGCATCCACTTCCTGCGCGACATGGAGGAGGTGCTGCGCAACAACCCGGACTATGGCGCCTCCAACCAGCGCGCCATCCGCAAAGCCTGGCAGGGCATGACCGGCCAGGTGGTGGAGTAAGCCATCATACAGGAGCCATCAGATGGCGACAAGAAACCAGGGGCTGCCCGCTATGTGGCAGCCCCTGGTTGTCGTATTTGTTTTATCTCAGCAACAGCAGAGCCAGCAAGGCCACCAGGCCAAGGGCGAAGAGGATCAGGCCAAATGACAGGGTGCGCAGGATGCGCCGCATGGTGTCCTGCGCGGTGTCCCAGATCAGGGCATAGAGGCGGACATAGTGGTAAGGTCCCCGCGGCTGCATGCCAAAGAAGCGGCGTATCAGCCCGGTCAGCACATCCGCCGTGCGGCCAAGGGCGTAGGTCAGCCGGTTGCCATGGGGGACCAGGGTGGCTTTCTCATACCGTGGCTTGAGCATGGTGCGCATCAACAGCAGGGACACCCCATCCACCAGGCTTTCCAGCACCCGGCTAATGAAGGTGAGCGAGTTGCTGACTGCCGGGAACACAAAGCGGTCCATGATCAGGTCCAGGGGTGTGCACAGCAGGGTGCCTGTCCTGACCAGGAAGGACACCAGGGGCCGGTACAGCCTGTCTTCCAGGTCCAGCCAGGCAGGCCAGCGGTTCACATACACCAATTGACCGCCCTCATCCCGCACCATGAGCCACTTCCGTGCCAGGGGATAGAGCAGCACGCCCAGCAGGAGGGATTTGAGCCCGCCGGACAGGTTGACCCAGGCCAGGAAGTGCACCGCGTGGGCCGGTTCATGGGCATGCAGGAAGGGCAGCGAGCGGGTGGCCAGGCTGGTCAGCCAGCCTTCCGGGTGCAGGCCCAGGGCAAACAGCACCAGGGCGGACAGCCCAAGGGCGGTGGCGGACAGGGGGCTCATGGACCTGCCCATGCGGTCATACGAGGTCTGGCGGCTGGGGTGGCGCTCCACAAAGATGGCCACAAACAGCTTGATCATGTAGCAGAAGGTGAGGCCGCCGGTGATGACAAACAGCCATTCAGCCGCCTGGTACAGCAGCGCGCTGTGCCCCAGGTCCAGCAGGTGCACAAAGTACTCCACGATGGCCTCATGCAGCAGGGTTTTTGAAGCGTAGCCGCTGAAGAAGGGCAGCGCGCTGATGGAAGCCGCGCCGGTGAGGAAGATGAGCATCAGCCCCGGTTTCCTGCGGCCGTACCCCCGGATCTCGTTGAGGTTGAGGGAGTGGGTGTTCAGGTAGACCACACCGGCGGCCATGAACAGCACCAGCTTGATGAGGCTGTGGTTCAGCATGTGCAGCACCGTGCCCTGGGCGGCCAGGGCATTGTGCTCGCCCAGCAGCGCCTGGCAGCCAACGCCAAAGAGGATGAACCCAATCTGGCTCATGGAGGAGCAGGCCAGGGTGCGCTTGAGGTCGATGGAGAACAGGGCCAGCACGGCGCCCAGCACCATGTTGACCAGCCCCAGCACCAGCAGCAGGGTGCCCCACACGGTGTCATCAAAGAACAAACGGGTGGAAATGACCAGGATGCCGTAGACGCCCACCTTGGTGAGGATGCCGCTGAGCAAAGCGCTGGCAGGCGCGGGGGCCACAGGGTGGGCCTTGGGCAGCCAGACGTGCAGCGGGTACATGCCGGCTTTGGCGCCAAAGCCGGCTAAAATCAGCAGGCCGGGCAACATCAGCGTGTCATGCCCCAGGGTGGGCGCCGCCTGGGCAAGCGCCTCAAAGCGCAGGCTGCCCACACGCTGGTACAGCATCATCAAGCCCATGAGCATGGTCATGCCGCCCAGGATGGCGATGGCCAGATAGGTCTGCCCCGCGCGCATGGCCTGCGGCGTTTGCTCATGGATGACCCAGACATAGCTGGTGAAGGAGAGGATCTCAAAGAACACAAAGGCGGTGAGCAGGTCATCGGACAGGAAGACGCCCAGCGTGGCGCCCAGGGTGAACAGCGAGAAGAGGCTGTAGCGGCCCAAAGCGTGGCCATGCTCAAAGTACTGGGGGGAGAACAGGGACGTCATCAGCCACATGAAGGCGGCCACCAGGGCATACAGGCTGCGGAACCCGTCCGCAGTCAGGTTGAGGCCCAGGCCGACAAAGCCGGGAATGGCGAAGGAAGCAGTTCCCTTGGTGTTCAGGAAAAGCGCCAGGGCCAGCGCGAAGACCAGCAGGTTGGCCCCTATCATCAGCTGCAGGCTGGCGGCGCCTTTCCTGCGGCCAAGCAGGAAGGCCGGAAGTGCCGCCGCGAACGGCAGGAAGACCATCACCGGCAACATCCAGTTCATCGCTTCCTCACCTCCTCACATCGCTTGGGCCGCGGTACGGGCCAGGTAATCTATCAAAGGGATGCTGTAAGCGCTCAGGGCCAGCACCACCAGGGACAGGGTGGCCAGGGTTACCTTGAACCCTGCCTCCACCGGGGTCAGCTGGTTGCCCTGGCTGGGGCGGGTGTACATGGTGACCGCGGGCACCATCAGGTAGATGCCGGTCAGCAGCGCGCTGATGAGCAGCGCCACCACCCCCATCAGGGGCAGCGGGCCCCCGATTAGCAGGGCGGCCTCAGCCAGTGCCCATTTGCTGATGAAGCCGATCAGGGGCGGGATGCCGGTCATGGCCAGGGAGCTCAGCGTGAACACCACCCCCAGCAGGGGCAGCGTCGTGCCCAGGCCGCGCACCTGATCCACATAGTAGGCGTTGGCGCGCTTGTTGTACACGCCGACGGCCAGGAAGAGGACGATCTTCATCAGTGCGTGGAAGATCAGGTGCATCAAGCCGGCGGTCAGGCCCTGGGCGCTCAGAAGCATGGCGCCAAAAAGGATATAGGAGAGGTTGGACACCGTGGAGTAGGCCAGCCTGCGCTTGAGGTGCTTCTCCTTCAGCGCCATTGTACAGCCAAACACGATGGTGAAGGTGGTCAGCGCCAGGGGGATGTACTGCGCGTAGCTGCCGGCCAGCACGCTGGCCCCAAAGCTGTAATAGGTGACCCTGATGATGGCGAACACGCCGGACTTGACCACCGCCACAGCGTGCAGGAGGGCGGTGACCGGGGTGGGGGCAACCGCGGCGGTGGGCAGCCAGCCATGCAGCGGGAAGACCGACGCCTTGACCGAAAAGCCAAGGAAGCACAGCAGGTAGCCCAGGCGCAGCTGTTGCGTGTGCATCAGGCTGATGCCCTTGAACAGGCCCCCGGGCACGAAGGTGGTTTGCCCGCCAAAATACACCAGGTATGCCAGGCCGATGAAGGCGAAGGCGGAGCCGCCCAGTGAGTAGTACAGGTACTTGAGGCCTGCCCGGATGGATTTCTGGCTGCCGCCATGCATGACCAGTGGCAGGGTGGTGAGCGTCAACACCTCATAGAACACATAGAGGGTGAGCAAATTGGCGCTCATGGCAATGCCCAGGGTGACGCCATAGCTCATCAGGAAGAAGGAGAAGAACGAGGTTTGTTTGTGCTCATCCTTCATGTAGTTAAAGGCGTACAGCATGGCAAAGGGCCAGAGGAAGGCCACCAGCGCGCAGAAAATCTTGCCCTGCTCATCCAGCCGCAGGGTGATGGTCAGCTTGTTGTTCAGGCTGATCAGGCGCAGCGCGGGGATGTCCACGGCAATGGCATAGGCGCACAGCGCGCTGGTGAGCAGCGTGGCAAGCATCAGGTACAGGTTGCGGTTGCCCGTCTTCAGCCTGAATACGGGCAGCAGCGCGCCCAGCGCGACAGGCAGGGCAATGGCCAGCAAGAGCGTCATCTCATCCCTTTCCCGTCTTCACAGCAGCGAGTTGGCAAGCTTGGTGAAGGTTTCAATCATGAAGCCGGGGGCAATGCCCAGCACCAGGATGGCCAGGGTCAGGATGAAGATGGGCACCAGCATCATGGCGGAGGGATCAGCCTTCTCCCTGTAGGCAGACGCGACCTCGCCATGCGCCATGCCGCCAAAGAAGGCGGAAACGCTGGGGGGCAGCAGGTAGCCCGCGGTCAGCATGGCGGATACAAGCAGCACGATGGGCACCAGCCAGCTGTACACCGGCGTGCCGGCCATCAGGGCGCCCTCAGCGATGTACCATTTGGCGATGAAGCCGCCCAGGGGCGGGATGCCCACAAGGGAGATGGCGCAGATGGTAAACATCCACATGGTCCAGGGCATGTTCTTGCCCAGGTTGTGCATCTCGTCCACCCGGGTGATGCCGGTCTTGACAATGATGGCGCCTGCGCACAGGAAGAGCGCGTCCTTGGTGAGCGCGTGGAACACCATCTGCAGCAGCGCGCCATCCAGCGCCATGGTGTCCAGCAGGAACACGCCGCACAGAACATAGCTGACCTGGGACACGCTGGAGTATGCCAGACGCTTCTTGATGTGTTTCTCCCGCAGCGCCAGCATGGAGCCCATGAACACGGTCAGCGTGGCACAGCCCAGCAGCGCCCACTGCACCCAGGTGCCGCGCAGGTAATCCGGCCCGATGACATAGAAGATCATGCGGAAAATGGCCAGCACGCCTGCCTTGGTGATCACGCCGGACAGCACCGCGCTGGCCGGGGAGGGGGCCACCGGGTGCGCGGTGGGCAACCAGCCATGCATGGGGAACATGCCGGCCTTGGTGGCAAAGCCCACCAGGGTGATGAAGAGGATAATCTGGAAGGCCGCATGGGGGATGGTCAGGCTGCCTGTCATCAGCGAGCCGCCCTCCACAAAGTAGGGGGAAGCGATGTTGGGGGTGAGCATGAAGATGCCCAGCAGGCCCATCGTGGCGCCGGCCACGGAATAGATCAGGTACTTGATGCCGGCGGCCACCGCTTCTTTGGAACGGTTGTGCAGTACCATGGGCATGGAGATGAAGGTCATCATCTCGAAGAACAGGTACATGGTGACCATGGTGCCCGACAGCGTCAGCGCCATCAGGGAGGCCAGGGTCATCAGGTAGAAGGCGTAGTAGGTTTTCTCGTTCTGTTCATGCTTCATGTAGCTGAAGGAATAAAAGCCCGAGATGGTCCACATCAGGGACATGAGGGCGGAGAACACCCGGCTGGTACCGTCAGAGCGCAGCGCGATGGGCAACTGCTTGGTCATCTCAAACAAAATGAGGGTGCGCTCGCTGTCCAGCGCGATGAGCAGCACCACCAGGAACTCCAGCACCATCACCGCGCCGACAAAGAAACAGCGGTCCTCCCGGCGCTCGTTCAACCAGGGCAGGAACACCACCATCAGGGACCCGACCGCGGGCAGCAGGATGGCAACCAGCAGCAGCAAACCTTCCATGTACAGTATCCTCCTTGGGGGAAATCAGGAAAATGTCTTCAGGCCTGTTTCAATCACTTGCAGAATGGGCTCGGAGCCAACGCCCAGGTAGACAATCAGCAGCAGGGACGCCAGCATGGCCGCGGCCGCATAGCGGGGCATCGGGTCCACGGCGGGGTAGACCAGCTCCTGCGTGGGGCGGCGGTAGATGGACACCACCGTGTGCAGGAAATAGACAGCGTTGAGCAGGGTGCTCATCGCCAGCGCAATCAGCACCAGCGCGCGCACCCAGCCGCCAAACGCCATGCCGGAGATGGCCAGGTTCAGCTTTACGATGAAGCCGCCGGTGAACGGGATACCCACCATGCTCATTGCGGCAAAGGTAAACACGATGCCCGCCGGCACATTTCGGTAGCCCGCGCCGTGCAGGTAGCGGAAGCGCTTGCGGTCGCCGGATACGTTGATCAGCTCATAGGTGGACAGGAACAAGACAGATTTGACCGTGGCGTGCACCAGCATCTGGAAGACAGCCGCCTCCACCCCCGCGGTGTTGCCCATGCCCAGGCCCATGTAGACATAGCCGATCTGCGCCACGGAGGAATAGGCAATCATCCGCCGGATGTCGCGCTGGCTGATGGCCAGCACGGAAGCGATGATCATCCCGGCCACGCCGCAGATAAACAGGAACTGATGAACCTGCTGCGAAATGATGAGCTCCATCCCCACCACCCGGTAGAAGAACTTGATCATCACAAAGATGTAGGCCTTGCTGATGATGCCGCTGAGGATGGCGCTGCTCAGCGGCGGCGCGAAGGCGTAGGTGTCCGGCGCCCAGCCATGGAAGGGGAACATGGCGCTCTTGATTGCCAGGCCCGCTGTAATCAGCGCGATGACCACGGTAAGCGGGCCGTTATATTGCCCTGTCAAAACCAGTTGACGCACCGCGATGCCCAGCGGCTCCATCAGCAGGTGACCGGTGATGCCGTAGAGCATCGCTATCCCCAGCAGCAGGAGGCCTGAGCCAAACAGGTGCATGATCATGTAGCGGGTGATGGCCACCAGCGTGTGGCCATTCTGCCGGACCACCACCAGCGCGCAGGAGGCGATGGTCATGATTTCGATGAAGACGTATACGGTGAACAGGTCATTGGTGTAGATGAGCACCAGCACCGCGGCCAGCGCCAGGTCCACCATGATGCAGTAGAGGTTGGTCTTTTGCTCGGATACAAAGGCGGGGGCATGGTAAAAACCAGCAATCAGCGAGAGGAACAGCACGGCGGACACCCCGGTGGCCATCAGCGCTTCCAGCCGGCCAATGCGGATCTCATTGCCCCAGGGCGCGGGCACATGGCCCATCATGAAGGGATAGTTGTCGTCCAGGCCCAGGGTGAGGTGCAGGGTAAAGGCGCTGAGCACCAGCACGCCCAAGGAAACCGACAGGGTGACCCATTTGGCCGCTTCCTTCTTGAGCATGGAGGAGAAGATGCCGGCCACCATGCACAACAGGATGCTGAAGAAGGGGAAGTTGTGTACAAGCGACATCAGGCGTCCTCCCCCTTGGCCAGCAGCGCGATCACATCAATGTCCAGGGTGTTGTAGCGCCGGTACAGGCGTACGGTGAGCGCCAGCAGGATGCCGGTGAAGCTGACGGATACCACGATGCCGGTCAGCACCAGGCCAGCCGGGATTGGGTTGATGTAGGCACTTACCTCGGTGACGCCATCCACCACAATGGGGGCCTTGCGCCCGGAAATATAGCCCATGGACGCCAAAAACAGGTAGATGGCAGTGTCCATGATGTTCAGGCCGATGATCTTGCGGATCAGGTTTCGCTGCAGCAGCAGGATGGTAAAGCCAATGCCAAACAGGATGACGGCCACTGTTTGCTCCAGGTTTTCGTACAGCAATTGCAACACAGCCGCCCCTCCTTACAGGCCGCCCTTGCGGAAGAGGGCATAAAAGATATACATCGTACAGGACACCACCATGCCCACCGCGATGTTCAGGGGCATGATCAGGCCGCCGGACAGGATGGCGCCCGGGGTTCCCAGGGGGATGCCGCTTGGCAGGCCGTTGGCGCCCATGTAAAAGGAGTAGGCCTTGGCCAGGGCATAAAAGCTCAGGGAGAAGAAGCTGACCCAGGCGAAGGTTTTGTAGGTGAAGAAGCGGCCCGCCTTGTCAAAGCCAAAGGCGTCCAGGTACAGGATCAGGCCCGCGCTGATGATGGCCCCGCCGGAGAATCCCCCGCCTGGGGACAGGTGGCCATTGAGGATGATGTAGATGCCAAACAGCAGGATGATTGGGGTGAGCACCATCACGCTGCCCTGCAGGATGCGGTCAGCCCGTGGCTCATAATGGCGGTCATCAGATTCGGCAGCGATCAGCTCCTGCACCGGCGTGCCGTCCTTCCTGCGGTCGATGCGCAGCAGGATCAGCACCGCGCTGGCCGCGATGAACAAGACGGTGCTCTCGCCCAGCGTGTCAAAGGCGCGGTAATCCAGGATCATGCCGGCAACGATGTTGACAGCGCCGGTTTCTTCCACGCCCCTTGTAATGTAGCGCTCGGTCACCTCGTTGGTGACAGGCGCGTTTGGGTCACCAAAACGCGGCATATGGGCCACGGTTTCCAGCAAAAAGAAGATCATCAGCACGGCCATGGCCAGCGCCAGGGCGACATAGACCCTGCCGATCGCCTTGCGGCCACGCGTGCGCACCCAGGCCTGGAGCTCATGACGCTCCAGACGCTCCAGGGCCAGGCTGCGCTCATACCGGCGGGTGTCCATGGCCTCCCGCTGGGCCTCCATCATCTGGCTGACCTCAGGCTGCTGGATGGTTTGCTGGCTGATCTGGTTGATAATCTCATCATCCAGGGCGGTGAACCCCTGTTGGAACCATTTGCGGATCCTTGCCTGGGGGCGGGTCTGCCAGTCACTTCTCCGCTTGCTCATGGCTGCCCTCCTCCCTGATGGCACGAATCTTTTTCAAGGTAACGAAAAACAGAATGCTGGTGATGCCCGCCCCCACGGCGGCTTCGGTGATGGCCAGGTCCGGGCTTTCCATCAGCATCCAGATGACCGCCATGATCAGGCTGTAGGCCATGTAGACGATCAATGAGGTGAGCAGGTGTCGCGTCAGGCTGACTGCCAGGGCGCACACGATGAGCATGCCCAGCAGAATAATATGGACAAAACTCATGTATCCTCCTCCATCAGGTGCTCAGGCTTGAGGGGAAGCTGGTGCCAGTTGGGGTTGATGGTGACCTCCAGCCGTGCGACCAGGTGGCTGCTGACCGGGCTTGCAAACCACAGGAAAACGATGATCAGCAGCAGTTTGAGCGCCGTCCAGATGTCCGGCGCGCTGACGGTGAGCCCCAGCAGGCAGAACAGCACGCCCAGGGTATCACCCATGGCGGCCGCGTGCATGCGGTTGAGCACATAATCAAACTTGTACACGCCAATCACCGAGGTGATCAGGATGGTCAGCCCGCTGGCCAGCAAGCCGGTGGTGAGGATGAAACGAAGCCAGTCAAGCATGGTCCTGTGTCTCCTGGTTCATCTTGGCCTGGCGTTCCAGAAAAACGCCCATGTACACCTTGCACAGCACCACCACCGCCAGGAAGCTGATCATCGCGTAGAGCAGGGAGACGTCCACCAGATAGCCCTCATGGAGCATGAGGGCCACCACGCCCACCATGATGATGACCTGGGTGCCAATCATGTTGATGGCCACAATGCGGTCCGCGATGGAAGGCCCTTTCACCGCGCGCACAAAGCAGGCGATGATGAGGACGCTCTGCACGCACAGGGTCCCGATAAACAGAATGCTGTAGGCCTTTGCCAGCATCATGCGGACACCTCACGCTGCCACAGGTCTTCCTTGGCTTTCAGGCGCTTTTCAAACTCACTGTTGATGAGCCCTTCCTCAAAATCCTCATCCAGGCAGTGCACCAGGTACTCATCGCCGTTGAGGTTGACGGTGATGGTGCCGGGGGTAAGGGTGATGCAGTCGGCCAGGACGACCCGGGCGGCCCGGGTCTCCAGCCTGGTTTTGAAGATGGCCAGCTTGGGCACCACCACATGTGAATCAGTCAATATCAGGCGCATGACGGCAAAATTGGCCAGGGTGATTTCCTTGATCAGCAACCAGGCGTAGCGCAGGTAGCCAGGGAAGTGTCTGACCATGCGCCACTGCACGGCGGCGGTGAGTCTGGTCGCCACAAAGCGGCGCACAAACCACGCCAGGCCAAGGGAGATGACAAGGCCAAACAGCACCACTTCCCAGGTGAGCTTGCCGTTGAAAACAATCCACAGGGAAAACAAGGCCAACGCGATCAATGGTTCACCTTCTTTATTATTTCATGCCGGTGAGCAAACTGTTCACCAGTTGAATTATAACAATCCTGTTTGGAATGTCAAACCCCTTGTGCTGTCGGCGTTTTCGGGAAATGAACGGCCAGGATCAACAGGCGGATTCCGCCATCCTCAGGGGCCGGCCAGGGCAGTGCAGGGAGCAGGGCTTGTGGCGGGCTATGAAACCCTTTCAGCCTGCAGCTGCGCGCGCACACACAGCTCGGCCGCCTTGAAAGCGTGTTCCTGGGTCATGGCCAGCTCCGTCCTGTTGAGGGAGTCCAAAATCAGCTGCCCGAAGAAGGGGAAGCCCACCTGTCCGGCAATGCTGAAGCGCTGCTCGCCCTGGCTGTCCACCAGCAGCACCAGGTCCCCCTGGGCGCTGCCGCTCGCGATGTCGATATACTTGCGGATTTCGATGTAACCCTTGGTGCCGAGGATGATCGCGCGCCCATCCCCCCAGGTGCCAAGGCCGTCCGGGGTGAACCAGTCCACGCGGAAATAATTGGTGCAGCCGTTGTCGCCCACCAGCATGGCCTCACCAAAGTCTTCCAGCTCTGGGTACTCTGGGTGGTTGTAGTTGGCAACCTGGCTGCGCACCACCTGCGCGTCCCGGGCGCCAGTAAAGAAAAGGAACTGCTCAATCTGGTGGCTGCCGATGTCACACAGAATGCCGCCATACTGCTCCTTGACAAAGAACCAATCCGGCCGGGCAGGCGCGTTCAGGCGGTGCGGGCCCAGGCCCACCACCTGCAGGACCCGGCCAATGGCGCCCCGCTCAACCAACTGGCCCGCGAAAACCGCACCCTCGTTGTGCAGGCGCTCTGAATAATAGACCATGTATTTGCGCCCGATGCGCGCCACGGCCTCCCTGGCCTGTTGAAGCTGCTCCAGGCTGGTGAGAGGCGCTTTGTCCGTGAAATAATCTTTACCTGCGGCCATCACCGCCAGGCCAAGCGGGCAGTGCAGGTTGGTGATGGCGGCTGAGGCCACAAGCCGCACCTCAGGATCCTGGAGGATTTCCTCCTTGCTGCGGGCTGACACAGCCTGGGGGAAGGCCTTTAAAAAAGCGGCTACCTTCTGCGGGTCCGGGTCATAAACCGATTTCAACGTGCCGCCGGCCTCCACCAGCGCGCCACACATGCCGTAGATGTGCCCATGGTCCAGCGCGATGGCGGAAAAGACAAATTCACCCGGGCCGACCACCGGGTTGGGCTTGCCCTTGGGCGCGTAGTTCATGCCGTCTTTCATCATCATATCCTCCTATACTCTGTGGTTTCTACCAGCATAATGCCCTGATTTCGGTTGCCTGCTTACTTGACCCATGTCCAGGCTACAGGGCGCGTATTCATCTCCTGCATGTAAGGTACAGCAAGCCTGTGCCAGAGTCAACAAAGGGGAAAGCCGCGCAGCCTATATGATGCTTTTGGTCAACAGCAGGCAGGCCTACTGGGCTGTCATCTCGGACTTTTGGACAGCTTCCTCCTGGATTGGGTATATTATTACTAGCACGTATGGGGGGTGAGAAGATGAAAGAAGAGAAAAAGCCAGGGGTCGTGAAGCAGTTTTTTGAGAAGCTCCGTGACGTCAACAAGGCAGAGCATTCCCCGGCCGCGGACAACACCGCGCGCCTGGGCTATGACAAGGGCAACATTGACCAGAACCAGCCAAAAAACGTGGACGTATGGGACACCTGCCCAGTGCTGGATGAGCAGGGCAAGCCTTTGATGGACGAAGGGCAGTAAGCCTACCCCTTCTGGCGTCGCACCTGACTCACCTGCTGCTCAAAGCGCTCAATGGAGCGCTTTTTGTGTGGATGCAGCACCAGTTGATGCGCTCTATCAGGTTTAAAGGGATGTATCAGAACTGGTTGACAGGTCTCCAGTTTCAAACGCACAGCTGCGCTGCGCATGCGAGGTCAATCCTGCGCATGGGTTTTGGTGGAACAAGGTTGTTTGGGCCGCATCTCGCACAAACCTTTCCTCTTTGTTAAAATAGTGGTGCAATTATTACAATTGTGTGTTATACTTGTTGCGATATGCTAAGAACACCACTTGTGAGGAGAGGCACATGCAAAATTGGCTCACGCTGCCCTTGTTCGCGGGCATCCGGCAAAGCGCTCAGAAAAGCAGGCTGAGCCTGGCTCAAAAGGCTGTGGTGGACTGGGCCAAGGCAGATGATTACTGTGCCATGCTGGATTTGTCCTGTTCGGACGGAAGGCTGTTGGCCCATTTTCTTGGCCGGTATGCCCTGCGCGCCTGCGGCATCAGCGCGGACAAGGGGGAACAGGACCAGGCGCAAGGCCTGCTGGGCGGCGCGGCGGAGGTGCTGCGCGCGGACATCCACGACATCCCCTGGCTTACCCACAGCTTTGACCTGGTGTGTATGACCAAGCTGTTTCAGAACAGGCCCGCCACCTGCCAGCAGTTGGCGGAGGTTCTGCGGGTGCTGAAACCGGAAGGGCAGCTGGTGGTCGCGGTGCCGGGGATGCATGCTTTCACCCGCCTGACAAGGCGCCAGCATGCAGCCACGCGTCACCTGGACAATCCTTACAACCTGATGGCTGCCCTGAATGAAGCGGGCTTTGCCGATGTGTCCATGCGCGTTTCCCGCTTGCACCACGCGGCGGTGGTTGCCTATGCGCCGCCTGTATCAGCATCAGGCGGCTGTATTGGCCCGCGGGCTTAGCATCCTGTGTGTGATTCTATTTGTTCTCTTTGTGGCAGGCTTGGATTCACCCGACCACGCTGAGTACCGCGCTGAAAGCTGCGGCGCCGTCTGAACCCTTTTCTCTTTAGCGGTAACAAACCGGCACAATGTCAGCAGGGAGACCAGTTTTGCATAAGCATCATCATGTCAACAATGCAGTCAGGAAATTTCTGTCCAAAGCCTTTGCTTGCCTGCTGGCGCTGTCGCTGATCAGCGCTTTTGTTTTCATGATGCAGCCTTTTGCTGCAGGCGCGGCCCAGACCAGCCATGTGCGCGTGCTGCTCACCGCTTTTCAAACCACCAACCAACTGAAAATTGGTATTTTTGGCAGCTACACCCTCAATGAAAACATCAGCTTTCAGCGTGGCAGTGAGCTGATCATCAGCATAGTGGACAGGAAACTGAAGGTCAGCTATGAGGGCATGGCGTTCTTCCCGGGCGAGCGCATCCGTCTGGTGCGCCACGCGGCGAAAGCGGGGGAAGAGAACGGCCTGCGCCTGCAGGACAACCTGAGCCTGTATGAGGGCGACCTGCAGCTGACCACCCAGGGAGAGCACCTGCTGCCCATCCTGACCATCCCCCTGGAGCAGTACCTCAAGGGCGTGGTCCCCTATGAAATGGCGGACGACTTCCCCCTTGAAGCACTCAAAGCCCAGGCGGTGGCTGCGCGCACCTATACCCTGGCCCATTTGAAGCCTGACAACGCCTATGACCTGGTGGACAACACCAATGACCAGGTGTTCAGGGGGCTCAACCCGGACAAGGTGAACGCGATCAGGGCAGTGGAGCAAACAGCCGGTGTGGTCAGCCTGTACCAGGGCAAGCTGGCCAACACCTACTATACGGCCAGCAACGGCGGTTGGACCGAATCGGCCTTCAATGCCTGGGGTCGCGAACGAATACCCTATTTGCAGATCCAACAGGACAAGTATGATGTGGAAAACCCCGCCAGCATCGTCAGGCGCGCGCGGATTGCCAAAACCAATGAACCGGATGCTCAGGAGCCTTCCCGCCTGCTGTATGCCCGGTTGCAGGAGCTGGTGGATCAGCATCTGCAAAGCCAGGGAACGGAGCCAAACCAGGCCAGGGTGACCGGCATCAGCGGCATGACGCCCCATACCACCATCCACGGGGGTGAGGCGGGGGTCATGAAGCTGCTGAAGATCAACCTTACAGCAGAAACCACCCGTCAGGTGGCCATCAGCCAGGATGAGGAAGTCAGCCTGGCAGAGCAGGAAGATGCGTCATCTACAACAAAGGACGGGAACACGGTGTATGAGACAAGGACCAGTGTTTCAGACTTGTCCGTTGACCTGCCCATTTTCCCGGACCTGGAAACGCTGCTGTCCCTGTCCATCAACAGATATGAAAACGAGCTCATCAATGTGGAGCCTGTTGAGGGCGGGTTTGAGGTTCAATCCCGCCGGTATGGCCATGGCGTAGGCATGAGCCAGCGCGGGGCAGAGTGGATGGCCAGCCACTACGGTATGGACTATCGGCAAATTCTGGCGTTTTACTACCCAGGAACAGTGCTGGCGCAGCGTGAGACAGCGGCGCCTCCACTACAGGCGCTCAGTCACTCCTTTTTGACCACACCGGGGCCTGTGCCCACCGCCACACCAAGACCCACCCTCATGCCGCAAAGCGCGCAACCAGGGGCAGGCCAGCGCCTGGTATATGTGAGCGGGGTGGCGCAGAATTCCTCCCTGAACCTGCGCGCGCAGCCGGACCTGCTGGCAGACATCATCACCCGCCTGTATTTTGGCCAGCAGCTGTTGGTGCTGGGGAGCACTGAGGATGGCTGGCTGGAAGTGAAAACTGACGCGGTGCAGGGCTTTGTCCGGCATGAATATGTCAGCGAGCAGGCGCCATAAGCGTCATCAATTGGTTTAAGATAGATACAGGGCAGCTGGCACAGCAGCGTGACCTTTTGTCAGGCTGCCCTGTTTGATGATGCATGGGAGGTGCAGATGGATTCTTTTTTTCATCCTGACATGCTGACGTTCATGATGGACATCCGCTTCAACAACAACAGGGAGTTCATGAACGAGAACCGGGGAACCTATTACCGGCTGATGCGCGACCCCTACTACCGCTTGATTGACGCCATGGCGCCAGCCATGAAAAAGATTGATGACCTGATGGAGGTGCGACCGGCCAAGTGTCTGTCCCGCATCTTCCGGGACACGCGCTACAGCCATGACAAATCGCCTTACCGCAACCACCATTGGGTCACTTTCCGCCGACAGGGTGAGCCACGGGAGCTATCCGTGATGTACTGGTTTGAAATACGTCTGGAAGCTGTCAGCTGGGGCCTGGGGTACTGGGGCGCAAACCGACCAGCGCTAGACATCCTGCGGCAGCGTATGGTTGCCAACCCCAGAGAGATCAGCAGTTTGCTCCCCATCCTCAAGAAACATGGGTTCGTTCTGGAGGGCAGTCAGTACAAGCGCCGCGCTGTGCCGGGGAACCTGCCTCCGGCCCTGGCCCCCTGGTACCTCAAACGGGAGCTGTACCTCACAAAAACCGGTGTTCAGCCGGAATGGGTGTTTCAGCCCGGGCTGGATAAGCGCCTTGTCAAGGATTTTACCGCCCTGGCGCCTGTTTATCGGTTGCTTCGCGGCTGCCATGAGCTTGTGAACGCGGAGAACATGTTATAGAACATCACAGAAAATACTAAAGTATGCAAAAACACACCATAGTCTGTAATTGTTGAGATGATACCAAAGTATCTTTGTTGTGATATACACCGAACACGCCGTTCAGAACATTGCTGAACGCTGAGAAGAAGAGGTGATAATGGCATTTTGAACGCAAGCCAGACCAATGAACAGACGCGGCAGGTTGAACAGAACCTGCCCCACACACCGCCTTCGTAACTAAAGAATCAGATTCACATAAATCATCATATAAAAATGCCATTCTGTTCCCAGAACGGCACGAAGATGGGTTTGGTTGCTCAGAGGGCGCGGTAAACGGACACCACCTTGCCCAGGATCTCCACTTCTTTCACATAGAGCGGTTGCATGGCGTCGTTTTCAGGCTGCAGGCGGAACTGGCCCTTCTCTTTGTAGAAGCGTTTGACCGTGGCATCCCCATTGACCATGGCCACCACAATCTCCCCGTTGAGCGCCTGCTGCTGCTGCTTGACCACCAGGTAATCCCCGTTGAGGATGCCTGCCTTGATCATGCTGTCGCCACGGACAAGCAGCGCGAAATGCTCGCCATCCCTGAGCATGAACTCCGGGATTGGCAGCATTTCGGAGATGCTTTCCTCCGCCAGAATCGGGATACCGGCGGCGACAGGGCCCAGCAGCGGTACCATGCGCACATGCTCACGCCTGTCTTTCCTGGGCTTGCCCATGACAGCCATGGCGCGCGGCTTCATGGAATCCCGCTTGAGGATGCCCTGTTTCTCCAGGCGCTTGAGGTGGCCGTGCACGGTGGAGGTGGATTTGAGCCCAACTGCCTCGCAGATCTCCCGTACTGAGGGGGGATAGCCGTTCTGGGCTATTTGCTCCCGGATAAACGCCAGGATCAAGCCCTGGGTCTCTCCGTGCCTGCGTTTATTTTGCTGCCGATTTTCGCTCATAACCACCCTCCTCGCCTGATGAGTCCATTATACCATGCAAACAGATGTTTGCAATATCAAATGGTATTTCCTTATGGTGATGTTTCCGGATCGTCTGATGTGGACAGGCTTGGCAGCTCAACGCGCCTGGCCGCTTCCCTGCGTTTGGCATCAGACATGGCGGCGTAATGTTTGCGGGTGGTGTTGACATCAGCATGTCCAAGGGTGTCGGCAACCAGGTAGATGTCGCCTGTTTGCTGGTAAAGGTTGGTGCCGAACGTGCTGCGCAGCTTGTGGGGGCTGAGGCGTTTTTTCAGCGGCGCGCCCAGCAGCGCGTATTTCTTGACCAGGTTTTCCACCGCGCGGCTTGAAATCCTGCGCCGCTGCAAGGAGAGGAAGAGGGCGTACTCATGCCCGGGCAGCGGCTCCACCAGACTGCGCTCTGTGAGGTAGCTCTCCAGGCATTGGGCCACAGGATCCGGAAAATACAGGATGGTTTGGTTGCCTCCCTTGCGGGTGACCAGAAAGGATTTGTTGCCCAGGTCCAGGTGGTCCAGGTCCAAGCCCACCAGTTCGCTCACGCGGATGCCGGTCCCCAGAAACATCATTAAAATGGCCAGGTCGCGTTTTTGCGTATTCCTGAGGTAGGCCTGCTGGTTGGGGCTAAAGCCCTCGCCCTTGATGACCGCGTCCATCATGCGCTGCACCTCATCCGCTTCCATGTACAATATGGGCTTGCTGTGGCGCTTGGGCATGGCGACAAGGGTGGCGACATTGGCTGGAACAATCTCGTTCTTAAACAGGTAATCGAAAAAGGAACGGATGGCGCTCAGCTTGCGCATGATGCCCAGCTCCTTGTTCTGGACGGCGCCCTGGCCTTCTCCATCCTCGTCCTGACGGTAGTAGAACTGCAGGTATTCCTGAAACCCTTCAATGTGCCGCGCGGTAATCGTGGCCATATGGCCGGCATCCATGAGCCTGGGGTCCGTGCCGCAAAAGTCGGTTTCCTCCAGGTGCAAATAGCGGAAGAACAGCCTCAGGTCATAGGCGTAGGCCTGACGGGTCAAGGCGCTGGTGGTCTGCGCGATGGCACGGAAATAGTCCGTACACAGGCGAGGCAGCTCCAGCTGGAGTTCCCTGAGCTTTTCGTAAGCCCGCTGTGAGGCGCGGTGATGAAAGGCAATCCTTTTCAAAGCAGTCTCCTTGATTTCTTGCTTTCTATTATACGGCATCCTCCTGAATTGGACAATCAAGGCAGATTTCATGTAAATAATGGAACATGATATTGACAATGTACAAAAAGGTTGATATATTCCGGTAAGAAGTTTTCAAGGAGGTACCCATGTCCGAATCGGTTCTTTTCCAAGGCACTTCACTGAACCCCGAGAAGCTGCCTGTTTCCGTAGAAGCCGCCCACACCCCGGATGCCCTTGCGTCCGACAGTGGCCTGTGGATATCCGCGGCTGGCTCAGCTATGCTCACCCAGGGTGATTATCCCCTCAAACCTCAGGAGGACTGGCTGCTGATCATGTGCCAGAATGGTTCTTTCCACTTGAGCACCAATGACCTGCGCATCCGCAACCGTGAATGCTGTATGGTTCCCTTTGGCACCCAGGATGTCTCCCTGCATGTGGAACAGGAAGCCCGGATCATCTGGATGACCATCAGCGGCCACCTGGCACGGGATTTTATGACCCTGATGGGCGCCTTGCCCCACCGCGCGATGAAACAGGGCGCGCTGCCCTCCCAGTTGAAGCTGGGCAAGCACATCGTGCAAGCCATTGTCCGCATCGGCTCTGCCCGCGAAGCCTCCTCCGCACAGCTGCAGCAGCTGCTCTGGGGCATGCTGGCCTCGCATTCCGGCCAGCCTGTCGCCATGGACGCCGTGTTGTCTCATGAGATCTCCAAGGTGATTGACGCCATGCGCAAGAACCAGTACAAGGATTCCTTCACCTTGAGCGACATGGCCAACCTGAGCCGCATGCCGGTGGAAACCTTCCGCAAGCGCTTTGTGTCCGAGGTCGGTATGCCCCCACAGAGCTACCAGCTGTTCTGCAAGATGGAGCGCGCGAAGACCCTGCTCAAGGACGGCATGACGGTGCGCCAGGCTGGGGTTGAGGTTGGCATGGAGGATCCCTACCATTTCTCCAAGACCTTCAAGAACATCGTAGGCATGAGCCCATCCCACTACACCAAGACCACCATGCACCAGTGAAGCTGCCGCTCACAGCAGCGCAGGCGCGCAACCTAAACCCCCTTCAGCTGGCCTTCATTGGTGACGCGGTGTACAACCTGTACATGCGGATTATCAGCCTGGGGGAGGGCAGGGGCGTGCGCCAGATGCACCTGGGCACCACCAGGCGCGTCAATGCCGCTGCCCAGGCCCATGCGCTGCGCCTGGTGATGGACATGCTGAACGAGGAGGAGCTGGAGCTTGTCCGCCGCGGGCGCAATGCCCATCCACGCCACGGCGCGCCCCGTTCGGCCACCAGCGCGCAGTACAGCGCCTCCACAGGCTTTGAGGCGCTGATTGGCTTTCACCACCTGACCGGGCAGACTGAACGTTTGCAGGCCCTGTTTGAGCAGGTGCTGCGTCACCAGACCGCACATGAACCACCAAACCCTACTCCGGACGCCGCCAGCTTGAATGGCGGCGCCTCATCATCCATTGTATTGAAAGGCAAGTATGTCAAATAACAACAAACCAGGCCGCAAAGGCCCACAGCAACAAGGGCCCGGTGGCAAACCCGGCACCAGCCGGCCCACAGGCAAGCAGGGCGGCGCAGCGCGCGGACAATCGACCCAGCAGCGCGGCAGCCGGCCATCCAGCGCGCCAGCGCGTGGAACAGGCCGGACACAAGACCGTTTTGGACAGTCCCCCAAGAAGGGGACAAAGCCCCAGTTTAGCCAACAGGCTGACCGCGGATATGAGGAATCCGGCTTTGGCAACCGGCAGTATGAACAGTTTGGCCGGGCGACCAGCCAGCGCCAGGGCAGGCAGTCCCGCCCGGGCGGTGGCCGCGGCGCGCGGCCGGGGGCAGACCAGCGGCGGGGAACGCCGGCGTCTCTTCGCTTTGGGCCAGGCAGCAAGCCCGGTTACCAGCCCAGCCAGCGCCCCTTGCGGCAGCCGCCGCACGTCAGCGCGCCCGAAGCCTTTGACGCGCCTCAGATCGACACACAAACCCCGGTTGAGGAGGACAGCCTCTACCAGGTCAACCTGCTCACCGGGCGCAACCCCATCCGGGAAGCCATCAAAACCGGACGGGACATGGAAAAGCTGATGATTGCCAAGGGCGAGCTGTCCGGCTCCGCCCGGGAGATTGTCAGCCTGGCCAAAAAGGCCGGCATTCTGATTCAGTCCGTTGAGCGCAGCCGGCTGGACCAGCTGGCCCGCAACCACCAGGGAATGATTGGCTTTGCCTCTGCCTACCAGTACGCCACGGTGGAGGACATCCTTCAAACCGCCAGGGACAGGGGAGAGGATCCTTTCATTATCGTATTGGACCAGATTACCGACCCGCATAACCTGGGCGCGGTCATCCGCACGGCGGCCTGCGCCGGTGCGCATGGGGTGATCGTGCCCTTGCACCGCGCGGTCGGGTTGACCCCGGCAGCGGTCAAGGCCTCAGCAGGCGCTGTGGAGCACATCAAGGTGGCGCGAGTGACCAACCTCAACCAGACCATCAAGCGCCTGCAAAAGCAAGGCATCTGGTTCTATGCCGCGCAAACCAGGGGCGATGATTACCGGTCAGTCGCCTTCCAGGGGCCCTGCGCGCTGGTGATTGGCAGCGAGGGGGAGGGGGTCAGCCAGCTGACCGCCGCAACCTGTGACAAGCAAATCCACATCCCGATGCAGGGAGAGCTTAACTCCTTGAACGCATCTGTCGCGGCTGGCATTTTGATGTACGCCGTGTACAGCGGCCGCAGGCCGCTTGTCTAATAGACCATACCTTGCCGGCCTTGCCGCCTGACCTCACTCCCATGGGTCAGGCGGTAAGCGCCCAAAAGCCATGAAAACAGTTGACAAACAACCTGCTCCTGTTTAAAATGGCTAAGGTATCCGCTACCCGCGGGTGTAGCTCAATGGTAGAGCTCCAGCTTCCCAAGCTGGCCACGTGGGTTCGATTCCCATCACCCGCTCCACAAGCCCTTTGCGGTTCGCCGCATCGGCAGGAGGCCGGTTCCCCGGCAAAGCCGGCTTCTGCCCGGCAGAATACCGTAAAACAGGAGGAAGAACCAACCATGGCAAAACAGAAGTTTGAGCGCACGAAGCCGCACGTGAACATCGGAACGATTGGTCACGTTGACCACGGCAAGACCACGCTGACAGCGGCGATCACGATGGTGCTGGCCAAGGCGGGCCACGCGCAGGCGATGGCCTACGACCAGATTGACAAGGCACCGGAAGAGAAGGCGCGGGGGATCA
>JAAYEI010000016.1 GCA_012728815.1 Clostridiales bacterium
AACTTCTTTCCTATGCCTCCGCTCGACTTGCATGTGTTAGGCACGCCGCCAGCGTTCGTCCTGAGCCAGGATCAAACTCTTGTGTTTAATCCAACAGTCCGCGCCAACCCCTTCCGGTTGCCCCTTCACCACCCTTACGGGCTGTTCAGGGCCACCTTCCAAAAGCCGGCCGACCGATGTTCGCTCAATTGAATCGACTGTCGTTAAATTTCGCTTCTCTTCTCTGTATCGTTTTCAAGGTCCCCGCAACCCCGTTTGGGGTGCCCGATGAATATACCACAGCACCCGGCCTTTAGTCAAGCAAAAAATAAGCGCTTTTCCCACTTTTCTCAAAGATTGCATGGGCATGTGCTTTCTGGAGCCCACAAAGCTGACGCCCCTATCCGCACCAGCCAGAACAGACAAAAAACCGGATTCTGGACAAACATCCCGGCGGCACCACACGAAAAACCGGCGTCCACGGGCAGCTGCCCGCGCTGACTTCCCGCATCCTCACCCTTGAGAACCGGCTGGCGCATATGCCGCCTCCCGGGACAAAACCTGCCCGGCAGGCTGCCCAGCCGCTTTGTGAAACCCGGCCAAATGAGGTATGATATGGGAGCAAACGAATGTGCCGCAAGGCAGAAAGAGGTACAAGCATGCCCCACACCCAGCACAGCAAGGAAGACCTGCGCATCGCCGCCATCCGTGGCCGCCAGGTGATTGACAGCCGCGGCTTCCCCACCACCGAGGCCGTGGTCACCCTGGGCTGCGGCGCCAGCGGCCTGGCCGCGGCCCCCAGCGGCGCGTCCACCGGCCAGTTTGAGGCGCACGAGCTGCGCGACGGCGACAAGGCCCGCTTCCAGGGCAAGGGCGTCAGCCAGGCCGTGAAGCATATCAATGAAGACATCGCCCAGCACCTGGTGAACAAGGACTGGGCCGACCAGGCCGCGGTGGACAAGGCCATGATCAGCCTGGACGGCACCGACAACAAGACCCGCCTGGGCGCCAACGCCATCCTGGCCGTCAGCCTGGCCTATGCCAAGGCGGCCGCCAACTGCGCCCACCAGTCCCTTTTCCGCCACCTGGGCGGGGAGAAGGCCGTCACCCTGCCCGTGCCCATGCTGAACATCCTCAACGGCGGCGCCCATGCCGCCAACAGCCTGGACGTGCAGGAGTTCATGGTGATGCCGGTAGGCGCCAAGTCCTTTGAGGAAGGCCTGCGCTGGGGCGTTGAGGTCTACCAGGCCCTCAAGTCGCTGCTCAAGTCCAGGAAGCTGGCCACCGCCGTGGGCGATGAGGGCGGCTTCGCGCCCGACCTGCCCGGCGAGCGGGAAACCCTGGACCTGATCCTGGAGGCCATCCGCAAGGCGGGCTACGAGCCCGGCCGGGACGTGGCCCTGGCCATTGACGCCGCCGCCTCCGAGTGGAAGGCGGACAGCGGCTACAGGATGCCCAAGACCGGGCAAACCTTCACCACCGATGAGCTGGTGGCCTTCTGGGCCAAGCTGGTGGAGGACTACCCCATCGTCTCCCTGGAGGACCCCCTGGATGAGGAGGACTGGGCGGGCTGGGTGCAGCTGACCCAGAAGATCGGCCACAAGGTGCAGATTGTGGGCGATGACCTGTTTGTGACCAACGTCAAGCGCCTGGAGCGCGGCATCAAGGAAAAGGCGGCCAACGCCATCCTGATCAAGCTCAACCAGATTGGCTCGCTGACGGAGACCCTGGACGCCATCCGCCTGGCGCACGGGAACGGGTTCAAGACCGTCATCTCCCACCGCTCGGGCGAGACCGAGGACGTGACCATCGCCGACCTGGCCGTGGCCACCAACGCCGGGCAGATCAAGACCGGCGCACCCGCGCGCTCTGAGCGCGTGGCCAAGTACAACCAGCTGCTGCGCATTGAGGAGGAGCTGGGCGACAAGGCGGTCTATCCGGGCAAGGACGCGTTCAACTAAGCGCCAAGGCGCCCGGGGGCACCACGGGATGAACAGGGGGCTTCCCCCGGAGGGGAAACCCCGTAGAAACGCCCCCAACTTCACCCGGTGTAAAGGGACCGGAGATGGCACAGTTGGCCATCTCCGGTTTTTTTGTTCTTCTATAGATAATACCGCGGGAAGGGGCGGGGCATCATTCCCCCTCCAGGCTCAGGGCCTCCAGCGCCGCGCGGTCCAGGATGCGGATGCCGCGGTGCCCGGAGAGGGACAGCAGGCCCTCCTCCTGCAGGGCGGTCAGCCGCCGGGAGAGGGTTTCCTGGCTCATGCCCAGCTGGGAGGCAAAATCGCCCTTGCTCATGGGCAGGGTGAAGGCCGCCCGGCCATCGGACAGGCTGAGCAGCATGCCGGCCAGGCGCTGGGTAACGGATGACAGGCTCACCGCCTCCAGCAACCCATCGGCCTGCTCCAGGCGCTGGGAGAGCGCGTCCATCACCTGAAAGGCGATGGAGGGCTGGCGGCCCATCAGCTGCTTGAGTGCGGCGCCGTCCAGCGCGCACATGGTGACCGGGCCCAGCGCCTGGGCGCTGTCGGTGTGGGGCAGGGAGGAAAACAGGGCCAGTTCGCCAAAGAAATCCCCCGGGCCCAGCACCCGCAGCACCTGCTCCCGCCCGGTGACATGCAGCCGGGTCAGCTTGACCTGGCCCTCGTGCAGCACATAGAGGGTGTTGCTGGTGTCCCCCGCGCGGTAGATGTATTCGCCTTTGCTGTAGCGCCTGGAACTGGCCGCGCGGGCAATCTGCAGGCGCTCCTGGTCGCTCAGGCCCTGGAAGATGGGCACCACCGCCAGGCAGGTGAAGTGGTGGTGGGTGTGAGAGCACTCGCTCATGTTTCCTCCTTCATATAGCCAATTCGCCAACAAACAAGGCCGCGTCAGAGCGCCTCAAAGCTGGCGCCGTGGTAGGCGGCCAGCCGGCTGAGCGCCCCGTTCAGCGCGCGCTGGCGTCCGCGGGTGGGCGCGACCCCCTCCTCCCACCACAGGCCGCGCAGGCGCAGCCTGCCCGCCGCCCGGTCCAGCACCGGCTCCACGCGGCCCACCAGCTGGCCATCCATCAGGATGGGCAGCACATAGGGGCCATAGATGCGCTTGTCCGGCTTGGTGTAGATCTCCCAGGTGTAGGAGAAGCCAAACAAGGCCTGGATCAAGCGCCGGTCCCAGAGGAAGCTGTCCAGCGGCGCGATCAGCTCGCAGCGCGGCGCCGCCTCCCCCAGGGCCAGGGAGGCCTCCAGCGCCGCTTCATCCGCCACAGCCAGGTAGAGTGTGTCCCGGATGCCCTCCACCCGCAGCGGCAGCAGCGCGCCCCTGGCTGTCAGGCGGTCAAAGGCCTGCCGGCGCGGCCCCGCGTACCAGGCCCGGGTGCCCAGCCAGGCGTCGGATGCCCTGTTCCACAGCAGCCCCACCCCGCGCACCCGGCGCAGCACATGCCAGTCGGTCTGGGCGTCTTCATCCGGGTGGGGGTCCGGGGCATCCAGGATGTGCATGGGCAGGCAGCGCTCAGCCAGGTCATAGGTTTTGAGGGTGCCCTTCTTGCTGTGGATGAGCAGCTGCCCTTCATTGTACAGCTGCTCCAGCGCCGCGCGGGACAGGCTGGTGGCCGCCCAGTACCAGTCCACCCGGCCGGCCAGTCCCAGGCTGGCGGCGTCCTGGGGGCCCTGGTCACGGATGTGGGCCAGCACCTGGGCGCGGATTGCCGGGGTCACCTGGCGGGCCCTGTTGGCGCCCGCCCAGGCCAGGCGGTAGTGGCGCAGGTGGGGCCAGTCCTCCCGGCGATAGATGGCCAGGTTTTTGTCAAAGTGGTCAACCAGCTCGCGGCTGCCATACAGCAGGTCCGCGAACAGGGGGGCCGTGAAGCCCGCCACCCGGGACAGGCAGGTGATCTCCGCGCTGCGCCCGCAGATGTCCACCGGGTCATACTGCACGCAGCCGGCCTGGGCGGCGAAGTCCAGCACGCCCTGCCTGCCCGTGAAGCGGGGCCGGCCCAGCAGGCCCTGGTGGTGCAGCAGGAACCGGGCGGCCTGGGCTTTGGTGAGGGCCCGCACAAGACCACCTCCCAAGCGGTAATTGTCTGCCTTCATCATACCCCGGGGATGCCGGCAAAGCCATCCCGGCCCGGCGGGGGACAAAAACATTGCCTTGTGCCAGCTGGCGGGCTATAATGGAACCTGCGCGAACGCAAGGAGGAAATGCATGTACAAGTTGCTGCTAGTGACCGGCCAGGCGGACGTTGCCCAGGCGTTTACCGGCATTCAGGATATGACCCGGCTGTTTTTTGACCCGGTGACCGTGGTGTCCACCACCGAGGAAGCCATCGGCCACCTGCGCCATCCCGGCGCCCAGGCCATCGCCTTTGACCCGGACAGCCCTGAGGCGGGCAGCCTGCAGGAGCACCTGGCCACCCAGTACCCCTACCTGCCCATCATGCGCACCCACCGCCGCGGGGACGGTCTGCGCAACGAGCTGTCCATGCTGCGCGAGGTGCTGGACCAGCTGCATGGTGATTTTTCCGACGACGAGAACGATGTGCCCATGATCCTGGCCCGCCTGGAGCAGGAAACCCTGCGCCGGCTGTTGGAAGAGCGCCTGGCCAACGCCAACGAGCTGCGCAGCCGCCTGCTGCTGGCGCGCTCCCCGCTGAAGGCCGAGCTGCCCGCGCTGCTGTTTGAGTTTGATCTGCGCGACGGGGCCAGCTTCCTGTCCCGCCGCTGGAGCCACGGCTTTGACCGGCTGGACCTGTCCCTGCGCGCCAACTTCTTCGGCCAGATTCCCGGCCCCCTGGTCTATTCCTCCGCGCTGCTGAGCCCGCTGCGCATGCGCGTGCTGGCCTGCGCGGTCACGCCCCTGGCGGAGCGCGAGCTGGACCTGCTCAGCGCCCAGACCCAGCAGCTGGTTTTGGGCATGGCCGCGCAGGTTAAAATCTATATGGACCTGGAGCTGGCCTGCACCCAGTTCCGTGTGCTCAGCCGCCTGGAGGATCTGATCCCGCCCAACCACTGAATCTGAGGCGCTTTGCCTGCAAGATAGAACCCATCAACAAAACAAGGAGGATTCGCCATGAGCTTCTTCAAGAAAATGATTTCCAGCCAGTTGATTGACGTCATTGAGTGGACCGATTCCAGCGCCAACACCATGGTGTACCGTTACGACCGCAACGGCAAGGAAATCATGATGGGCGCGCAGCTCACCGTCCGGGAGAGCCAGGTCGCCGTGTTTGTGAACGAGGGCAAGATTGCCGACGTCTTCCAGCCTGGCCGCTATGAGCTGAGCACCCAGAACATGCCCATCATGACGGCGCTCAAAAGCTGGAAATACGGCTTCAAGTCCCCCTTCCAGGCCGAGGTGTACTTCGTGAACACCAAGCAGTTCCTGGACCTGAAGTGGGGCACCAGTAACCCGGTGATGATGCGCGATACGGAGTTTGGCATGGTGCGCCTGCGCGCCTTCGGGATCTACTCCTTCCGCGTCGTGGACCCAGTGGCCTTCCTCAAGGAGGTCTTTGGGACCACCGAGCTGATGACGGTGGAGGGTGTGGAAGGGCAGATCAAGCGCACGGTGGTCTCCGCGCTGAGCGACATCATTGCCCAGAGCAAGATCCCCGCGCTGGACCTGGCCGCCAACTATGACGAGCTCAGCCAGTTCGCCCTCAACAGCCTGTCCCCGCGCTTTGCGGGCCTGGGCCTGAAGCTGGAAAGCTTCGTGGTGGAAAACATCAGCCTGCCCCAGGAGGTGGAGGCCGCCATGGACCGCCGCACCAGCATGGGCGTGGTGGGCGATTTGGGCCGCTACACCCAGTTCCAGGCGGCTGAGGCGCTGCGCGACGCGGCGCAGAACGAAGGTGGCAGCGCCGGGATGGGCGCGGGCCTGGGCGCGGGCATGGCCATGGGCCAGATGATGCAGGGCGCCTTGGCCGGCAGCCAGCAGCCAAGCGCCCCCGCCGCCCAGGAGGCCACCGCCCCCTGCGTGAGCTGCGGCGCGGCCATCAGGCAGGGCAGCAAGTTCTGCCCGGAGTGCGGGGCCAGCCAGTCAGCCGGGGCCTGCCGTGACTGCGGCAAGCCGCTGGCGGAGGGGGCAAAGTTCTGCCCCGAGTGCGGCGCGCGGCAGTAGGCACAGGACAAGCGCCGGCAACGGCGCTTTTTTATGCCCAACACACATGATTGGAGACACACATGGATACAGCGGCACTGCACCAGCTTTTCGCGGACAAGGGCGCCATCCTGCAGGGACATTTCTACCGGCTGTCCGGCCGGCACACCGATTGGTATGTGCAGTGCGCGCGGCTGTTTGAGGACAGCGCCACCGCCCAAACGGTGGCGGGCGAGCTGGCGCGGCGCTGCGCGCAGTACGAGGCCGATGTGGTGCTGGCCGCCGCCATTGGCGGGGTGCTGCCCGGCTTTGAGGTGGCCCGCGCGCTGGGCCTGCCCCTGTTCTACTGTGAGAAGCGCGATGGCGCGCTGATTTTGCGCCGGGGCTTTGACCTGCGCCCGGGCATGCGCGTGCTGGTGGTCGAGGACGAGGTGTCCACCGGCCAGTCGGTGCGCGAGATGGCTGAAATCGTCCGCGCGCTGGGCGGCGAGGTGGCCGGCGTGGGCTGCCTGGTGGACAAGTCCGGCGGCAAGGCGCCCCTGGACACGCCCCTGACCGCACTGATCACCCTGGATGCCCAGCACTACCGCCCGGAGGCCTGCCCGATGTGCAAGGCGGGGCAGCCGCTGCAGAACCTGCGCTGACAAGGCCGCGGGGCAGGCGACAGCCTGCCCTGGCCGGTGGGGTCAGGGCGCCTGCCCTCATCCCCTGAAACGCATACGCTGTTCAGCCTGACAGGCCGGGGCGCGCGCGCAGGGCAAATCAGCGCCATCCAGTTATTTTGCAGGTACAACCGGGTATTATCAAAGGGAATTGGAGCTTCCGGGCGGTCCCCTGGTTTCCCGGCCCGGGAGGCACATGGATAAGGAGGAACCGGTATGTCAAACACACCCCAGAAGAACAGCAAGGTGCTGTCCATCATCCTGGCCTTGCTGGTGGTGGCCGCCCTGGTCTTTGGCTTTGTCAACAACGGCTCAAAGGCTGACCTGAACAAGCAGGTGGACGAGCTGACCACCAAGGTCAGCACCCTGACCGCCGAGCTGGATTCCGCCAAGGCTTCCGTGGAAGCCGCCCAGGCCGCGGAGGAGGCTGCCCTAGCCCAGGCGGAGGCGCAGCGGATCGCCGCGGAAGCCAAGGCCGCGGAGGAGGCTGCCGCCGCTGCCGCGGAGGAAGCCGCCAGGGCCGCTGAGGAGGCCGCTGCCGCCCAGGCCGCCGAGGAAGAGGCCGCCGCCAAGGCCGCTGAGGAGGAAGCCGCCGCCAAGGCCGCTGAGGAGGAAGCCGCCGCCAAGGCTGCTGAGGAAGAGGCTGCCGCCAAGGCTGCTGAGGAGGAGGCTGCCGCCAAGGCCGCTGAGGAAGAGGCTGCCGCCAAGGCCGCTGAGGAGGAGGCTGCCGCCAAAGCCGCTGAGGAGGAGGCCGCCACAATGGCAGTGGCCGCTGCGGCTGAAACCCCTGTTGAGATTTCCGTCTTCCAGCTGAAGGTGGAGATTGACCCGATGATCCAGGCCTTTGGCAAGCTGTACAACGAGAAGCACCCCGGCGTCACGGTGACGGTGGAGACCCTGGGC
>JAAYEI010000017.1 GCA_012728815.1 Clostridiales bacterium
AAAAAACACCCCTCCACATTGGGACGGATGATGTGCTCCGCGGTTCCACCCAGGTTGCCGGCAGGGCCGGCCACTTGCTGGCGCTGTATCGCGCGCCGCGCGCCCCTGTCAGGCAGTGGTGCCGTCCTGTGCCTTGCCCGGCGCGCTTCCAGCCTTGGCGCTGCCTCTCTTGGGGTGGTCACAGGGGGCTTGTCTTCCCTCATCCAGGATGCGCACAGTATATACCCGGAATGCGGGAGTGTCAATCCTGGAAATGGGGCGCATGGTTTGTATAAAACGTTCTTTTCACAGATGGCGCTTACCTGTTCAGGGCTTCCTTTCCGTGATATACTATAGGAACATGGGGAAGGAGGGGCTTGGATGCACAGCATGACTGGCTATGGCAGGGGCACAGCCAACCGCGGGGGCATGAGCCTGACAGCCGAGGTGAAGACGGTCAACCACCGCTACCTGGATGTGTCCGTTCGGTTGCCCAAGGCGTTGATGCCCCTTGAGGTGGCGCTGCGCAAACAGCTGACGGAGTGCTTTTCCCGTGGCCGGGTGGAACTGACCATCAGTCAGGACCTTTCCGGTGCCCAGGCCACGATGGTGCGAGCCAACCTGCCGCTGGCGGCGGATTACGCCAAGGTGGCAGCACAGGTGGCGGAGGCAGCGGGCACCAAAGGCAAGATCAAGCTCAGTGACCTGCTGGCGCTGCCCGAGGTGCTCAGCCTCATGCCGCTTGACATCGAGGCCCAGGCCTTGCTGGCACTGGCGCAGGAGGCCACTGGCCTCGCCTGTGAGGCTGCCCAGGCGGACCGGCAACGGGAAGGGGCACAGCTGCGCGGCTTCTTCCAGGAACGCCTGGACCTGATGGACCAGGCCTTGCTGGATTTGCAGCAGGTGGCCACCCAACAGCCAGCCCAGGCCCGCGAGCGCCTGGACAAGCGCCTGGCCTCCATGCCGGATTTGCAGATGGACCCGGCCCGCCTGGCGCAGGAGATCGCCCTGTTTGCCGACCGCTGCGACATCAGCGAGGAAATCAGCCGCCTGACAGCCCATTGCAAGCAGTTGCGGCAGATGCTGACCCGCACGGACGCCCTGGGGCGTGAGATGGACTTCCTGGCCCAGGAGATGAACCGGGAAGCCAACACCATTTGCAGCAAATCAGCCTCCCTGGCGGTGACGCGCCTGGGGCTGGCCTTGAAAGGAGAGGCGGACAAAATCCGCGAACAGATACAGAATGTGGAGTGAGTGCAGATGACAGACAGCCAGATTACCCGGGTGAAGGGCACAGCGCCCGCCTGCCAGTGGACCCCGCCCCTTCGCAAGGGCATGCTGATTTTGGTGTCCGGGCCCTCAGGGACCGGCAAAGGCACGCTGTGTGAGCGGCTGGTGGCCAACGACCAGCGGATAGTTTTCTCAGTCAGCGCGACCACCCGTCAGCCGCGGGAGGGTGAGCAGGACGGCGTTCACTACCGTTTCATCAACGAGGCACAGTTTGATGAACTGCTGGCGCGCAAGGAACTGCTGGAGCACGCGGTGGTGCACGACCACCGCTACGGAACGCCCCGTCAGCCGGTGTTGGAGGCGCTGGAGAGTGGCTTTGACGTGTTGCTGGATGTGGACTCCCAGGGCGCGCTGACCGTGATGCGCGAGATGAAGGGCTGCGTGTCCATCTTTATCCTGCCGCCTTCCTTCGCCTCCCTCAAGCTGCGCCTGCACACCCGCAACACCGATGACGAGGCGGAGATCAGCAAGCGCCTGCACAACGCACGGGCGGAAATCGCCCAGTATGTCCACTATGATTACGCCCTCATCAACGATGAGCTTGAAAGCGCCTACAAGCGCCTCACCTGCATCATCGCGGCTGAGCGGCTGCGCACATCCCGTTTTCACCCGGACATCCCGGAAGACAGATAAGGAGGAACCCCCACACATGGCCATCAACGAGCCTGGCATCCAGTCCCTGATTGACAAGGCGGACAGCGCCTACACC
>JAAYEI010000018.1 GCA_012728815.1 Clostridiales bacterium
CAATGGCGAAGGGGATCACCTGTACCCATCCCGAACACAGAAGTTAAGCCCTTCAGCGCCGATGGTACTTGGCTGGAAACGGCCCGGAAGAGTAGGTCGCCGCCGGTCTCCACAGACTCCCCGGAAACGGGGAGTCTTTTCATGCGGTGGTTGTGCTGCAGGCGGTATCTGTGATAAACTGAACGCAGTGCAGAAAGGGACATATGATTCGGAGCGGAAAAGTGGTTGCGGCGCAGGGGAATACCCTGAAGGTGTGCTTTAGCAGGCTTGAGGCCTGCGATTCCTGCAACCTGTGCGGCAGCAGCCGCAACGACACCACGGTGACCATCAGGGGGACAGCCCAGGTTGGGGACCTGGTGGAGGTTGACATGCCTGACAGCCAGGTGCTCAAAGTATCCCTGCTGGCGTATGCCCTGCCCCTGCTGGGGCTGCTGCTGGGGCTGTGGCTGGGCAACCAGCTCTTCCCCGGACAGGAGCTGGCCGTGCTGCTGTGCGGGCTGGCTGCCCTGGGGCTCAGCCTGCTGGGGCTGAAGCGGTTGGATGGCCGCCTGGGGCTGAACGCAAACTGGCAACCGCGGCTCATCGCCGTGCTGCCGCCTGGTGCAGACCAGGAAGCCACCGGAAACCCGGTGGCTGAATAAGAAAACAAGGCGCCAGGCGTTGCCTGGCTGTTGAAGATTTGTTGGCCGGCAGTACCTGCCGGCCCAAGGAGGAAACTGTGTCAACAACACAAAAATTGAAGATACTGCCACTGGGCGGCATTGATGAAATCGGCAAGAACATCACGGTGTTTGAGTATGGCGATGACATCATCGTGATGGACTGCGGGAGCATCTTCCCAAAGGAAGACATGCTGGGCATCGACCTGGTCATTCCTGACATCAGCTACCTGGTGGCCAACAGGCACCGGGTGCGCGGCTTTGTGTTCACCCACGGTCATGAGGACCACATCGGCGCCACCCCCTATGTACTGGACAAGATTCCGGCACCCATCTACGGCTCTGGCCTCACCCTGGCGCTGATTGAGAACAAGCTCAAGGAGCACCGCATCACCAAGTACCAGGCCATCCCGGTCAAGCCGCGGGAAACCATCAAGCTGGGCAGCTTCTCCGTGCAGTTCATCCGGGTGAACCACTCGATCGCTGGCGCCTATGCCCTGGCCATTACCTGCCCGGCGGGCACCGTGGTGGCCACGGGGGACTTCAAGATTGACTTCACCCCGGCCACCGGGGAGGTCACTGACCTGAGCACCCTGGCCGCCATCGGTGAGCGGGGCTGCCTGGCCCTGCTGGCTGACAGCACCAACGTGGAGCGCCCCGGCTACACCATGAGTGAGCGCAAGGTGGCCGAGACCTTCAACCAGCAGATTTCCAGCGCCCGGGGCCGGGTCATCATCGCGATGTTCGCCAGCAACATCCACCGGGTCCAGCAGGTGGTGGACTGCGCGGTCAGCTACGGCCGCAAGATATGCTTTATTGGCCGCAGCATGATCAACGTGAGTACCGTGGCCATGGACCTGGGCTACCTCAACGTGCCCCGGGAGAGCCTCATTGAAATGGACGACCTGGACCGCTACCGGGATGAGCACATTCTGGTGCTCACCACCGGCTCCCAGGGGGAGCCCATGTCCGGCCTCACGCGCATGGCCTTTGCCGAGCACCGCAAGCTGCAGATCAAGCAGTCCGACAAGGTGATCATCTCCGCAACCCCCATCCCTGGCAACGAGATTTTTGTGTCCCGGGTGATCAACCAGCTCTACCGCTGCGGCGCCGAGGTCATTTATGAGGCGCTGGCTGAGGTGCACGTGTCCGGCCATGCCCGCCAGGAGGAGCTCAAGCTGATGCACACCCTGGTGCGGCCCAAGTACTTCCTGCCGGTCCACGGCGAGTACCGCATGCTCTGGCAGCATGCCGAGCTGGCCGAGTCCCTGGGCACCCCGCGGGAGAACATCGTGCTGCCGGAGGCCGGGCAGATTGTGGCCATGAACCAGGACAGTCTGAGCATCGAGGGCGTGGTGCCCACCGGCACCATCCTGATTGACGGCCTGGGCATTGGCGATGTGGGCAACGTGGTGCTGCGCGACCGCAAGCACCTGAGCCAGGAGGGCCTGATCATCGTGGCCATGGCCTTTGACCGCACGCATGACACCCTCATTTCCGGCCCCGACATCATCTCCCGCGGCTTCGTGTTTGTGCGCGAGAACGAGGACCTGATTGAGGAATCCCGGGAGGTGGTGCGCCGCATCATTGACTCCTATGAGCGCATCTCCGGCTCGGACTGGCCGGCTATCAAAAACCGCATCAAGGATGAGCTGCGCCGCTTCCTGAACGAAAAGATCAAGCGCAACCCCATGATTTTGCCTGTGATTGTTGATCTGGGCTGAGTGTGTTAGAATCACCCTGCCGCGGTCTCCCGCCCAAGGGCCGGGGTCGCGGCATTTTACATTGAGAGGTTCGCCATGAATTATGATGCCGCCCACGAGCTGGCCAGACAAATCAGCCAGTCCAGCGAAGTGCGCGAGTACCAGCGCCTCAAGGAGCTGGTGGAGGAGAGCGAAACCACCCGCGCGCTCCTCAAGGAGTACAAGCGCCTGCAGATGACGGTGCAGATGGCCGCGATGTCCGGCCAATCGGTGCCCACAGAAGAAATGGGGCGCTTCCAGTCCATTTCTTCCCTACTCTACGGGGGCACGGACACCTCCCAGTTCCTGCTCGCCGAGATGCGTTTGCAGCAGGCGCTGGCTGACATCTACAGCATCATCGCCAGTGCGGCGGGCGTCCAGCTGGACCTGCCCGGGTTGGAGTAAGCAATGCGCCGGCGGGAGGACCTGGACTACACCCATGATTCCCTGGTGGAGGAGCGCGAGTACGGCCTGTACTGGTACAGCTGGCTGTGGAACCTGGTGCGCCCGGTTTTGGTGTTCGTCAGCGCGCTGCTGCTGCTCATCGGCCTTGTATCCTACGGCTGGGGGCGCATCAGCGCCGTCTTCATCGACCCGGTGGACAAGGCGGACACCCAGCCGGTTGCCTTCACCGTTGCCGCAGGCGACAGCCTGACCCGGGTTTCCAACAACCTGGAAAGCCAAAACCTCATCCGCAACCGTTCGGTATTCAAATATTTCGCGGATTTCATGGGCTTTGGCCAGAAGATCCAGGCGGGGGAGTACACCCTGAGCCGCAGCATGACCATCAACCAGATTGCCGACCAGCTCACCAGCGGGGATGGCCGGCCCATCGTGCGCAACATCACCGTCATCCCGGGATGGAATGTGGAAACCATTGCGGACTATCTGGTGAAGGAAGGCGCGATACCAGACCGCGCCGCCTTCCTGGACAAGGCCAGGACAGGCGCTGATTTCGCGGATTACTACTACATCGCGGATGTCTTGGCCGCCCGCGGGGCCGCCCAGCGCAAGTATGTGCTGGAAGGCTACCTGTCCCCGGACACCTACGAGGTCTATACCGATGCCAGCGTGGATGACATCATCAAGAAGCTGCTCTCCCAGACCGAGGCGGTCTTCAAGGAGCCGCTGCACGCGCGGGCGGAGGAGCTGGGCATGAGCATGGACCAGGTAATCACCCTGGCCTCGCTGATTGAAAAAGAGGGCAAGACAGCGGATTTTGCCAAAGTGTCCGCCGTGTTTCACGGCCGCCTGCGGCAGAACATGGCTCTGGGCAGCGACGTGACCATCAAATATGTGTCCGGCACCACGCGCATGGCGCTGACCCGGGAGGACCTGGGCCTGGACTCCCCGTACAACACCTACACCCACAAGGGCCTGCCGCCAGGTCCCATCTGCAGCCCCTCGCCTGCGGCCATCCAGGCGGCGCTGCATCCGGATGAGCAGTTCCTGCAGGAAGGCTTCCTGTATTTCTGTTCCAAGGACCCCAACACAGGGGAGCTGCACTTCTCCAAAACCCTGGCTGAGCATGAGTACGCGGTCAGCGTCTACGCGCCGCTGTGGGAGGCCTACGACAAACGGACCAACGCGCAGTGAGCCGGGATGGTTTGCTGCTTCGCATAGGGCCCGCCGGCAACTCAGAGAGCTTTTACGCCGCGGGCTATCAGCAGACGGTGGACACCTTCGCCTGGCAACAGGCGAATTTTGGGCTGGACGCCTTTGAACTGCCCTTTGGCCGGGGCATCAGCATGTCCGCGGACACCGCAAGCCGCATTGGCCAGGCCGCGCGGGCGGCGGGGGTGTCGCTCAGCGCCCACGCGCCCTACTACATCAACCTGGCCAACCCTGACCCGGAGCTGGCTGAGCGCAGCATCCAGTACATCCTGCGCACTGCGCGGCTGCTGCAGCTGGCCGGTGGCCAGCGGGTGGTGGTGCATGTGGGTTCCCCCAAGGGGCAGGAGCGGGCAGCGGCCATGGCCCTGTGCACCGCGCGGTTGAAGCAGGCACGGGCAGAACTGGTGGACCAGGGCCTGGGCCAGGTACACCTGTGCCTGGAAACCATGGGGCGCCCCAGCGTGCTGGGCACGCTGGAGGAGGTGCTGCGCCTGGTGCAGGTGGATGATTCCTTCCTGCCCTGCGTGGATTTTGCCCACCTGCACGCCATCAGCCAGGGAGCCATGCTGGATGAGGCCGCCTTCGCCCGGGTACTGGACCTGTTGGAGGCCGCCCTGGGCTGGGAGCGCGCGCGGCTGGCCCACATGCATTTCTCCCGCATTGAGTATGGCGCCAAGGGTGAAATCCGCCACAAAACCTTTGATGACCTGGATTTTGGGCCGGACTTTGCCCATCTGGCGCCTCTGCTGGCCAACAGACGCTATGCCGGTACCTTGATCTGCGAGAGCCGCGGCACCATGGCTGAGGACGCCTCGGCCATGCGCCAGGCACTGCTGGCACTTCAGGTGGATACGTCCGCCTTTGAAACCTTGTCAAACCCACACTTTTTGTAGCAAGTCCCGGGATCTTGTGCTATACTCCCATTGGATTTCAACAAGGAGCGGCACGCATGAGCAGGGTCCAACACCTCATCAGCGCGGTCGGTATGCAGGCGGACACCGGCATACTGATTCACAAACCATCCAACATCTTTTACCTCAGCGGCTATACCGGCGAGGGCCTGCTGGTCCTCACGCGGGACATGCTGGCCATTGTGACTGATTTCCGCTATGTGGAGCAGGCCCAGCAGCAGGCGCCCGGCTTTTCCGTGCACGCCATCACCAGCACGGTCAACCATGCGCAGATGGCCGCCAGCCTGCTCAAGCCCGCGGGCATCCGCCGCGTGCTGTATGAGGATGACCAGGTCACGGTGCGCGAGGGCCAGCGCCTGGCGCAGGCCCTGGGCGACATGCGGCTGGACAGCCTGGACAACCAGCCCGAAGCCCTGCGCCAGATCAAGGACGAGGCCGAAATCGCCCTGATTGAGAAGGCTTGCCAGATTTCCAGCCAGGCCTATGAGTACATCTGTGAGCAGATCAAGCCCGGCATGAGCGAGCTGCTCATCAAGCGGCTGCTGGAGAACCGGCTGCTGGAGCTGGGCGCGCAGGAGACCTCCTTCAGCTCCATCGTGGCCTCCGGCCCCAATGGCTCCCTGCCCCACGGCATCCCGGGCGCGCGGCAGGTGCAGGCGGGGGACATGATCACGCTGGATTTTGGCGCCCGCTACCAGGGCTATTGCGCGGACATGACCCGCACCATCAGCCTGGGGCAGCCCTCCGCCAAAATGAAGGAAATCTTTGACATCGTGCTGGACGCGCAGCAAGCCAGCCAGCAGGCGCTGGCGCCGGGCAAGGGCTGCCGCGAGGTGGACGCCATCGCGCGGGACTTGATTGGCAAGGCGGGCTATGGCGAGCACTTTGGCCACGGGCTGGGGCATGCGGTGGGCATCGACATCCATGAGAACCCGCGGCTGAGCCCCACCTGTGATGACACGCTTCAACCCGGCCATGTGGTGACGGTGGAGCCGGGCATCTACCTGCCGGGTGTTGGCGGGGTGCGGATTGAAAACACCTGTGTCATCACGCAGGATGGGGCGCGCAGCCTGGTGGGCGTGCCCAGGGAACTGCGCGTATTATAACGGACAGATTAGTATTGGAGGACGGGACATGATCACGGCGAGCGATTTTCGAAAAGGCATCACCATTGAGTGGGAAGACGGCGTATGGAACATTGTGGATTTCCAGCACGTCAAGCCGGGCAAGGGCGCGGCGTTTGTGCGCACTAAGATCAAGAACATCATGACAGGCGCCGTGATTGAACGCACCTTCAACCCCACGGACAAGATGCCCCGCGCCATCATCGAGACCAAGGAGATGCAGTACCTCTACAACGACGGGGACCTGTATTACTTCATGGACCTGGAAACCTTTGAGCAGCTGCCCCTCAACCGCAGCCAGGTGGAGGACGCGGTGCAGTTCGTGAAGGAAAACTCCAACGTCAACATCCGCTTCTTCAAGGGCGCCGCCTTTTCGGTGGAAGCGCCCAACTTCGTGAACCTGGAGATTACCGACACAGAGCCCGGCTTCAAGGGCGACACCGCTTCCACCACCTACAAGCCCGCCATCACCGAAACCGGCTTCCAGCTGATGGTGCCCCTGTTCATCAACATCGGCGATGTGGTCACGGTGGACACCCGCACCGGCGAGTACCTCTCCCGCGCCTGATATACAACCGATTGAAGGAGGATAACATGAGCGACCTGTCCAAGAAAGTGGAATACCTCAAGGGCCTGGCTGATGGGATGAACCTCAAGGAAGACAAGCAGGACCAGCGCTTTTTGCTGAAGATTCTGGAAGTGCTGGAAGAGGTGGCCGAAGGGATTGATGAGCTGTATGAAGTCCAGGATGAGATGAACGAATACCTGGAAAACATGGATGAGGACCTGGCCATCCTGGAAGAAATCGTGTTTGAGGACGAAGACGGCTTTGACCTGGATGACCAGGATGAGGACGACCTGGAAGGCGATTCCGTCATCGAGTACGAATGCCCCCACTGCGGCAGCAAGACCCGGTTTGACATCACTGATTTTGATTTTGATGAGGACTACCTCTGCCCCCAGTGCCAGCAGCCCTTCTTTCCCGAGCAGGAAGATGAGGATGAGGACGAGGACGGGGACGAGCCGCAGCCGGACCGTTGAGCCAAGCAAGCCTGCCGGGGGCTGCCGCGCTTGATGGCCTGGCAGCCTCCGTGCTGTTTCATGCATAGATGAGCAATTCCCCCCGTCAAGCCCGGATGCGCCCTGCCAAGGTGCTGGCGCTGGGCTTTTTGTGCATCATCTTAACCGGCAGCCTGCTGCTGAAGCTGCCCCTGTCCGTGGCGCCGGGCCAAGCCATCACCTGGCTGCAGGCGCTGTTTACCGCCACCAGCGCGGTCTGTGTCACTGGGCTGACGGTGGTGAACACCGCCACCAGCTTTTCCCTGTTCGGGCAGCTGGTCATCCTGGGGCTGATTCAGCTGGGCGGCCTGGGCTTCATGCTGTTTGCCACCTCCCTGCTGGTGTTGGCCAGGCGGCGCATCTCGCTGCGCAACCGCATCCTGCTGCATGAGACCATGAGCATGCCGGGCTTGTCCGGCGCGGTGCGGGTGACCCTGCGCTTCATGGTGCTGGTGTTCGCGGTGGAGCTGCTGGGCGCCTTGGTGCTGGCCCTGCGCTTTGTGCCGCTGCTGGGCTTGGGCCGCGGGCTGTACTTCAGCGTCTTCCACGCCATCAGCGCCTTTTGCAACGCGGGCTTTGACCTCTTTGGCCTGGCGGGCAGCCTGACACAGTTTCACCGGGACCCGCTGGTGCTGCTCACCATCTCCCTGCTGATCGTGGTGGGCGGCCTGGGCTTCGCGGTGGTGATCGACCTGCTGGACAGGCGCCTGGCCTTCCGGCAGCTGCACCTGCACAGCAAAATCGTGCTGACGGTCACCCTGGCGCTGCTGCTGGGGGGCACCTTGGGCATCGCGGCGCTGGAATGGCACAACCCCGGCACCCTGGCTTTCCCGGGCGCCACGACAGCTGACAAGCTGCTCAATGCCTGGTTCCAGTCCGTCACCGCCAGGACCGCCGGGTTCTACACCCTGCCCCAGGGCAGCCTGCGCGAGTCGGGCCGGGTGCTGACCAGCGCCCTGATGTTCATCGGCGCTTCCCCCGCTTCCACCGGCGGGGGCATCAAAACCACCTCCCTGTTTGTGCTGCTGGCGCTGGTGCGCAGCGTGTTCAAGGGCGGCAACGATGTCAACGCCTTCCATCGTCGGTTGCCACTGATGCTCATGCGCACGGCGCTGAGCATTTTCCTGATCAGCCTGGGCCTGCTGCTGGTGGGGGCGCTGCTGCTGTCCCTGCTTGAGGAAGGGAGCGGCATCAGCCTGCTGGACCTGGTATATGAGCAGGTATCCGCCCTGGCTACCGTGGGGCTGAGCGCCGCGGACACCGGAGGGCTCAGCGCCGGAAGCCAGGTCTGGCTGATATTGTTGATGTACTTTGGCCGGGTGGGGCCGCTGACCATGATGCTCAGCTTCAGCCGCGCGCGCGACAACCAGCTGCAGGGGGTGCGCTATGCGGAGGAAGCCGTTTATGTCGGATAGAGGAGGAAGCATGGCTGCCAGCAAACGCAAGCAATACATCATCTTTGGGGTGGGCCGCTTTGGCTCGGCCCTGGCGCGCAAGCTGTGCGAGCTGGGCCATGAGGTGCTGGCGGTGGATTCCAGCGAGGAACGGGTTGCCGCGGTCAGCCCTTATGTCACCAATGCCATCCAGATGGCCGCAAACGATGAGGAGGCCATGCGCTCCCTGGGCATCCGCAATTTTGACGCGGTGGTGGTGGCCATTGGGGATGATTTCCATCACTCCATCCTCACCACCATCGCCTGCAAGGAGCTGGGCGCCCGCTACATCATCTCCAAGGCATCTGACCCCATGCACGCCAAGGTGCTCGTGAAGCTGGGGGTGGACCGCGTTGTCTTCCCCGAGCGGGACATGGGGGAGCGCCTGGCCCATTCCCTGATCAACCCGCATGTGCTGGACCTGATCAGCCTGAAAAATGATTTTCAGATCGCCTATTTCAACTGCCCGGAGGAGTGGGTGGGCAAGAGCCTGGGGGAACTGGATGTGCGCAAGCGCTACAAGGTATCCATCCTGGCCATCTACCGCCAGCAGGAGATCATCATGGATTTGGAGGCAGGTACCCGCTTCACAGCCCATGACAACCTGCTGGTGCTGGGCCACAAGGACAGCGTCGCGCAGGTGGAGGACCTGGCATGAGCCCCGGCGCCATCATCATCTTTGACACCGAAGCCACCGACCTCACCCCGGGCCAGATCTGCCAGCTGTCCTACCTCATGCAGCAGGGGGACCGGGTGACGGCGCGCAACTACTTCTTTTCGGTGGATGACATGTCCCCCGGCGCGCAGGAGGTGCATGGGCTGAGCATGGAACAGCTGTCCCAACTGTCCGGGCAGACCTGGTTTGAGGACCACGCGGAGCAAATTCTGCAGGACTTCAATGCCGCCCGCCTGCTGGTCGGGCACAACGTGGCGGCGGATGAGCGCTACCTGCGGGTGGAAATGACCCGCGCCGGGCTCAAGCTCAACAAAATCCCCACCTTTTGCACCATGAATTTCGCCTCCGGCCTCATGAACATGGCGCGCAAGGTGGTCACCGGGCGCCCCAAGCCGCCCAAGCTGAGCGAGCTGGCCGCCTACTATCAGGTAAGCGAGGAGGAGGTCCTGGCGCACACCCGGACTTTGTTTGAAACCGGGGACAGCGGCCTGCATGACGCGCGCTATGACACCGTGATGACCTGGCTGTGCTTCAACCGTGCGCAGGAAGCGGGGGATTTGCGCGGTATATAGGCCCCTCCCGCCGGCTGCCTGCCCTGTTCCCTGGCGCTTTGTGAAGGTGCCTGGCCTGATCGTCATAGAAATGAAAAGATTCCTTCAATATGCTATAATGCTTTTGCGGCTGTTTCTTAACAGTCTGACGTGAATCCGGCCATCAGGCCCGCCTGATCGAAAGGACAAGCCATGAGCGAGAACCGTTCCAGATATTCCAGCGCGCCGCTGCAGGACATGCGAAGGCGACCGCCCAAACCGCAGCCTGCCAAGCCGCCGGTGAACCCGGGCAGCCCCACGGGCAGCAACCTTGGCAACTTTGTGGTGCTGCAGGTGATGCTGGTCGCCGTGCTGCCCCTGGCCTTCCTGGCTGCCCTGGTGCTCAAAAACACCACCTTCTACTGGGTCTTCGTGGCCACCAGCCTGGTCTGCCTGCTGTCCATGTACCTGATGCGGGCTTTTGTGCAAAACGCCCGCAAGGTGCTGGGCGTGATCCACACCGCGATGATTGTGGTCATCCTGTTTTCCATCGTGGTGTCCGGTCCCGGCCCTGGGGACGCGCGCAACCAGGCCGCCCAGGACCAGCCTTCCATTTTCAGTGATGACACCACCGCCAGCATCCGGGACATGGTGGACAGCCAGGCCCCGCCGGAAGAGGAGGCTGCCCCCGACACCGGCGCGGCCTCCCTGGCCCAGCAGAAGCTGGAGCAGTTCATGTCCGCCTGGGCGCAAAAGGATTACGCCGCCATGGTCAGCCATTCCGCGCCCAACTGGGTCAACCAGTTCCAGACCCAGCGCGAGGCGGAGACCAGCATTTTCCACCTGAGCGCCATCCGCACGCCCTTGAGCTACAAGGTGCTGGACGTGCTGGGCAACAATACCGACTCCTCCCGCACCATCATCATGCAGGCCAGCATCAGCAAAAACGATGGGCGGGAGCCCGCGCTGTACAACTTCCAGATTTTGATGATCCGCAACAACAACCAATGGTATGTGGACCCCAACTCCATCTCCTCCTCCCAGGCGGTGCAGCAGCAGGAAGTCGCCCAGCAGGCCATGAGCGAGGAGGATGACCAGGCCGGCAGCATCAACCTGGAAGAGAGCCAGCAGGCTGCCAGCGTGGTCGTGCCGCAGATTGACGCCGTGCGCTCTGACACCCTGCTGTTTTACAACGAGGACGGCGGGGAATACTACCACATTGATCCCAACTGCTCCTCCATCGGCGCGCGCTACAAGCCGCTGAAGGCCAGCTTTTACTACCGCGACGTGTCCAGCGAAACCTTCAAGAACCTGAAAACCTGCCCATATTGCAAGGCGCCTGCCCGCCCATGAAGTACCACATTGACACCATTCCGGTCTGGGATGCCATGCACCTGGACAGCGAGTGCCCCCTGTGCGCGCTGCGGCGCAGCACGGAGCGGCTGCTGATTTCGCGCAGCCTGGGCGCCTCCGTGATGTCCCCGGACACCCGCATCCGGGTCAATGACCTGGGCTTTTGTCCCCAGCACCATCAGATGATGCATCTTCAGCCAGGGGGCAACCGCCTGGGCCATGGGTTGATGATGCTGTCCCACCTGCAGACGCTGCGCCCGCGGGTCAGCCAGGCGCTGAAAGCCGGTGGGGGACAGGGGCAGGGTGGCGGCTTCTCCCGCCTGTTTCGCCGCCAGGCCAGCGCGTCAGTGGGCGGCGGCAGCCCGCTTCAGCCGCTGTGCGCGGGCTGCACGGTGTGTGAGGAGCTGGAGACCCAGTCCAAACGCCAGGCGGCCAGCCTGCTGCACCTGTGGAACACCGAGGCCGCTTTTCGTGAGGCCTTTTTGGCGTCCAAAGGCTTGTGCCTGCCCCATACGGAGCTGACCCTGGCCATGTCGGGCGAGCTGCTGTCCGGTGAGCGCCTGGCAAGCTATGCCCAGGCGGCCGGCCAGCTGCTGGAGGACAGCCTCACGCGCCTGGAGGAGGAGCTGGCCTGGTTCACCCAGAAGTTTGACTACCGCAACGCGCAGAAGGACTGGGGCACTTCCCGTGACGCGCTGGAGCGCGTGGTGAACAAGCTACGCGGCTGGTGCCTGGGCCCGGAGCCCATGCAAGATGAACAGAAGGCATAAGGCGCTCGTCCTGGCGGCTGTGCTGTGCTGCGCGGCCCTGCCGGCCCTGGCCGGCGGTTTGCTGGGCTTTGAGGCGCCGGGCAGCCAGCGCAGCCTTGCCGCGGTGCTGTACTTCCGCTACCAGGACAGCCCCTGGCTGGGCCAGGAGCTGCGTCAGCTGGAGGTGTCCCACACCCAGAGCCTGGAACGGGCGCTGGTCGAGGCGCTCCTCGCGGGGCCGGCCCCCGGGCGGGACAGCTACCGCCCCCTGTTCCCCGCGGACACCCAGGTCATCAACGTGCTGGCGGAGGGGGCGCGGCTCTACGTCACCTTCAGCGCCCGGTTGCTGGACCCCCTGCCCGGGGAGGGCAGCGGCCCGCAGGCGCTGGAGGAGGCGCGCTTGCGCCGCCGGCTGGCCATGGCTGCCCTGGCCAACACGCTGACAGAGACCGGGGAATACACCAGCGTGCAGGTGCTGGTGCTGGACCAGCCCCAGGCCAGCGGCTCCATGCGGCTGAGCCAGCGCTATTTTCTGGAGGACAGCGACAGCCTGCCTGATCCGCAAAAACGTGATGAGGACAGCATCCTCACCCCCGGCCGGGCGGCGGGCTACATCCTGGGCCTGTGGCAAAAGCAGGAATGGGGCCGCTTCACCCGGTTGCTGGCCGCCTCTCCGGAGGACAGCGAGGCGCTCAACCGCGCCATCAGCCCCCAGCAGATGCCGCTCATCACCCTGCAGGACATCAGCCCGGGAAGCCTGGGCTTTGAGGGCCGCAGCGCCATCGTGCTGCTCAAGGCCAGCCTGCAGGGCGGGGATGGCCAGGTCAGGCAGGTGGAGGACTTCCCCCTGCGGATGCTGCGCCAGGACCAGGACTGGCTGCTCAGCCTGCCCTCCCTGCACCGGCTGCTGGGGGAGGAGGGGCCATGATGCGCGAGCGACAGACAGCCAGATATATCGCCCTGCTGCTGGCGCTGCTGCTGTTGTCAGGTTGTGCGGCGTCCGTGCCCCTCAAGCAGGTGGATGGCGCCACCCTGCCCCCGCCGGAGCTGGCCTTTGCGGCCCCCCAGGGCGATGTGGCGGAGGGTAGCGCCCAGGCGGTGCTGCTCAGCCTGCCAGGCGCCCAAAGCGGGCGCCTGGAGTATGTGTCCGAGCGCATCCTGCTCTCTCCCTCCCGCCACCCGGCGGAATACGCGCTGCGCCGGCTGTTCACCTTCACAGGCACCACCCAGTCAGCCCCCCTTGCCGGGGAGGTGCAGCTGGCCTTGAACCCCGGCTCCTCCATTGAGATTTCCGGGGGGACCGCCACGGTCAATTTGGCCCCCTCCGCCCTGCTGCTGGACAACGAGGAACGCTACCTGGTTTCCCGCGCGGTGGCCAACACCCTCACCCAGTGGGGGGACATCCGCCACGTGAACATCCTGATCAACAACCGCCAGCCCGGGCTGGACACGGCCGCCACCCTGCCCCTTGGCAGCCTGGGCCGCACGGAGGACGGGGATGTGGCCGCCCTGTGGCAGTCCGCCAGCAAGGTGCCCGCCAACCCGGACAGCCCCTACACCGCCATGGCCACCCTCTACCAGCCGGTCAGCGCCGGGCGGGGCATCATCGCCAGCGCCCAGCTGATCACGGCCCAGGGCCGCGGCCTGGAGCAGCTGGCCCAGGCGCTGCTGGAGGGCCTGTCTATCCCCTCGGCCAGCCTGGCGGGGCTGCCCCGGGTGCCTGATTTGGCCCTGCTGCTGGAGCAGCCCATTCAGGTGCTGGAGCAGGCGGGATCCACCGGGCGGGTGGTGCAATTGGCGTTCCGGGAGCGCCTCAACGAGGACCTGATTGCCGCGGGCATTCCCCGGTCGGTCATGATGGCCTCCCTCACCTACACCCTCACCACCTTCCTGCCCTACACCGCGGGCATTCAGGTGCGCATCGGCAACGAGCTGGTGAGCGCGCTGGTGCCCTCCGGCACCTATGAGGGCGCGGGGGAGCAAATCCTCTTCCCTGACGGGTTGATGCAGCGCGCGCAGTTTGGCCGCTTTCTGCTGGACGAATGCACCCTGTACTTCACCAACGCCCAGGGCAGCCTTAGCGCCACGCGGCGTCCCATCCCCTACCACCAGGCCTACAACCCGCGCTTCCTGCTGGGGCAGCTGATGCTGGGTCCGCAAAACACCGACAGCCAGGGCGGCTTGCTGCCTGTGCTGCCCTCCGGCCTCAAGGACGCGGACCTGATCGGCATCACGCGCCAGCAGGACACTGTGCTGGTCAACCTGTCAGGGCAAATCAGGGCCTTGGCGGCCGGCTTTACCCACCCACAGGAGCTGGCCATGGTCTATGCCATGGTCAACACCCTGACCCAGCAGGGCCAGGCCAGGGAGGTATGCTTCTTTGTGGATGGCAGCCAGGAGGGCACCTTTGTGGAGGCCATTGACCTGGCAGGGGTCTTCCTTCGCAACGAAGGCATTATCAGATAGGGCGAATCCCCGCAGTTTATATCATTCATTTTCAATGCATTGGACAGGCCGGTCTGTTGAGTGGCCGCGGTGCCGCTGTCATTGGCCCAGGCTTAAGCCTGGCTCTTTTTTGTTTGTCTGAACAGTCAGAACCCTTCGTCCCATCGGCGTTTTCCGCCAATGAAAGATTGAACTTCTCCAAATCCAACCGGCCCCTGATGTGGGGCAGCGCTGCCTGAGCCGCGGTTCTGGCCCTGGCCCCTATCCCTTGTTCAAGGGCAACTCCACCGTAAACACCGTCCCCTGGCCTTCCTCGCTGGCAGCCCGCACGCTGCCGCCGTGCAGGTTGACGTACTGCTGCACAATGGACAGGCCCAGCCCGGTGCCCCCGCTGCCACGCCCGCGGGCCTTGTCCACCCGGTAGAAGCGGTCAAAAATGTGGGGCAGGCTGTCCCTTGGGATGCCCGGGCCGTCATCGGCCACGGTCAGGACAGCGTCCCGGCCCACCCGCTGCAGGCTCACCTTGATGCTGCCCTTGCTGGGGGTATATTTGACGGCGTTTTCCATCAGGTTGTACACCACCTGCTGCAGCTTGGCCTTGTCCGCGTACATGTCGCAGCTGTCCTCCAGGTTCAGCTGGATGGTGAGCCCGTTTTGTTCAGCGATGGGGGCCAGGCGGTGCTGGGTGTCCTTCACCACCTCGGCCAGGCTCATGCGCTCCCGGTTGAGGCGGCCGGTGCGCGAGTCCGCGTGCACCAGGGTGAGCAGGTCGGACACGATGGAGGACAGGCGGTTGATTTCCTGGTTGACATCGCTTAAAAACTCGGTGCGCAGCTCCGCGTCCATGTCCGGCTGGTAAATCAGGCTCTCAATCATGATCTTCATGGTGGCCAGCGGGGTCTTCAGCTCATGGCTGGCGTTGGACACAAACTGGTTGCGCGTCTGGTTGAGGGATTCCAGCTGGTCGCTCATGGAGTTGAAGGCCAGCGCCAGCTGGCGGATCTCCCCGCTGCCGCGCACCTGGGCGCGCACGCCCAAATCGCCCTTGGACATGCTCTGGATCACCCGGGTCATGTCCCAGATGGGTTGGGTGAGCACGCGGGAGAACACCATCCCCGCGATCACAGCGGCCAGGGCCACCCCCACAAACAGCAGCAGCATGTTGTTTTGCAGCATCAGCAGGCTGTTCATCATCTCCCGCACGGAGGACACCAGCAGCATCACGCCAATCACGTGGGAGGACTGGACGATGGCCGCGGTGGAATAGCTGGCCCACTCATCCTTTGGGGCAAAGCCCAGCAGGTTCAGCCGGCTGGCCGCGTCCCCCGTGCTGAGGGAATGCACGCCAAAATCCGTCATCAGCCCGGACTGCAGCACGCTGATGACCTCCGGGTAGTGCAGCCGCTGGCCCATGGCCTGCTGGAAGCTGTCCACCTGCACCTTGCCCTGGGCATCCAGCAGCAGCACGCGGCCGCCCAGCTCCGCCCCCGCGCGGCGGGTGATGTCGTCCATCCCCCGTGCGTCCTTGCCATGCAACATGGCGGCGGCCTGCACCGCCCACTTCTCCAGGCCCGCCCGGTCGCCCTGGATGCGCACGTCAAACAAATAATCCCCCAGCATGTTGATGAGGGTGCTGGCCATCACCAGGAAGGACAGCCCAATAATGAAAAAAAAAGCCAGCATGACTTTCCATCTGATGCTGGCGAAGGGACGCTTAGTCATCCCGGTCTGTGAAATAGTATCCGACCCCCCATTTGGTAAAGATGAACTCAGGCTGGGTGGGGTTGCGCTCCACCTTTTCCCGCAGCCGGCGGATGTGGACGTCCACCGTGCGCTCATCGCCCGCGTAGTCGTTCTTCCACACCGCGTCCAGCATCTCCTCGCGGCTGAACACCCGACCGCGGTTGTTGATGAAGAGGCTGAGCAGATCAAATTCCTTGGCGGTCAGGCGGATGTCCTTGCCGTCCAGGCTCACCGAGCGGTTGACGGGGTTGACAACCAGATCCCGCACCTTCAGCACCTTGTTCTCCTGCTCCGGGCGCTCGGGCGTGGCGCGGCGCAGGATGGTCTTGATGCGCGCCTTGACCTCCAGGATGTTGAAGGGCTTGGTCATATAGTCGTCCGCGCCGTACTCCAGGCCCAGGATCTTGTCCATGTCCTCGCCCTTGGCGGTGAGCATGATGATGGGCACGTTGCTGGTCTCGCGGATGCGCTGGCAGACCACGATGCCGTCCAGCTTGGGCAGCATCACGTCCAGCAGCACCAGGTCCACCTGGTTGTTGTTGAACACCTCAAGCGCTTCCTCGCCGTCAAAGGCGGTGAGCGTCTCATAGCCATCCTTTTCCAGGGTAAATTTCAGCCCTTTGATCAGGAGGGGCTCATCATCCACCAACAGAATGCGCTTGGCCACCTTGGTTCATTCCTTCCTTTGCTGTACCGATGCTTGTGTATCTGACCAAATTATAGCAAAAAAAGGCAGAAATGCAAGCGAATCGCAATATTTGCTTCATATTTGGGTAAAAGAGCGGACCGCCGTCCGGCCGCAGCGCGCCAGGGCAGCCCTGTCAGTCGTTCTTGAGCACGATGTTGTCCCGCCCAAAGGCTTGGGACAGGGCCTGGATGTGCTCCTGGGTGCGGTCGGCCAGGGCTGCGGCGCTGGCGGTTTCACGGCCTTTGGCCACAAAGCGCGCCGGGGCGCCCAGTTCCTCTGTGAGGATGGCGGTGACCTCGTCCGCGCGGGTCTCCTCATTGAGCAGGGAGGCAAAAATCAGGTCCTCCTGCTCCAGCAGCAGGGTGAAGGTGCCGCTCTCATACCCGCCATACTTGCCCCGGGACATCATGGCGTGCAGGCCCGCGTTGCCTGTTTGCAGACGTTTGAGCAAGCTGTTCCAGGCATCCTTGGGGTTTTTCGCGGGCTGGGACGGGGGATTAGCCTGGAGGGGTAGCTGCGCCTGGGCGGGCGGCTCTTGCAGGGCGGGCGCAGAAGGCGCCGGCGCGGCCGCGGCAGGCGGTTCCGCCTGGCTTGCGGCCGCCTCCCTGTCAGGGGGCGGGGTCGCTGTGTCGCTGTCCGGCTGCACAGGTCCCGCGGTGGCCGGGCCTGTGGTCACCTGCTTGGGGGGCACAGGCAGGGGGGCTGGCTCCCGGGCTGGCTGCAGCTGTCCGGAATCGGAAGCCTCCTGCCGGGCCACCCAGCCTTCCAGCGCGCCCAGCCGGGCCAGGGTGGCCTGTTCCCCGCGCGCTTGCCCCGGCTGGATGCAGCGCAGGGCGAACAGCTCCAGCACCGCCCGGGGGGAGGCTGACCAGCGGGCCTCATACTCTGACTGGGCGCATTTTTCCAGGAAAAACAACAGCAAATCGGCGCTGGCGTCCTGGGCCTGGGCCTTGAAGCGTTCAAGCTGCTCCGGGCCCAGGTCCCGGGTTCCCCCGCCGGTCCACTTGATGGCCAGCACCTGGCGCAGGTGGGCATTGAACTCCCGCAGGAAAACGGGCACATCCCTGCCGGCCCGCATCAGTTCATCCGCCATGGCCAGGGTGGCGGCGCTGTCCTGGCGGACCAGGGCATCCAGAAAGTCAAAGAGGAAATCCTGGCTCACAGCGCCCAGCATCAGGCGCACCTGCTCCAGTCGCAGCGCGTCCCCGGCGCTCAGGCACATGTCCATCAGGCTCCAGGCGTCGCGCATGCTGCCCTGGGCGGTGGCGGCAATCAGGCGCAGCGCGTCCTGGTCCACAGGCGCCCCCTCCGGCAGCGCCATCATCAGGCGGCGGATGATCTCCTCCTCCGCGATGCGGCCAAAGTCATAGCGCTGGCAGCGGGAGAGGATGGTGGCGGGCAGCTTTTGCGGCTCGGTGGTAGCCAGGATGAACACCATATACTCCGGCGGCTCCTCCAGGGTTTTGAGCAGGGCATTGAAGGCCGCGTTGGACAGCATGTGCACCTCGTCGATGATGTACACCTTGTAGGGCACGGTCTGGGGCGGGTAGTCCGTGCGCGAGAGCATCTCGCGGATTTCCTCCACCCGGCTGTTGCTGGCGGCGTCCATCTCAAACACGTCCAGGGTGGTTTCGCTTTGTAGCGCCTGGCAGTGGGCGCACTTGAGGCAGGGGTCGCCGGCGATGGGCTCCAGGCAGTTGATGGCCATGGCCATGATGCGGGCGGCGCTGGTCTTGCCGGTGCCGCGGCTGCCGCAAAACAGGTAGGCGTGTGCCACGCGTTTGCTCTGCACCTGGTTCTTCAGCGTGCGCACGATGGCTTCCTGGCCTACCATGTCCGAAAAGGTGTGGGGGCGCCAGGTGCGGTAGAGGGACTGGTAGACGCTCATACATCCTCCCAGAGAAGGTTTTGGAAGCCCTCGCCCAGGGTTTCGTGGGTGTCTGTCACAAACATGAAGGCATTGGCATCCTCCTCTGACACGATGGCGCGCACCTTGACCGCCTCAAAGCGCCCCACCACGCACAACAGCATGGTCAGGTTCTGGTCGGAGAAGGCGCCCCTGGCCGGCAAGCGGGTCACCCCGCGCTCCAGCTCCCGGATTAGGCGCCGCTCAATGCGCTCATGTTCCCGGCTGATGATATAGCAGGCCTTGTCCTGCCCAAAGCCGTTGAGCACCTGGTCCAGCACGCGCGCGGACAGAAACACGCAGATGATGGCGTACATGGCATGGGTGGCGCTGAGGAAAATCCAGGCCAGCAGCACCACCAGCAAATCAAAGCCAAACAGGAAGGTGCCAATGGAGATGGAGCGCTGGTGGTGGTGCACGATGCGGGCCATCAGGTCGGTGCCGCCGGTGGTGGCGCTTCCCTTGAGAATCAGCGCGTGGCCGGCGCCCAGCAGCACCCCGCCAAAGACGGCGCTGAGCAACGGGTCCTGGCTGAGCGCCGGGAAGCGCAGCAGGTCAATCATGACCGAAAACAGCATGGTGGCCACCAGGGTGCGCGCCACAAAGCCCGCGCCAATCATGCGCCAGCCCAGGACCAACAGCGGCAGGTTCAGCGCCAGGCTGGTCAGGCCGATGGGCCAGCCAAAATAAAAGTGGAGGATGGTGGTTAGCCCCGTCAGGCCGCCCGGCGCGATGTGGCTGGGCTCCAGAAACAGGGGATAGGCCAGGGCGGCCACCAGGCAGCCGGGCACAATCAGCGCGTAGCGGTGCAGCAGGCCGGAAGCGGTCAGCTTGGTGGGCAGCTTCATATGCGCACCCCAACCCGGCGGCTCACAGCTCTGCCTCCAGGCGCACCGCCTTGCCGACGATGCGCACGTCAGCCATCTCACGCACCTGGCTGTCGCTTTGCTGGTCATAGGTTTGCAGCAGCAGCTGGTAGCGCGGCAGCACCTTCACCATGTACAGCTGCTTGCCCGCCTCGCTGTCCACCAGCATCAGCCGCCCGTCCTCCACCGTCTGGCTGGGCACAACCAGCACCAGGTCGCCCTGCTGCACCCGGTAGCCGTGCAGGCGGTTGTCCGGCGCTTTGAAATAATAGACCTTGTCGGCGTTCACGCCCTCAATCTTGCCCTGGGTGACCGGCAGCAGGCGGCTGCCCACCTCCTGCATCACGGCGTTGTACACCGGCACGCGCTGCAGCACCCCCTTGAGCGCGTCCAGCCAGATGGAGCCGTCCGCCTTGCTGTCCTGGCCGCCTGCTGCCTTTTTCACCTTTTCCACCCGCTTGGGGCTGATGGCGCTTTGCAGGTCCACGGTGGTGGCGATGTCATCCAGGGTGAACATGGCGTCCGTCTGCTGTGTCATGCCCATCTTGCTCAGGATGCGCCGGGCATGGTCATCCGCGATGATGCGGGTGCCGCCCTCCACATCCAGGATGTATTTTTCGCTCACGCCGGCCAGTTTGGCCACCTGCTTGGCGCTCATCTTGCGCCTGGTGCGCTCAAGGCGCAGCAAATCTCCCAGCCTGCTCATACTGTCCCTCCTGTTTGTATCAGAATAGACCATGGCGCAGCGGCCGTCAATCCGCCAGGGCAGGCCTGCCCTGGCGGTAAAAGGTGCTTGACAAGCCGCGGTTCAGCGGATAAACTGGGAAACGAAAACGATTAATACCATAGACAGGAGGGCAGGATATGGTCACGCTGAAGGAGATCGCGCGGCAGTGTGGCGTTTCTGTCGCCTCCGTTTCCAAGGCCATCAACCACATGCCGGGTGTGGGCGCGCAGACCGCCCAGCGCATACGGGACACTGCCCGCGCGCTGGGCTACCTGCCCAACGCCGCCGCCCAGGCGCTGAAAACCAACCGCAGCTTCAACATCGGCGTGCTGCTGGAGGATGATGACAACCATGGCCTGCTGCACCAGTTTTTCGTGAGCGTGCTGGATGGCTTCAGGGTGGTGATGGAGGAGCAGGGCTACGACCTCATGCTGATGAACCGCACCGTGGGCAAGCGCACCATCAGCTACCTGGAGCATTGCCGCCACAGCAACCTGGACGGGGTGTTCGTGGCCTGCATCGATTTTTCCGACCCCGAGCTGCTGGAGCTGGCCAATGCCAACGTGCCGCTGGTGAGCATCGACCACACCTATGAGGGCCACCACTCGGTGTATTCAGACAACGTGGATGGCGTCTACCAGGCGGTGCTCTACGCGCATGAACGGGGACACCGGCGGATTGCCTACATCAGCGGCGCGCCCGCGGGCGTCACCAGCAAGCGCCTGGAGGGATACCACAAAGCGCTCAGCGAGCTGGGCATAGCGCCCCGGGCGGACTACCACGTGTACAGCCGCTACCGGGACATCCACCGCACCTATGCCGCCACCCAGCAGCTGCTGGCCCTCAAGGAGCCCCCTACCTGCATCCTCATGCCCGATGACTACGCCTCCCACGGCGGGCAGCTGGCCATCCAAAACGCTGGCCTGCGCGTGCCGCAGGACATCTCCATCATCGGCTTTGACGGGCTGGAGTATTTCAAGTTCATCAGCCCCAGGCTGAGCACCGTGGCGCAGAACGCGACCGCCATTGGCGAGCAGGCCGCCCGGCTGCTGCTGCTGGCGATTGAAAACAGGGGAAAGGACATCCCCGGCCAGTCGGTCAAGCTGCCCGTCATGTTTATCAAGGGCGAAACGGTCGCCCCGCCCAATTGAACCAAGGTCCCCGGGGCGCTTTGCCCAGGGATTGGTAATACGTTAGGAGGAACCCCTATGAGAAAATTGGCTGCCCTGATTCTGGCGCTGGCCCTGATGCTGTCCGCAGCATCCCTGGCCGTGGCAGAAACCCCCAAGACCAAACTAGTCGTCTGGTCCTTTACCGATGAGCTGCGCGGCATGATTGAGGAATATTATGTCCCCGCCCATCCGGAGGTGGAGGTTGTCTACACCCTCTATCCCACCGATGGCAGCGAATACCGCAACAAGCTGGACACCGTCATCGCGACGGACCCCACGGGCGATGAGGCGCCGGACATCTTCGCGCTGGAAGCCGCCTTCGTCAAGTACTATGTCAACAGTGACACCACCGCGCCCCTGAGCGACCTGGGCTTTGTGGACGAGGACTTCGCCAACAGCATCCCCGCCATGGTGCAAATCGGCACGGACAGCCGCAACGGCCAGCAGAAGGCCTCCGCCTGGCAGTCCACCCCCGGCGCCATGTTCTACCGCGCCTCCCTGGCGGAGGAGTACTTGGGCGTCACCAGCCCCGAGGAGTTCCAGGAGAAGGTAGCCGACTGGGACACCTTCATGGAAACCGCCGAGGAGCTCAATGAGGCGTCCGAAGGCAAGGTGAAGATGTTCAACTCCATCGGGGACATCTGGAACGCCTACCAGTACAACCGCGAGGCGGGCTGGGTGGTGGACGGCAAGCTGAACATCGACCCGGTGCTGTATGACTACCTGGACCTCACCCGCCAGGCGGAGGAGGATGGCCTGTACAACCTGGGCACGGCCTGGAACGAGACCTGGTTCCTGGGCATGAAGTCCGACACCACCATGACCTACCTGCTGCCCACCTGGGGCCTGCACTATGTGCTCAAGCCCAACTCCGGCAATTATGACGCGGAGACGGACGGCATGGTGGAAGGCGCTGAGGGCACCTATGGTGACTGGCGCATGGTGGATGGCCCTGTCGGCTATTCCTGGGGCGGTACCTGGCTGGGCGCCAACGCCTACAAGCTGGCCGAGGCGGACGATGCCAAGAAGGCCGTCGTGAAGGAGTTCATCCGTTTCTTCACCCTGGATGAGGACTTCCTCTACACCTACGCCAAGGACAGCGGTGATTTCGTCTCCAACAACAACGTGGTCAACCGCATCATCGCCGAGGGCGGCACCCCCAACCCCTTCCTGGGCGGGCAGGATCATTACGCGGCCTTTGCCACCGCGGCCAACCTGGCCGACGGCACCATCATGACCGAGTATGACGACGCCATCAACACCCTCTGGTCCGACAACGTGACCACCCCCTACATCAAGGGCGAGAAGGACCTGGATACCGCCATCGCGGACTTCAAGGCCGCAGTCGCCGCCGCCTTTGCCAACATCGTGGTTGAGTAAGGCAGGACACCCCTTTAAGGGCAGCCGCTTTGTCTCCGGTCAGGGCGGCTGCCCGCCTTGTCCCCTGTGGAGGGGGCACTTGTCATTGAAAGGATGAACGCGCATGGACAAGCCGGCAGCAAGGTTCGCACCGGGAAGACGAAAAGGGCTCAGCAAGGTTAACTACAACCGCTACGGCTATTATTTTGTTGCGCCGTTTATCATTGTGTTCCTGGTCTTCCAGCTCTATCCCATCATTTTCACCTTCCGCACCTCGGTGTCTGACGCCATTGGCTGGAACAAGATCAACGACAGCATGGTCATCGGCTTTGAAAACTTCAAAATGTACTTTGATCCCGGCAGCCCGCTGTTCTATGATTTCTGGAATTCCTTTGGCAACACGCTGCTCATCTGGATCGCCAACTTTGTCCCGCAGATCCTGATGGCCCTTGTACTGGCCAGCTGGTTCACCGACACGCGCATGCGGCTCAAATTCCGCGGCGGCTTCAAGATGCTCATCTTCATGCCCAACATCATCACCGCCGCCACCATCGGCGTGCTGTTCTATTCCATCTTCAACTACCCCATCGCGCCGGCCAACTCCTTCCTGCAGCAGGTGGGCATCCTGCACGCGCCCTTTGAGTTTTTCCGCAGCACCACGGCCTCCCGCAGCATCATCAGCTTTGTGCAGTGGTGGATGTGGTATGGCAACACCATGATCATCATGATTGCCGGCATCATGGGCATCAGCCCGGAGCTGTACGAGGCCGGGCTGGTGGACGGCTGCAGCAGCCGGCAGACCTTCTACCGCATCACCCTGCCCTTAATCAAGCCCATCCTGCTGTTCAACCTGGTCACCAGCATGATCGGCGGCCTGCAGATGTTTGACATCCCCCACCTGCTCACTGAGGGCAACCCCAACAAAACCACCAACACCATCGCCCGCTTTATCTACCAGCAGGCCTTCACCGGCTCGCGCAACTTCAACTATGCCAGCGCCGCCTCGGTCATCCTGTTCATTTTCATCGTGATGGCCAGCCTGATGCTGTTCTGGGTGATGCGCGAGCGTGACCCTGCCGTGCGGGATTTAAGGAGGGCTGGCAAATGACACGCACAAGATGGCTGGTGGTGTCCGCCCTGCTGCTGCTGACCCTGGCGCTGTTCTTCCTGCCGGTTGCCCGCTTCCCCGATGACGCGCTGGGCATGCTGCAGGGGGACATTGACAAGTTCACCCGCCGTGTGGCCGATTACCAGGCCACCTATGACCGCTATGTGTCCCATGGGGATCCGCAGGACAAGCTGGACAAGCAGCAGGCCAAGATTGACAAGGCGCAGGAAACCCTGGATGGCTACCTGGCCCAGGCCGAGGCCCTCCAGCAGGACGCCGCCGGCAGCGCGCTGAGCTACTCCCTGCTGCCGGGCCAGCTGCCCCAGGAGCTGCAGTTTGACCAGAAGCGCATCAACGAATCCAAGATTTACAGCCCCGACCCGCAGCAGTACCACCTGCTGGTCTACCTGGCCTTTGGCCTGCTGCTGGGCGCGCTGGTGCTGCTGCTGCTGGGGGGCGGCCGCCTGGTCAGCGTGCTGTACACCTTGTCCAGCATCCTGAACCTGGCGGGCATCCTGGTGCTGCTCTACGCCCTGCTGCGGCTGAACGCCTTCCCCATCCTCAACCCCTATGGCGATGCCCAGCTGACCGGGCTGCAGTACCCCCTGGTGCTGCTGCCCACGCTGGCGCTGCTGGTGGCGGCTTCCGGCGTGCGCAACACCAAGCGCACCATGATCTATGTGCTGTGCACCGCGCTGAGCGTGATGAGCATCCTGCCCTTCTGGCTGATGATGGTCAACGCCACCCGCTCCACCTACCAGATTCAGCAGGGCATGTCCCTGCTGCCCAGCACCTTCTTCATGAACAACCTGAACATCCTCACCGGCAAGAATTTTGACATCCTGGTGGGCTTCAAGAACAGCGCCATCATCGCCTTTGGCGCCACGCTGCTGAGCGTCTATTTCTCCTCGCTCACCGCCTATGGCCTGTCGGTCTACAACTTCCGCGGCAGCAAGTTCCTCTACAGCTTCATCCTGGCCATCATCATGATTCCCGGCCAGGTCACGGCGACCGGGTTCTACATGTTCATGTACCGGCTCAACCTGGTCAACAGCTACATCCCCCTCATCATCCCCGCCATCGCGGCGCCAGGCACGGTGTTCTTCCTCAAGCAGTACCTGAGCGCCAACCTGCAGCTGTCCCTGGTGGAGGCCTCGCGCATTGACGGGGCGGGTGAGTTCCTCACCTTCAACAAGATTGTCATGCCGCTGATGATGCCGGCCATGGCCACCATGGGCATCATGGCGGTCATCGGTTCCTGGAACAACTACCTCACCCCGCTGATGCTGCTGTCCAACCCCACCATGAAAACCCTGCCCATGATGGTCAAGGAGCTGCGGGGGGACATCTACCGCACCGAGTACGGCTCCATCTATGTGGGCCTCACCCTCACCGCCCTGCCGCTGCTGCTGGTCTATTTCGCGCTGAGCAAGTACATCATCGCCGGCGTGGCCGTGGGCGGCGTGAAGGAATAATCATCAGCGCCGGCTGAACCACAGACCACCCACACCTTTAGCACTCTCATCCCAAGAGTGCTAATTTTGGCTTGCATTGCCCCGGGGTCACTGCTATAATGGACAGGAAAATACAATTGTGGAGGGCTTTTTCGTGTCCCAGACAGACAAGCTGCAACGCCAGGGCAGCATCTCCATTGACGCACAGAACATCATGCCGGTCATCAAGCGCTGGCTGTATTCCGACAAGGACATCTTCCTGAGGGAAATCGTCTCCAACGGCGTGGACGCCATCACCAAGCTGCGCATGGTGGGCGGGGGAAGCGCGGAGGAGGAGCTGTCCGTCACCGTCACCCTGGACAAGGAGAAGGGGGAGATCCGCGTGGCTGACAACGGCATCGGCATGACCGCGCAGGAGGTGGACCAGTACATCAACCAGGTGGCCTTCTCCAGCGCCGAGGAATTCCTCAAGAACTACACCGGCGAGGACGCCTCCGGCATCATCGGCCACTTTGGCCTGGGTTTCTACTCCGCCTTCATGGCGGCGGACCGGGTCAGCATTGATTCCCTCTCCTACCAGCCCGAGGCCGAGGCCGTCAGCTGGGTGAGCGAGGACGGCATCAGCTATGTGATGGGCCCGGGCACGCGGCAGTCCCGCGGCACCACCATCACCATGCACCTGAGCGAAGAGGAGCAGGAGTTCCTGGACGGCGCCCTGGTGCGCTCCGTGCTGGACAAGTACTGCGGCTACATGGCGGTGCCTGTCTATTTTGAAGACCTGGAAGCCATCGCCCAGCGCCAGGAAGCCGCGCAAAAGCGCAGGGAGGAGCAGGAGAAGAAGCGCCAGGAGGCGGCTGAGGGGGCAGGGGATGAGGATGCCCAGGCGCAGGATGTGGCAGGCCTTGATGAAGTGGAAGAGGACGAAATCATTGGGCCTGAGCTGATCAACGACACCAAGCCCCTGTGGCTCAAGGCGCCCCGGGACTGCACGGACGAGGAATACAAGGAAACCTACCGCAAGCTCTTCCGCACCTGGGAAGACCCGCTGTTCTGGATTCACCTGAACGTGGACTACCCCTTCAACCTCAAGGGCATCCTGTACTTCCCGCGGATCAAGCGCGATTTCTCCGGCCAGGACGGGCAGATCAAGCTGTTCAACCGCCAGGTCTTTGTGGCGGACAACATCAAGGAGGTCATCCCGGAGTTCCTCATGGTGCTCAAGGGTGTGATTGACTGCCCGGACCTGCCGCTGAACGTGTCGCGCTCCTTCCTGCAAAACGATGGCTATGTGCGCCGCCTGTCCCAGCACATCGTCAAGAAGGTGGCGGACAAGCTCAACTCCCTGTATGAGACCCAGCGGGAAACCTACACCCAGTACTGGGATGACATCCACCCCTTCATCAAGTATGGCTGCGTGTCCGACCGCAAGTTTTATGACCAGGTCAAGGGTTCCCTGTTGCTGAAAACCACCGGGGGCGATTACCTGACCCTGGACGAGTACAAATCCCGCAACGACGGCAAGACCGAGAAAAAGGCCTACTACACCACCGACGCCGCCCGCCAGGCGGCCAGCATCGCGCCCTTTGAGGCCCGCGGCATTGACGTGGTGGTGATGGACACCCTCATTGACGTCAACTTTATGTCCTTCCTGGAGTACGCCGGGGGCGCGGAGCTCAGCTTCATGCGCGTGGACGCGGATGTGAAGGGCCTGCAGGAGGACAGCGAGGACGGCAAGGAGCTGGACCGTGAGGCGCTGGAGAAACGCGTGCGGGCGGTGCTGGGGATGGACGACCTCACCGTGCAGCTGGAGGCCCTGAGCGACCGGGAGCTGCCCGCCATGCTCACCGAGGATGAGCAGCTGCGCCGTTACAAGGACATGAGCCGCATCTATGGCGAGAAGAACGCCTTCCCCGAGCGCTACACCCTGGTGCTCAACCGTGCCAACAAGAGCGTGCAGGCCATCGCCGCGATGGAGGAGGGGGAGCAGCAGGCCCTGCTGATTGCCCAGGTCTTTGACCTGGCCCGCCTGTCCTCCCGGCCGCTTGAGGGGGAGGAGCTCAAGGCCTTCATGAAGCGCAGCAACCGCTTAATTGACCTTCTGGTAAAATGACGGTATACTGCAGCAAAGGAAGGTGAATCATATGAAAAAGGTAGATTTTGGCAAAACCGGTTACAAAGTCAGCCCCATTGTCTTCGCCGGCATCGTCAGCATGAGCGAGCAGCAGGCCGATTCGGACAGGTATGTGGCCCAGGCAATTGATTTTGGCGTCAACTATTTTGATGTGGCGCCCAGCTACTTGGATGCGGAAGTCATCCTCGGCAACTCCCTGAAGCCTTACCGCAAGGACGTGTACCTGGCCTGCAAATCCACCGAGCGCCGCGCGCAGGACGCGCAGAAGGAGTTTCAGGCCTCCCTCAAGCGCCTGCACACGGACTATTTTGACGTGTACCAGGTGCATTCCCTCTCCACCCCAGAAGATGTGGAGGTGGCATTTGGCCCCGGCGGCATCATGGAGATGATCCTCAAGTACCACAAGGAAGGCGTGATCCGCAAGGTGGGCTTCAGCGCCCATTCCGAACGGGCAGCCCTGGAGGCCCTCAAGCTCTATGATTTTGATTCCGTCATGTTCCCCATGAACTGGCAGCTGAACATGGAGCAGGGCATCGGCAACGCGCTGATGCGCGAAAAGCAGAAAAAGGGCTTTGCCCTGCTGGCCATCAAGGCCATCATCGAGCGCGCCTGGCTCAGCCAGGAGGAGCGCGAGGCCTCCCCCTGGCCCAAGGGGTGGTGCAAGCCCTTTGACGCGGATGACACCGCTGCCCGTATGGCTGGCATGCGCTTCGCCTTTCATATGGGCGCGGACGTGCTGATTCCCCCGGGCAACTGGGAGTGCCAGTCCTCCATGCAGGATCTGTACGAGCAGGTGGCGGCCCGCCCCTATGGCCCGGAGGATGAGCAGCTGCTCACCCAACGCCTGGCGGCTGCCAGTGCCCACCCCTTCTTCAAAAAGGATGAGGGCGGCTGGACCGCGGCCTGACACCAACAAGGGGCGCCGGACGGCGCCCCTTGCTTGACGGATACAAGTATGACCAGTGGGATCGGGGGCATTGGCCCTCCTGTTGCAAGCCACAGCCTGGCAAATGGATGCGGCGGTGGGCGGCAGCGAGCGGGCAGGGATTCCCTTTCTTCCTGAGGATACAAGTGGCCGCGGACAGATTGCGGACATGAACATGGGCGCCAGACGGCGCCCATGTTGCATCTCAGGCCTTGTCGGCTATCCCCGCAGGATGCGCACCAGCAGGCCGTCATTGCGGAAGAGCTCTGCAACCTGGCTTTCCTGGATGTAGGTGATGATGCGCTCATCCGGCAGCACCACCTCCACCAGCGGCACCAGCAGCACCAGCAGGTAGCAGATCAGCGCGCCCCGGGCCAGGCCAAACAGCCCGCCGGCCAGCCAGTCCAGCTGGCGCAGGATGGGGAACTCAAACACGTGCCGGATGATGGACAGGATAAAGGCCCAGGCCAGGTAGACCAGCAGGCAGCACACCAGGAAGCTGAGCACGCCCAGCACGGATTGGATCAGGGTGTTGGAGACATAGTCATTCACGGTGGCCAGGGAACTGCCCCGAAACGCCTGGGTGATGATGTTGTCCCGCAGCAGCGCCTTGATGGCCTCCGGGAAGGACACGCTGCCCAGCACCGTCTCCAGCAGGTTGCCGCCCACCTGGCTGACCGGCGCGCTGGCCAGCTCATAGTCGCCCACGCGCACCACGGCGTCTGAGTAGTTCATCAGCACGCCGCGGATGGTCTCGTTGTTGCCCAGCCAGCTGGCCAGCATCGGCCCCAGCATCAGCCCGCCCAGTATGGCCACGCCCAGGCCCAGCAGGCTGGCGATGGACTGGATGAAGCCATGATACAAGCCATAGATGACGCTCAGCGCCAGCACCAGGATGAGCAGCCCGTCCACGAGATTCATTTGGCCTCCTCAAGCCTTACGGCAGGTTGATCAGGTACACGTCGATTCCGCTGCTGACTAGGCTGGCCCCGTTGCTCAGCTTGCCGATGTAGCCGGTCACCGGCACGTTCAGCGGCAGCTTCAGGGCGGAAAAGCGCTGGGCGCTCAGCTCCGCCTGGTAGAGGGTGTCCGCGGAAATGGCGAAGATGGTGTTGCCCTTGAGGCCCGCGCCCAGGCAGCTGTTGGGCAGGGTGTAGCGGCTGTCGCGCCGGTTGCCGGACAGCACCCTCAGCTCAGTGATCTGCTGGGCGCTTGCCGTTTGCATCTCCGGCGCGAAGAGCATGGTGGCGCTGCTGCCGACCGTGCTGTTGTCAATCAGCTTCCAGCCGTAGACCAGCCGGCGGGCAAAGGGGTCCACCGTGCCCCGGTAGTCATAGAGGTTGAGCTCCTTGGTGTCTATCACATGCAGGCGGTCCCCGGCGTAAAGCACCTTGTAGGTGATCTCCTCGCCCAGGTCCACCTCACCCGTGTTCATGGCACCCACGCGGTAGATGTTCATGATGGTCACCGGGGAGATGCCATACACGTCCAGCGCCGTGGTCCACAGGTAGTTGCCGTTCTCAAAGAAGTCCATATCCAGAATCATCCGGTCGGCATAGGCGATGGATTCGGAATCCACCGCCAGGCCGTTGGCGTCCTTCACCAGCAGGGTGGGGCTGAAGCCCTCGCCGATGACGGCAGCCACATACTGGCGCCCTGGCCTGGCAAACTGGATGGTGTCCGCCAGGCGGTCATTGTAGGTGGCCCGGCCGCTGCGGTTCAGGATGTGCAGGTGGGCACCGCTCCAGGCGGCAATCAGGTGGTCGCTCACCGTGAAGCGCGCGCCGGGGCCCAGGGCGTACTTCCATTGCTCCGTGCCGTTCGCGTTCAGGCAAAACAGCGTGGTGCCATCGTAGTAGAGCACCTTGTCCCCAAAGGGGGTGACCTGCTGGGTGGTGACGCAGCGCAGCTTGGTGGCGCTCAGCCGCCGGGGGCCTCCGCCGAAAATGCCAGAGACATACAGCAACAGCACCACCACCAGGGCAATCGCCGCCATGGCGATGATCAACCGCAGCCGGTTCGCGCCGGCCCTCCCTTGCTCCATCCAGCCCTCCGCCCACAAAGATGCAAGGATTATAATCCTTCGCGCAGGGCAGGTCAAACAAGGCCCGGTTGTTTCGCTGGGCTGCCCGCAAATCCCCATCAAAAATCATTGACAAAATGGGCTTTTCAGTAGTAACATGATAAAGTTGCCTCTCGTATGGCAATTCAGTTCAGCTGATGGAGGAACAGGTGCCGCACGAACTGTCATCCGCTGCCCACCGCGCGGCGGGCCTCAAGCAGGTGCTCAAGGCCATCCAGGCGGGCAGGGCGGTCAAGGTGTTCATGGCGCTGGACGCGCAGGAACACCTGCAGGAACAGCTTATGCAGGCCGCACAGGCGCACGGTGTGCCGCTTGAAACGGTCCCCACCATGAAGGAGCTGGGCAGGCTCAGCGGCATCCAGGTACCCTCAGCCGCCGCGGCGGTGCTTTCCGGCTGAACCCATCCCACAGACTATATATTCCCAAGGGTTGCGGGAATGTTATAGGAGGAGACCTGTTGCCCAGGCTCCGATCAAAAATCAGGAGGTGCCCCCATTGCCCACGATCAATCAATTGATCCGCAAAGGCCGCAAGAAGATTGTCAAAAAGTCTGACGCGCCCATCCTGCAGGGTTGCCCGCAAAAGCGCGGCGTGTGCCTGTCCGTGAAGACGACCACGCCCAAGAAGCCCAACTCTGCCCTGCGCAAGATTGCCAGGATTCGCCTGACCAACCAGATTGAAGGCACTTGCTACATCCCCGGCATCGGCCACAACCTGCAGGAGCACAGCGTGGTGCTCATCCGCGGTGGCCGTGTGCGCGACCTGCCCGGTGTGCGCTATCACATCGTGCGTGGCGCGCTGGATACCGCAGGTGTTGCCAAGCGTGCCCAGGGCCGCTCGCTGTACGGCGCCAAGCGTCCCAAGAAATAAAACACCCACGCCGGCAAGGCGGGAACCGCGCCGTCTGCGAGGGTTCCTGCCGCGTGTGATGGCCGCACGGCGCCAGCCTGCCGCCAGCCTCCGGCCTACTACGTCAATTTGAGGAGGAAAACTATGCCCCGTCGTGGATTTATCCCCAAGCGCGAGGTGCTGCCCGATCCCATCTACGGGACGGTCACCGTCACCAAGCTCATCAACCAGATCATGCTGGACGGCAAGCGCGGCGTCGCGCAGAACGTGTGCTACTCCGCCTTTAACATGATCAAGGAAAAGACCGGCAAGGAGCCGGGCGACGTCTTCCAGGACGCGCTGAACAACATCCTGCCCCTGCTGGAGGTCAAGGCGCGCCGCGTGGGTGGCGCCACCTACCAGGTGCCCATTGAAATCCGCCCCGAGCGCCGGCAGACCCTGGCGCTGCGCTGGCTGGTGGACTTCAGCCGCAAGCGCGGTGAGAAGACCATGGCTGAGCGCCTGGCGGGCGAGGTGATGGATGCCGCCAACAACACCGGCAGCGCGGTGCGCCGCAAGGAAGAAATGCACCGCATGGCCGAGGCCAACAAGGCCTTTGCGCATTACCGCTGGTGAGCAGGCACCTCACAAGTTAAGGAGCAACAGATTTCATGTTAAGAGACCACCCCCTGGACAAGGTTCGGAACATCGGCATCATGGCCCACATTGATGCGGGCAAGACGACGACCACCGAGCGCATCCTGTTCTACACCGGGCGCGTGCACCGCATGGGCGAGACCCATGAGGGCGGCGCCACCATGGACTGGATGGACCAGGAAAAGGAGCGCGGCATCACCATCACCTCCGCCGCCACCACGGCGGTGTGGGAGGGCTACCGCATCAACATCATTGACACCCCCGGCCATGTGGACTTCACCGTGGAGGTGGAGCGTTCCCTGCGTGTGCTGGACGGCGCGGTGGCGGTGTTCTGTGCCAAGGGCGGTGTGGAGCCCCAGTCGGAAACCGTGTGGCGCCAGGCCAACAAGTACAATGTGCCCCGCCTGGCCTACATCAACAAGATGGACATCAACGGCGCGGATTTCTTCCGCGTGGTGGACATGCTCAATGACCGCCTCAACGCCAACGCTGTCCCGGTGCAGCTGCCAATCGGCAGCGAGGACACCTTCACCGGTATCATCGACCTCATCCGCATGAAGGCCGAGGTCTACTATGATGACGAGGGCAGGGATGTGCGCGAGGAGGACATCCCCCAGGAGCTCAGCGCCCTGGCCGATGAATACCGCGAAAAGCTCATTGACGCGGTGGTGGGCACGGATGAGCAGCTGATGGAGAAGTTTTTCAACGGCGATGAAATCACCGCCGGGGACCTGAACGCCGCCATCCGCAAGGCCACGGTCGCCTGCGAGATGACCCCGGTGCTCTGCGGCACTTCCTACCGCAACAAGGGCGTGCAGCCGCTGCTGGACAGCATTTGCGCGTTCATGCCCTCCCCGCTGGACATCCCCTCCATCCAGGGCACGGTGCCCGGCAAGGCGGATGAGCAGGTGGAGCGCCACCCCAGCGACGATGAGCCCTTCTCCGCCCTGGCCTTCAAGATCGCCGTGGACCCCTTTGTGGGCAAGCTGGCCTTCTTCCGGGTGTATTCGGGGAAGATTTCCGCCAACACCTATGTGTACAACTCCACCAAGGGCAAGCGCGAGCGCTTCAGCCGCATCCTGCGCATGCACTCCAACCACCGGGAGGATGTGGAAAGCGTTTTCACCGGCGACATCGCCGCCGCCGTGGGCCTGAAGGAAACCACCACCGGGGACACCCTGTGCGATGACAAGGCCCCCATCATCCTGGAGTCCCTTGAGTTCCCCGAGCCGGTCATCCGTGTGGCCATCGAGCCCAAAACCAAGGCCGGGCAGGAGCGGCTCAGCTATGCCCTCACCCGCCTGGCGGAGGAGGACCCCACCTTCAAGACCTACACCGACCACGAAACCGGGCAGACCATCATCGCCGGCATGGGCGAGCTGCACCTGGAAATCATCGTGGACCGCATGATGCGGGAGTTCCGCGTGGAAGCCACCATCGGCAAGCCCCAGGTTGCCTACAAGGAAACCATCCGCAAAACCGCCACCGGCGTGGGCCGGCATGTGCGCCAGTCCGGCGGCCATGGTCAGTACGGCCACTGCGTCATCGAGATCAGCCCCACCCAGCCCGGGGAAGGCTACAGCTTTGAAAGCAGGATTGTCGGCGGCGTCATCCCCCGCGAGTTCATCGCCCCCATTGACGCGGGCATCCGCGAGGCGGCCCAGTCGGGCATCCTGGGCGGGTATGAGGTGCTGGACTTCAAGGTGGCGGTGACGGACGGCTCCTACCACGAGGTGGACTCCTCGGAGATCGCGTTCAAAATCGCCGGCTCCATGGCCTTCAAGGATGCCATGCGCAAGGCGGACAGCTGCCTGCTGGAGCCGGTCATGAAGGTGGAGGTCATCGTGCCTGACCAGTACATGGGCGATGTCATCGGCGACCTGAGCGCCCGGCGCGGCCGCATTGAAACCTATGAGGCCAGGCTGGGGGATGAGATCATCCATGCCTACGTGCCGCTGAGCGAAATGTTTGGCTATGCCACGGACCTGCGCAGCAAGACCCAGGGCAGGGGGATGTTCACCATGTCCTTTGACCATTATGAGGAAGTGCCAAGGTCACTCGCTGAGAAGATACTCGGCCACTGATTACAAGATTACGTCAACCCGACGAAGGAGGAAGAACCAACCATGGCAAAACAGAAGTTTGAGCGCACGAAGCCGCACGTGAACATCGGAACGATTGGCCACGTTGACCACGGCAAGACCACGCTGACAGCGGCGATCACGATGGTGCTGGCCAAGGCGGGCCACGCGCAGGCGATGGCCTACGACCAGATTGACAAGGCACCGGAAGAGAAGGCGCGGGGGATCA
>JAAYEI010000004.1 GCA_012728815.1 Clostridiales bacterium
CTGATTGACCCGGACGACCCGGGCGACCCGGTGCGCAGGCAGAGCATCCCCACGCTGGCGGAGACCGTTGTTGGCCCGCATGACATGGCGGACCCCCTGGATGAGGACAAGGACTCCCCGGTCCCGGGGCTGACCCACCGCTACCCCGACCGGGTGCTCTTTCTGGTGACAGACATGTGCGCCATGTACTGCCGCCACTGCACCAGGCGGCGTTTTGCCGGGCAGAAGGACGCGGACTCCCCCGGCAAGCGCATTGACGCGGCCATTGACTACATCGCCCGCACGCCGCAGGTGCGCGATGTGCTGCTGTCCGGCGGGGATGCCCTGCTGCTGGGTGACAAAAAACTGGAGGACATCATCAGCCGCCTGCGCGCCATACCCCATGTGGAGGTCATCCGCCTGGGCACCCGCACCCCGGTGGTGCTGCCCCAGCGCATCACGGACAGCCTGGTGGAGATGCTGCGCAAATACCACCCCATCTGGCTGAACACGCATTTCAACCACTACCGGGAAATCACCAGCGAGAGCGCCGCGGCCATCACCAGGCTGGCTGACGCTGGCATCCCCCTGGGCAACCAGAGCGTGCTGCTGCGCGGGGTCAATGACTGCGTGAACACCATGCGGGTGCTGGTTACCCGCCTGGCCGCCATGCGGGTACGCCCCTACTACCTGTATCAGTGCGACCTGTCCATGGGCATTGAGCACTTCAGGACGCCGGTGTCCAAGGGGATAGAGATCATAGAAGGCCTTCGCGGGCATGTGTCCGGCTTTTGTGTGCCCACCTTCGTGGTGGACGGGCCGGCAGGCGGCGGCAAGATCCCGGTGATGCCCAATTACCTCTTGTCTTCCTCGCCCAACAAGACCGTGCTGCGCAACTATGAGGGCGTCATCACCACCTACACCGAGCCGCAGGGCTACGAGGACAAGTGCGGCTGCGAGCTGTGCCGGGACAACGGGCACCGGGAAGGCGTGGCCGCGCTGCTGTGCGGACAGCAGCTGACGATTGAGCCCAGGGACCTGGACAGGAGGACGCGATCAAACAACCGGCAATAAGGCGGCTGGCCGCGCCATACAAAAGCCTGTGCGTGGTGGGAAACGCCAAGAACGCGGGCAAAACCACCGTGCTCAACGCGCTGGCGGCAAGCTTTCCTGAAGCAGTCCTGGGGCTGTCCTCCATCGGCCTGGACGGGGAGGAGCTGGACCTGGTCAGCCAGCTGCCCAAACCACAGGTGCACGTGTCCGTTGGAACCCTGGTGGGCATCGCGGAGGGCTGCCTGGCTCAGTCAGCCACGCGGCTTGAGGTGCTGGAAAAGACTGGCGTGATGACGGCCATGGGGGAGGTGCTGATTGCCCGGGCTACTGGCGCTGGCGCCTGCCTGCTGGGTGGCCCCTCCACTGTGGAGGGGATGGAAAAGGTGATGCGCTTGCTGCAGGCGCATGGCGCAAGCCGCCTGTTCATAGATGGCGCCTTCGCACGCCAGAGCCACGCGGCGGTGGGAGAAGGGCTGGTCTATGTGGTGGGCGCCCACAAAAGCCCCTTCCTGCAAACGGTGGTGGACAGCGCCGCCCTGGCCCTGCGCCGGCTGTCCCTGCCCGCGGCGCCGCCGTCATTCGCGTTTTTGTGGGCGCAGCGGCGCCCAGGATGGCTGGACGCGGCCGGCCAGTTCACCCCGCTGGGGCTGGACGCCGCCCCCATTGACCTGCATGATACCCTGGGCTGTTTGCCATCCCAGGCTGCCTGGCTGTACCTGCCTGGCTTTGTGGACAAGGCGCAGGTGACAGCGCTGGTGGCACGGCGGCGGGAGCTGCATGTCGGCCTCATCACGCGCAGCCCCCTGTCCCTGGTGATGGAGGATGCCAGCCTGAAAAAGTTGTTCCGGCTGGACCTGCCCATCCAGGTGCTCAAGCCGGCACGGGTGGCCTTTGTGGCGCTCAACCCCGTGTCCCCCGGCGCCCATCAATTTGACGCTGCCGCCTTCCAGGCGGCCATGGCCGCAGTCACCGACCTGCCCCTGATCAACGTGTTGGAGGATTAGCGCTTGAACACACAAAACAAATTGCGCCTGGATGCCGGCTCCATCGCCCGCTGCCGTGATGACGCGCTGCGCATCGCCAGCCAGGTGCAGGAAATGATTGACCTGCACACAACCGTCAGCGTGGAGCGCGCGGTGCTGCGCCTGGTGGGGGTGGACGGCGTGGACGCCTTTGAGGTGCCGCTGCCCAACCTGATGGTGGAGCAGGTGCGCCAGGGCGGGGACCTGTCCCGGGGCGTAAGCGCCTACCTGGCAGGGGCGCTGCTGGCCACCGGGCTTGATGTCCAGGGCTTTTGCGCCGCCTTCCTGGAGGACAAGGTCAGCCTGCTGGGGCATACCTTGCCTGACAGCCGCCTGACAGCCGATACCCTGCGGCCATATCTGGAAGCCAGCTTCCAGACAATCAGTCACCACCGTCAGTACCGTGAGGCGCAGTTGGCGCGCTTTGGCGCGCGGCAGCCGGAAATCTATGTGATTGTGGCCACCGGCAACATCTATGAGGATGTGAAGCAAGCCCAGTCAGCGGTGCGGGCGGGGGCGGACGTGATCGCGGTCATCCGCACCACCGGCCAATCCCTGCTGGACTATGTGCCCTATGGCGCCACCACCGAGGGCTTTGGGGGCACCATGGCCACGCAGGAGAACTTCCGCATCATGCGTCAGGCGCTGGACGCGCTGTGCGAGGCAGAGGGCCGCTACATCAAACTGGTCAATTACGCTTCAGGCCTCTGCATGCCCGAGATTGCGGTCATGGGGGCGCTGGAGCGGCTGGACATGATGCTCAATGACAGCATGTACGGCATCATCTTCCGGGACATCAACATGCAGCGCACCTTTGTGGACCAGTACTTTTCCCGCAGCCTCAACGCGCTGGCGGGCATCACCATCAACACGGGGGAGGACAACTACCTCACCACCGCCGACGCGGTGGGCAGCGCCCACACGGTGCTGGCCTCCCAGTTCATCAACGAGCGCTTCGCGCAGCTGGCAGGGCTGCCCAAGAGCCAGATGGGCCTGGGGCATGCCTTTGAAATTGACCCGGACCTGGAGGACAGCTTCCTGCTGGAACTGGCCCAGGCGCAGATGGCGCGGGAAATCTTCCCGGAAGCGCCGCTGAAGTATATGCCGCCCACCACCCATTCCACCGGCAACATCTTCCAGACCCAGGCGGTGGATACCCTGTTCAATGCGGCCACCATGATGACCGGGCAGGGCATCCACCTGCTGGCCATGATGACCGAGGCCATCCATACCCCCTTCCTGTCTGACCGCCACCTGGCCATCCGCAACGCGCGGATGGTGCAGTCCGCCATGCGGCACCTGCAGGAGGAAATCAGCTTCAAGGAGGATGGCCGGATCATGCGCCGGGCGCAGCAGGTGCTGCGGGAAGCGGAGAGGCTGCTGCGCGACATCGCCGATACCGGGCTGTTTGAGGCGCTTGAACAGGGGGTCTTTGCCGATGTTCGCCGCGACCGCAATCAGGGCAAGGGCTTGGAGGGCGTCATCAAAAAGCACCCGGACTACTGCAACCCGGCCATGGACCTGCTCAGGGAGGCGCTGGCATGATGATCAAACCATATGGGGATACGCTCAATGACGGCAAGGTGCAGCTGTCCTTCACCCTGCCCCTGGATGCCGGCCCCCTGGGCCTGGCCTGCGCCAAGGAGATCGCGAAGGGGATGGGGCTGCCCAACCCCGAGGTGGTGCACACCGAGCAGATGGGGGAGGGCTTCAGCTTCTATGTCATCTATGGCAGCCTGCCCCAGGGCATTGACACGGACCAGGTCAAGGTGCACGCCGTGCAGGCCCTCACCATGACCATGGCGGAGATTGAGGCCCTGATCCGGCGGCATTTTGTCCGTGAGCTGGTGTTTGTGGGCGCGTCCACCGGCACGGACGCGCACACCCTGGGCATTGACGCCATCATGAACATGAAGGGTTACGCGGGTCATTATGGCCTGGAGCGCTATGCGGGTATCCGCGCTTATAACCTGGGTAGCCAGGTGCCAAACGCCGAGCTGATCCGCAAGGCGGTGGCAGTGGATGCCGATGTGCTGCTGGTCAGCCAGACAGTCACGCAGAAGGATGTGCACCTGAGCAACCTGGTGGAACTGGTGGAACTGCTGGAAGCTGCCGGGCTGCGGGAGCGCTTTGTGCTGGTGTGTGGGGGCGCGCGCATCAGCCACGAGCTGGCCATGGAGCTGGGCTATGACGCGGGCTTTGGGACGGGCAGCTTTGCTGAGCACGTGGCGGCTTTCGCGGTGCAGGAGTTAATCCGCCGGCAAGGCAAGGCGGATCAATAGCGGACCGGGCATTCAAAGAGGGCTTGCGCGCATGACGCCAGCCCCTTTTGAATGATGTGCTTGCTTACTGGAAGCTGTCGCTTTGCTCCAGGGCGCGGGAGGAGGCCTCCTCCACCAGCACCTGGATGAGCTGCTCATGGCTTACGCCGTTGTGGGCCTTGCCCTTGCGGTCACGCACGGAGACCGTGCCCTCCTGGGCTTCCCGGTCGCCGATCACCAGCATATAGGGCACCTTCATCATCTGCGCCTCCCGCACCTTGAAGCCGATTTTTTCGTTGCGCAGGTCAGTTTCCACCCGCAGCCCCGCGGCCTCAAGCCTGGCCTGCAGCGCGAGCGCGGCGCTATCCGCGCGGTCGGTGATGGTGAGGATGCGCGCCTGCACCGGCGCCAGCCACAGGGGGAAGGCGCCGCCGAAGTGCTCAGTCAGGATGCCCATGAAGCGCTCCAGGGAGCCGTAGATGGCGTTGTGGATCATCACCGGGCGGTGCTTGGCGCCGTCCGGCCCGGTGTACTCCATGTCAAAGCGTTCCGGCAGGTTCATGTCCAGCTGGATGGTGCCGCACTGCCAGCTGCGGCCGATGCTGTCCTTGAGGTGGAAGTCGATCTTCGGGCCGTAGAAGGCGCCGTCCCCCTCGTTGATGACATACTTCACACCCAGCTCGTCCAGCGCATCCTTCAGGCCCGCGGTGGACAGCGCCCACATCTCCTCATCGCCGATGTGGTTCTCCGGCATCGTGGACAGCTCCACCTGATAGCGGAAGCCAAAGGCGCTGTAAATCAGCTCGCACAGCTTGTACACGCCGATGACCTCGTCCTTGATCTGCTCAGGGGTCATGTAGAGGTGGGCGTCATCCTGGGTGAAGGCACGCACGCGCATCATGCCGTGGAGGGTGCCGCTTTTCTCATGCCGGTGCACCAGGCCCAGTTCACCCATGCGCAAGGGCAGGTCGCGATAGCTCCACAGCCGGCGCTTGTAGGCCAGGATGCCGCCGGGACAGTTCATGGGCTTGATGGCGAAGTCCTGCTCGTCTATCCGGGTGGTGTACATGTTCTCCCGGTAGTGGTCCCAGTGCCCGCTGCGCTCCCAGAGCGCGCGGTTCATCATCAGCGGGGTGCGGATTTCATCATAGCCATGCACCCGGTGTTGGTAGCGCCAGAAATCCTCCAGGATGTTGCGGATGACCATGCCCTTAGGGAAGTAGAACGGCATGCCGGGCGCCTCGTCCATTACGTCAAACAGGTCCAGCTCCCGCCCCAGCCGGCGGTGGTCGCGCTTGCGGGCCTCCTCAAGCATCCGCAGGTGTTCATCCAGATCCTCCTTGTCAAAAAAGGCGGTGCCGTAGATGCGCTGCAGCATCTTGTTCTTTTCGTTGCCACGCCAGTAGGCGCCCGCCAGGCTGGTCAGCTTGAAAGCCCTGACCTTGCCGGTGCTGGGCAGATGGGGGCCAGCGCACAGGTCCACAAAGTCGCCCTGGCGGTAGAAGGAGAGCTCCTCGTCCTCCGGCAGGTCGTTGATCAGCTCAATCTTGTAGGGCTCATCCCGTTCCTGCATCAGGGCAATGGCCTCCTCACGGGGCAGCACAAAGCGCTCCTCCCGCTCGTTCTTCTTGATGATGCGGGCCATTTCCTTCTCGATGCGGGCCAGGTCCTCCGGCTGGAAGGGCTCTTCCACGTCAAAATCGTAGTAGAAGCCGTTCTCAATGGAGGGGCCAATGGCCAGCTTGGCCTTGGGGAAGAGGTTCTTGACGGCGCTGGCCATGACATGGCTGGCGGTGTGGCGCAGCAGGTGGCGGGCTTCCTCATCCTCAAAGCCCACGCTGACCAGCTCACCCCCCTGGGACAAGGGGGCCATAAGCTCCACCAGTTCGCCGTTGATGCGCGCGGCAATCGCGCGCTTGCGCGCGTCCGGGTCCAGTTCCTTCAATACATCCAGGGCATTCACACCCTGCTCAAACTCCTGCTTGCGTCCCTTGACGGTAATCTGCATAGCTGCCTCCTGTATTCGTCAATAAAAAAACACCCCTCCACATTGGGACGGATGATGTGCTCCGCGGTTCCACCCAGGTTGCCGGCAGGGCCGGCCACTTGCTGGCGCTGTATCGCGCGCCGCGCGCCCCTGTCAGGCAGTGGTGCCGTCC
>JAAYEI010000019.1 GCA_012728815.1 Clostridiales bacterium
CCGGCCTGGTCATCCTGGTGGCGCTGATGGACAGGCTGGGCATCCAGGAGGTGCTGGTGACCCACCGGAACAACTGTGATGGCTACCTGTACGGCATCCTGCTGGAAGCGCATGAAAACACCGGGCGTGATCCATGAGGTGGCATTAAAAATGGGGGCAGCACTTCAACGCAGGAGATGCCGTGTATATTCATCATGAGGCGGCTCAAGCCCCACCCCGGCCAAAGGGTTGTATTGACCGGAAAAATGGCGTATGATTTGTACATCAGGAAACACCCATACGCCATCCGCGGGCACAGGCCGGACATCTGTTGTGAGGTGACCATCCTGGCTGAGCCAGCCGCATCCACGCGGAATACACAAGGAAGAGAGGTGATGACATGAGGAGAAAGCTGTTCTGCGCGCTGTTGGCCTGTTTGATGTTCCACGCCGTGGCCTTCGCGGGAACGGCGGATGCGGGCCTGGACCTGTCCGGTTTCACGGTGGACGAGCTGCTTGAATTGCGCGAGCTGATTCAGGCAGAGCTGCTGTTGAAGGGCTACAACCCCTACTTTGACCTGGAGCGCGGGGACAGCGGCGAGCAGGTCGCGGCTGTTCAGGAAAAGCTGCAGGAACTTGGCTACTACACCGGGGGGGCCACCGGCAAGCTGGACGCTGAAACGCAAAAGGCTTTCAAACGTTTTGAGAAGGATTTTGGGTTGAACAACGATGGGCTGCCGTCCAGGGAGGACCAGTTTGTACTGTTCCAGGCCAAAGCGCTTGAAAAACCGGCCACTTCGCCCACGCCGCAGGTGACAGAGGACCCGATGACGGCGGTATACCAGGAATATGAGCCTTTTGACTACACGGCCAGCATGCGCAAGCCTGAGGAGTATGATGGGAGGAAGGTGGTGTTGAAGGGCAGGGTGCTGCAGGTGTTGGGCAACCGGGAGGAGGGGTTCCAAATCTGTCTGGCCACTTCTGGCAGCGGCGATGTCGTGTATGTGTTTATCAATCAACCATTGGATTATAATCTCATAGAAGATGATTACCTGACCATTTACGCGGTGATGCACAAGACCATTACCTACCAGTCAACCTTCAACAAACCGGTTACCATTCCTGCCGCGGTCGCGGACTATTTCATTCTACGATAAGGGAGAAAAAACATGAAAAAGATGCTGGTGTTCCTGGTGGCGCTCATGCTGGTGATGGTGTCTGTGACAGCCTATGGCGCTGGCAGAATCCGGGTGACGCAGGAGAACTATCACCTGATCGAAAGCTATGGGAAGTATGGCTATGCCTTTGCCAAGGTGGAGAACGTTGGTGACAAACCGATCAAGGTCAACGCCGGCATTCTGGAAGTTTTTGACGGTGAGGGGGACGCGATCACCTCCACGGACTACCTCAGTTCCTACGCGGAGTATCTGCAGCCAAACGAATACACCTATGTCTCCCTGCGCGCGGAGATAGAGGACGCGGAAATGATCCCGGACGACTACATGCTGACCATCACCGGCAAGAGTGACAACAGCTATTTCTCCCGGCGGCTGCCCGTGGAAACAGACTATCAGGAAGATGTGAAGACCAGGTACGGCACCACCAACTATATGTACGCCACGGTCACCAACGACACCGAGGAGCCGGTCTACGACATCACGGTGCTGTTGGTCCTGCTGGACAAGGACGGGAACATCCTGTATATGGACAGCTCAAGCCTGTACAGTGACAAGGCGCTGATGCCCGGCAGCGCCGTCATGATCCGCCTGGAGCCCAGGTCCTCCTTTGAGGAGTATTTTGCGAAGGAAGGCCTGGTGCCGGCTTCCGTGGACGCGGTCGCCTACGTCAACGTCAGGCAGGACTGAACCATCCCCAAATGAAACAACCGACCGCAGGCCGCCAGGATGGCGGCCTGCGGTCGGTTTGCGCGCCTGATAGGCTTAAAACCCCATCAAACGCAAGGCGAAGGCAGGAGGATCAGGGCTGGTCTTCCGTCACCATCACCATCCAGTGGAAGCCGTACCTGTCCTTCACCTGGCCATACAGGGGGTTGAAGAAGGTGGGCGCCAGCGGCATCAGCACCTGGCCGTCCCGGGCCAGGGCGTCAAAGACCTGGCGCAGGCGGGCCCTGTCCTCATGGGAGAGGGTGATCCAGAAGGCGCCATTGGGCACCAGCTGGGGTCCGCCCGGGAAATCATCGGACAGCATGAGGTCCCCGGCGAAGGTCTTGACGTTGGCGTAGGCCACCAGGTTGTCGCTGCCGGCGGGCAGCTCGTCCTCCGGGCTTTCTTTGGGCATCTCGCCCATGGCCATGATGTAGGGTGCGGGCGCGCCGAAGACCCCGGCGTAATAGTTGGCCGCCTCGCGGGCCTGGCCGTTGAAGTTCAGATAGACCTCAATCATGTTGTTGCTTTCCTGTCCGCAGGCGAGTCAACCAAGCTCTGTGCCTGCTGCAAGAGTATACCCGCAGCATCCAATGCCCATCAGGGAAAGCACCCGGGCTGCTCCCGGGTTGGGCACATCGGCAAAAGCACCGGCTTTCAGGATGCCGCCAGCACCGGAAAAACGCCAAGCCAGTACATCCTGCAGGCAAGACTGCGCAAGGCGCGCGAGCTGATCATCTACACCGCCCTGCCAATTTATGCGATTGCCGAGGAGTGCGGCTTTCAGAGCCCGAGCTACTTCACCAGCAGGTTCCGGCAGATGTTTGGCATAGCGCCCCAGGCGTACAGGAAGCGTTTTGAATGATGCCAGGCTTCCCAGGTCGGGAACAGGGATTCCCTGTTTTGCCCACACGAAACGCAGAAGGGACGCTTCACTGAAGCGTCCCTCGGTCTGCCCATAAACCCTCCCTGATGATGTCTGACCATTCAGGATGCGCGCCTGATGCCATTGCCCGATGCCGGGCACCAGCATCAGGCGCGCGTGGTGCAGATGGAAGATACCCGGCGGCCGCCGGGTATGCAGGGAATCCAAGCGTTCCAGCCATTGGTTTGCTCCGCGCGGGGCGGGCCTGGGTCAGAGCTGCTGCTGGCGCAGCCATTCGCCCAGCTGGCGCATCTCCAGGCTGCCGGTTGCCAGGCGGTCCGCCAGCGCCGTGGTGGTGAAGGGGGCCCCGGTGAGGGCGGCCTCCACCTGGCTGGCCAGGTCCGGGTCGTTGGCGTCGGTAAAGCAGCGCGCCTCGGCCACCTGCCCCCTTTTGACCAGCAGCTGCAGCTCCACGCTGCCAAAGGGGAAGCGCTGCTCCAGGCTGAGGTCAAAGCGCGGGGTTTTGCCATAGGTCCAGCCCCAGTCGCGGTAGCGCGCGGCCAGCTGGGCCACCTGGTCCTCCGGCAGGGCCTGCCGCCAGTCCAGGCGCTGGGTGGGGCCGTATTCCCGCTCAAAGGCGGTGAGCAAGGCGGCTTTGAGGGCGGACAGGGTGAGGCCGGGCGCGTGGTCAATGAGGTTGCCCACCCGGGCGCGCACGCTGTCCACCCCCTTGGCCTGCAGCTTCAGCCTGGAGGGCTGCAGGTAGCGGCCCAGCAGGGCGAAATCCACCGCCAGCAGGATGGTGCCATGGTGCAGGGAGGTGGTTTGCGTGTGGCGGAAGGCGTTGCCGGAGAACTTGGCGCCGGTCTGGCTGAGCACGATGTCGTTGCGGCCGGAGGCCTGGGTTTTGATGCCGAAGCTGGCCGCCGCGGCGCTGATGACGCCCAGCTGCCGGGGAACATCATAGACATCCTTGGGCATCACGAAGGAGAAGTTGAGGTTGCCCAGGTCATGGTAGACCGCGCCGCCGCCGGTGGAGCGGCGCACCAGGGTGCCGCCCTCCTGCTCCAGCAGCTGGGCGCGGCACTCCTTCCAGGCGTTCTGCCCCCGGCCGATGACCACGGTGTGGGCGTTTTGCCACAGGAAGAGGGCGGGCCCGCCCGCCTGCAGCAGCAGGGCCTCCTCAATGGCCAGGTTGAGGGCGGGGTCGGTGTTGGCGGTTTCAAAGTAGCGGTTGGTCATCGGCAGTCCTTTCGGGGAGCGCGTCCCGGCATCTTCCTGTTCTTTTGTATACCCTGGCGACCGGCCGCGCAAGGGCCTGTCTGCCCGCTAGTAAACATGCGCCAAAATCATTTCAGGGGGGCTTGGGGGAGGGCGCCTGTTCAAAAGCGCCCTCCCCCCTGATCCGAACCTTCTGTTTTGCGTTATGCGCCGCCCCGGTTTACACCCCGCGCCTGTTGTTCCTGATTTGCTCCATCAGGGTGAAGTTGCTGGTGGGGCTGTGGCCCTTAAGGGGCAGCAGGCGCTCGTGCACGGCATCCAGGATCCAGGAGGGCTGGGGGAAGAAGGCTTCCTCCATCTCATGGGCCGGGGTGATCCAGTTGCGCGCGCCCACCACGACCGGCGGGGCGTCCAGGTAGTCAAAGGCCAGCTCGGTGAGGGTGGAGGCCATCTGCCGCATGACGGAGCCGCGCTCCACCGCGTCCCCGGTGATGATGATGCGGCCGGTCTTTTTGACGGACTCGATGACCAGGCTGTATTCAAAGGGCACGATGCTGCGCGCGTCAATGACCTCGGCGGACAGGTTGTGCTTCTCCTTGAGCAGGTCAGCCGCCTCCAGCGCACGGTAGAGGGTGGCGCCGATGGACAGGATGGTGAGGTCACAACCCGCGCGCTTGATGTCCGGCTGGCCCAGGGGAATCTCGTACTCGGCCTCGGGCACGCCGCCCTCATGGAACAGCTCGGCCATGTCGTAGATGCGCTGGCTTTCAAGGAAGAGGACCGGGTCGGTGCCATTGAGGGCGGACTGCATGAGGCCCTTGGCGTCATAGGGGGTGGCGGGGAAGACGACCTTGAGCCCGGGGATGTGGGCTGCCAGGGCTGACCAGTCCTGGGAGTGCTGGGCGCCGTATTTGCTGCCCACGGACAGGCGCAGCACCACGGGCATCTTCAGCATGCCGGCGGACATGGCCTGCCACTTGGCCAGCTGGTTGAACACCTCATCCCCCGCGCGGCCCAGGAAATCGCAGTACATAAGCTCGGCCACTGCGCGGCCGCCGGACATGGCGTAGCCCACCGCGGCGCCCACGATGGCAGCCTCGGCGATGGGGGTGTTGAAGAGGCGGTGGTAGGGCAGGGCCTCGGTCAGGCCGCGGTAGACAGCGAAGGCCCCGCCCCAGTCGCGCACCTCCTCGCCAAAGCTGACCAGGGTGGGGTCCTCATAGAACTTGTTGATCAGGGGCTCGGCGATGGCGTCGCGCAGCTGGTAGACGCGGTTCTTGGAGACGGGCTTGCCGTCCTTGTCCAGGCCAAAGCGCTCGCGTTTTTTGAGCTGCTGCACCCGGGGGCAGTCCTCAAGGGGCAGCAGGGTCTCGGGCTTGCGGTCCGCGTCAAAGGCGCGCACGGTCTGGTTGGAGAACATGAGGTCGGCCACGCTGTCAGGCTGGGTGGTCATCAGCGGGATGTGGGGGGAGATGGTGTCGTCAATGGCCAGCTTGAGGTTGCGCACGATGTCCGCGACAACCTTGCTGTACAGGGCGTCCAGCTCTTCCTCCGTGGCGACGCCGTTGGCCAGCAGCTCCTGGCGGAAGGCCTGGATGCTGTCCTGGGCCTCCCACTGGGCGATCTCCTCGCGGGTGCGGTAGGAGCTGGCGTCCGAGGGGCTGTGGCCGGAGATGCGGTAGGTGATGACATCCAGGAAGACCGGGCCGTCCTTCTTGGCCAGGGGGAGCTTGCGGCGGTAGGCGTCAATGACGGCCAGGGGGTTGTAGCCGTCCACGCGCTCAGCGTGCAGGGCGTTGGGGGCCAGGCCGGCTGCCACCCGGGCAATCATCTCCTGCCCCATGGTCTCGCCCTGGGTCTGCCCGCCCATGCCGTAGAAGTTGTCGTTGATGTTGTAGATCAGGGGCAGGCCGCCAAAGCCTTCGTCCCAAAGGTTCTGGTACTGGCCCATGCTGGCCAGGTTCAGCCCCTCCCAGACCGGGCCGCAGGACAGGGAACCATCGCCGATGTTGCACACCACCACGCCGGGCTTGCGGTTGACCAGCTTGTACAGCGCGGCGCCCGGGGCGATGGAGCCGGAGCCGCCCACGATGGCGTTGTTGGGGTAGATGCCAAAGGGGGTGAAGAAGGCGTGCATGGAGCCGCCCAGCCCCTTGTTGAAGCCGTTTTCCCGGGCGAAGGTCTCGCACATCATCCCGTAGAGCAGAAAGTCGATGCCGTTGTCCTTGAGGGGCTTGGTCTGGTCGCGCACCACCTGGTAGGTCTTGCCGCCCAGGAAGTCCTCCAGGATGGAACGCAGCTGGTCCTCCGGCAGGATTTCAATGCTGCGCAGGCCCTTGGCCAGGATCTCGCCGTGGCTGCGGTGGGAGCCAAAGATGTGGTCATCCAGGGTGAGCAGGAAGGCGGCGCCGACGTAGGCGGCCTCCTGGCCGATGCCCAGGTGGGCGGGCCCGGGGTGGTTGTAGGGCACGCCCTGGTACTCGCCCTGGGTTTTGATGAGGTTGAGCATGGTCTCAAACTCGCGGATGTAGGCCATGTCGCGGTAGATGTTGAGCAGTTCCCGGGGCGTGTAGGTGCCCAGCTCATCCTTCAGGGTTTTGTTGTAGGTGTTGACAGGGATGTCCGGCGTTTTGAGGGTGCCGGGCTTGCGGACGTCCTGGGGGGAGATGTGCAGCTGCTTGCTCATTTGTCTACCTCTTGGCTGGCCGGCTCGTAGGCGAAGACGGCTTCGCGGATGATTTCTGACACGGTGGGGTGGGGAAAGATGATTTTCTGGATCTGCTGCAGGGTGAGGCCCAGCTCGATGTAGGTGCCCACCAGCACGATGAACTCGCTGGCGTAGTTGGACAGCACCTGGGCGCCCAGCACCTGCTGGCTGCGGGTGTGGACCAGCAGCTTGAGCAGGCCGTTGCCGCCCTCGTTCTCAGCCAGGTAGCGCCCGGAAAAGCGCATGGGCAGCTTGACCACCTGAAAGGGCAGGCCCTTCTTTGCGGCTGTCTGCTCCGTCTCCCCTACCGAGGCCAGCTCCGGACTGGTGTACAGCACGGCGGGCACCGCCTCATAGCGCATGTGGTCGGGGATTCCCAGCATGTGGTTGACGGCAACCTCGGCCTCCCGGTAGGCGGTGTGCGCCAGCATCGAGTGGCCGGTGACATCGCCCGCGGCGTAGACGCCGGGAACGTTGGTGCGCAGGTGGTCATCCACCGGGATGGCGCCGCGCTGAACCTCCACCTGGATGGTGTCCAGGCCCAGCTCCTGGGTGTTGGCGCGCCGGCCGATGGACAGCAGCACGCTGTCGCAGGCCAGCAGGTGGCTGTCGCCCCCCTGCTCAAAGCGCACGCCGCCCTCCTCAATGGCGGTCACACGGGCGCTCAGGTGGAAGGTGATGCCGCGCTTTTCCATGTCGGCCTTGAGCAGGGCGACCAGCTCCTGGTCGTTCTCCCCGGCGATGTGGTCCAGCATCTCCACCACGGCCACCCTGGCCCCGATGGAGCGGAAGTAGCTGGCCAGCTCCAGCCCGATCACGCCCCCGCCGATGACCACCAGCTGCTGGGGCACCTCCTTTTTGTCCAGGATTTCCCGGCTGGTGAGCACGAAGCCCCGCTCCAGGCCTTCCTTGAGGCCCGGGATGGGCGGCAGGGCGGGGCTGGAGCCCGTGGCAATCAGCAGGCGCTTGCCTGTGAGGGCAGTCTCCCCCGCCTGCACGGTGAAGCCCTCCGGGCCTTTGCCGGTGATGACCGCCCGGGCCTCGTACACGGTGACCTGGCTGGCCCGCAGCGCGGCCTTGACGCCAGCCACCAGGGTCCTGACCACCTTGTCCTTGCGGCGCAGCACCGCGGCGTGGTCAATGCGCAGCTCCTGGGCGCTCACGCCATAGCGCTGGCCGTTGGCCACGCCGTCGTGCAGCTTGGCGGAGTAGAGCAGGGTCTTGGTGGGGATGCAGCCCTCGTTGAGGCAGACCCCGCCCAGGGAGCGCTCCTCGCACAGGGCCACGCTGAGGCCGGCCTTGCCCGCCCGCTCCGCGGCCAGGTAGCCGGCGGGCCCCCCGCCGATGATGATCAGGTCATGGTTCATTGGTTTCCTCCTGTCCAAGCAGCATCAGGTCAATTTGTTCCAGCGCGCCCACCAGGTCCTTGAGGAACCGGGAGGCTGGCGCGCCATCCACCGCGCGGTGGTCATAGGTGAGGGAAAGCCCCATGGCGGGGTAGACGCTGAGCTGCCCCGCGGTTTCACGCACCCGCTGGACGATGGCGCACACGCCCAGGATGGCCACCTGGGGCGGGTTGATGATGGGGGTGAAGGACTCAACCCCCAGGGCCCCCAGATTGGTGACGGTGAAGGCAGCGCCCTGCAGCAAGTCCGGGCTGATGGCCCCGCCCTGGGCGGCCTCGATGAGGGCTTTGGCCTCCCTGGACAGCTGGCGGATGCCCTTGCGGTCGGCCTCAAAGAGGGTGGGCACCAGCAGTCCCCGGGGGGTGTCCACCGCCAGGCCCAGGTGGGCGTGGTCAAAGCGGCGGATGTGGTTGTCCAGCAGGTGGGCCTTCAGGTCCGGGTGGTTTTGCAGCACGCGCGCGACCGCGAAGAGGATGAGGTCGTTCATGCTGATGTCGTTCAAGCCCAGCTCCTGCGGGGCGGACTTGAATCGCGCGCGCAGGGACAGCAGGCGGGTGGCGTCAAAGCTGCTGTGGTGGGTGAGCTGGGCCATGCCGGACAGGCTTTGGTGCATGGTGGTGGCGATCAGCCGGCGCACCTTGGACAGCGGCTGGTCGCTGAAGCCCTGGCCGGATGCCGCGGCGGGCGCCGGGGGCTGGGCGGGGGCGGCCTGCGCGGCTTCGCGCGCGCTGGCGGCGGCGAAGATGTCCCGCTCAATCACCCGGCCCTGGGGGCCGGTGGCCTCAGCGGTGGCGGGGTCCACGCCCAGGCGCTGGGCGGTCATGCGCGCGCGGGGGGCGACGCCATGCACCACCGCCGCTTCCGGGGCGGGCGGCGGGGCCGCCGGGGCCGCCGGGGCCGCTGGGGCTGCCGGGGCGGCGGCAGGCGGGTCCACGGCCTGCTGTGCCTGCGGCGTGTCGGGCCTGAACCCGGAGATGTCCTCCCCGGGCTGGCCGATGAGGGCCACGGTGCTCAGCACCGGCACATCGTCATCCTCCTCAAAGAAGATGGCCAGCAGGCTGCCGCCCGCCTTGGCGGTCTCCTCAAAGGAGGCCTTGTCCGTCTCGTAGCTGAAGAGGACCTCCCCCTCCTGCACGCTGTCGCCGACTTTTTTGTGCCACTGGGTGATGATGCAGCTCTCCACTGACTGCCCCTGCCGGGGCAGGATGACCGCATGGGCCATGTCTCGCTCCTTTCAGGCCGGGCACTTGCCCGGCCGGGCCACGGGTTGTTCAGATCCTCTTGGCGTTTTGAAGCAGCAGCTTTTCGGCCTCGCCGTTCCACAGGCCGTGGGTCTGCTGCACCAGCTGGTGCAGCTGGGCGAAGAGGGGGTCGGTCCTGCCCTTCTCCTCAAAGTCCGCGATGGCGGTGAGGGGCAGGTCGATGTGGGTGTAGATGAGCTTCTTGCCGCCGGGGATCTTGGGCAGGTTGAGGGTGGTGTCCACCACCGCGTTCAAGCCGCCGATGTGGGTCACCAGGGCGGCGGGGTTCAGCTTGCCCTCGTTCATCATTTGGATGGCTTCCTTCATGTCGTCCACGTTGCCATGGGAGGTGGCGCAGACATGGGTGCGCTTGTAATGCACGTTGTACCAGTTGATCATGGCGGAGAAGCCGGGGTCAGAGGGGCCGGCGAAGAAGTTCAGGCAGCCGTCCACGCCCAGGATCTGGTCGGCCTGCTCGGCCACCGCCTTCACAGGGGCGAAGCAGAACACATCGTCATAGCCGGTGCCGCCGGTCAGCTCCCGCAGGTGGGCCACCGGGTCCTCCACCTTGGCGGTGTTGACGTAGTGCAGCTCCACCCCGCGCTGCTTGGCGTATTCCACGGTGAAGATGGAGGCGGCGCGGTCCAGGCGGGCCTGGTCGATGTCGGTCACCACCATCAGTTTGGCGCGGCGCTCACGGTTGAGGGCATAGTCAATCGCGGCCAGGCCCATGGGGCCCACCGAGGCCAGCATGGCCAGCTTGCCGCCCTCCACAATGCCCATGTCGTGGACGTACTCGCCGTCCCGGGTGTGATACATCGCGTGGAAGGAGGCGATGACGCAGGAATAGGGCTCTGTCAGCGCGCCCAGGAAATAGGTGTCGGACTGGTAGGGCAGCAGGCAGTCCATCAGCATGATTTCCTGGGGCATGCTCACATAGGTGGCGTTGCCGCCGCACTCGGGGTAGGAATAGCCCGGCGCTTGGATGGAGCCCTTGTAGGAGTGGGCGGGCTGGATGACAAAGTGGTCGCCCGGCTTGTATTTGTGGGCCCAGTTCTTGCCCACCTTGAGGATTTTGCCGCAAAACTCGTGGCCGATGATGGTGGGGTTGGTGGCCACGTCATCGGGCACCCGGGCGTGCTCGGCGCCCAGGTAGGCGGCCTTGTAGCTGCTCATGCAGATGGAATCCACCACCACCTCGCAGATGACCGAATCATCCGTCATCGGGGAGAGGTCAAAGGTTTCCAGGCGCAGGTCGTTCTTGCCATACAGGCGGACGGCTTTGGTTCTCATGTCAGGCTTCCTCCGTTTTCGTGTTTGATCAGTTGCCAGGTGCTGTCAATCAGGTTTTGAAACTGCGGGTCTTCCATCTTTTTGATGACGAAGCTTTGCCGGGGGGAGTTGATGTCCTCCCCGCTGATCTGCATCATGCCATGCCGCTGGCACAGGGCGCGCAGGCGGTCCAGCTGCGCCTGGGTGTTGCGGGTGGGCATGTAGGTGACGGCGCTGATGCCCAGGTCCACCAACACCTCAAACAGCTCCTCCAGGTAGGCGTCCTCAAAGGCCTGGGCGCGCTTGTCCCCTGTGACGGACTGGGTGACATCCCCCAGGTAGGGATAGGCCAGGATGCCGCCGGCGCGCCCGCAGAAGCGCACATAGTCCGACAGCCGTGGGCATTCCTCCGCCGCGTCGATGTAGACCTTGGGGATAAAGTCCTTTTTGAGCCGGCCAATCAGGTCATATTCGTCCAGCATGGAAAGGCCTGGCTGGGTGGCCCGGGCCAGCGCCTGCATCAGGTGGCGCTCGGTGACGCTGCCGCCCTCGTGGTAGCGGGAGAGGGGCAGCACGTCGCGCTCAAAATCCAGCCGGGTGCCGGCCAGCTGGTTGATGCGCCGCAGCATGCGCTGGTTCCGCTGGTTGCGGTATACCCGCAGCGGGGCAAAATAGTCGGCCACCATCGGGATGTTGGCGTGGGGCAGGGCATGGAGCACCATGTAGCTGACACCGGCCTGGTCGGGGTTGTTGGTGCGGCGGCCAGCCAGGGGCGTGCCCTCCAGGGACACCCGCGCCTCAATGCCGATGGTGACCGGCAGCCCGGCGATTTTGCCCGCCGCCAGGAACTCCTCCGCGCCGGAAATGCTGTCATGGTCCACCAGCCCGGCGGTGCACAGCCCCTCCAGCCGGGCGAAGTAGACCGCGGCCGCGGGCGAATAGGGGGAGAAGGAATAGCTGGTGTGGATGTGGTTGTTGATGTAGCGGGGGTCGGCCGGGGGGAAGTTGGTGTCGGCCACCGCCTGCCGCAGGGCGGCCAGCCTGTCCTCCCGGCTGCCGGCGTTGAGCCGGCGTAGCAGCGCCTCGTCCCTCCTCATTTGAGCATCACCTGCCCGCCGGTCACCGGGATGGCCTGGCCGGTCTCATATTCCTGCTCCACCGCGTAGAGCACCGCCCGGGCCACGTCCCTGGGCAGGCAGCCCCGCTTGATGAGGGACTTGCCCAGGTAGAACTGGCGCACCTCCTCCATAGTGCGGGCGCCGGGCACCTTGCCCGCGCGCAGGTACTGCACAAAGAGGCCCTTCTCCGGGTCGCTCCAGAGGGGGCCGTCGTAGTAGTTGCCCGGGCAGATGGCGTTGACCTTGATGCCGTAGGGCGCCAGCTCCATGGCGAAGCTCTGCACCAGGCCGATGCCGCCAAACTTGCCCCCGGCATAGGCGAAGTTGCGGTTGGAGCCGGCCAGGCCGGATTTGCTGTTGATCTGGATCAGGTCGCCGGTCCAGCCGGGGTCCTCATTGAACTGGGCCTTCATGATGGGCGCGGCGTACTTGGCGCACAGGAAGAAGGCCGTGTAGTTGACGGAGGTGACAAACTCAAAATCAGCCAGCTCCATCTCCTCCAGGCTGCCCGCGCGCAGCACGCCGGCGTTGGAAATCAGCAGGTCCAGCCCCTGGAAGCGCTCCACGCAGGCAGCCACCATACGCGCCACGCTGTCCTCTTTGGACACGTCCACCTGCACCGCTTGGGCGCGCTCGCCCAGCTCCCCCGCGGCCTGCTCCGCCAGGGGCAGGTTCAGGTCGGCGATCAGGATGTGGGCGCCCTCCTGGTAGAGCTCCTGCGCGATGCCCTTGCCAAAGCCCTGGGCAGCGCCGGTGATGAGCACCACCTTGCCCGCCAGGCGTCCGGGCGCCTGGTCGCGCCGCAGGTGGATGTGCTGGGCGGCCATGCGCGCCCACTTGTCCATGTCAATCATTGGCCAGCTCCTCCATGTTCCGTAGCAATGTGGCATAGGCCTCGTCCCAGGCCGCGGTGCGCCGGGGCGTGTAGTCCTGGGTCTCCACGCTGTCGCGCACCACCTGGCGCGCCTGGTTGATGTCCCTGATTTCGCCCAGGGCCATGGCCTGCATCAGGGCGTTGCCCAGGGCCGCTCCCTCCACCGGGCCCACGGTAACCGGCAGCCCGGTGCTGTCGGCCGCCATCTGGTTGAGCAGCAGGTTCTGGATGCCCCCGCCGGTGATGTTGAGGCTGGTGACGGGGCGGCCCCTGATCTCGCCCAGGCGCTCCACCGCCCAGCGGTACTTGAGCGCCAGGGATTCATAGATGCAGCGGGCGAACTGGCCCACGGTCTCAGGTTCCGGCTGCCCGGTCCTGCGGCAGTAGGCGCGGATCTTCTGAGGCATGCCCCCGGCGGTGTAGAAGGCCGGGTAATCCGGATCCAGCACGCTGACAAGCGGCGGCGCCTGGGCGGCCTGGTCCTTGATGTCCTCCCAGTCCAGCGTTTTGCCGCTTTCCTTGGCCCAGGCCCGGCGGCATTCCTGCGCCAGCCACAGCCCCATGATGTTACGCAGTGGCCGGAAGCCGCCCTGCACCGTGCCCTCGTTGCTGAAGTTGCTGTCAAACACCGCGTCGCTGAGGAGGGGCTGCTCGCTCTCCACGCCAAAGAGGGACCAGGTACCCGAGGAGCAAAAGGCAAAGTCCCCGGTGCCGGGGATGGCGGCCACGGCGCTGGCGGTGTCATGCCCGCCCACCACGGCCTGCGGCACCCGGGGCAGGCCCAGCTCCTCCGCCACGGGCTGGCTGAGCCGCCCCCGCAGGCTGCCGGGCAGGTCCAGTGGCTGGAAGATGCCCCCTGGCAGGTCCAGGGCCTCGATGATCTGCCGGCTCCAGGCGCGCTGCCTGACATCCAGCAGGCCGGAGGTGGTGGCGATGGTGTATTCGCTGCCCAGCGCGCCGCTGAGGCCATGGCCCAGCAGGTCGGGCATGAAGAGCAGGGCGCGGGCCCGCTTCAGCGCCGGGTCATCCTCCAGCACGCGGCGGTAGAGCTGGTAGGAGGTGTTGAAGTTGAGCGCGGCCACGCCCGTGATGTCAAAGAAGGCGCGCCGGGGCAGCAGCTGCCAGGCGGCGTGCATCTCCTCATCCCGGCTCATGCGGTAGGCGCGGGGGTTCTCAAGCAGGCGGCCGTCTTTGTCCAACAAACCGTAGTCAACGCCCCAGGTGTCAATGCCGTAGCAATCCGGCGTGAGCCCCAGGTCCCGGGCCTGCGCGAAGACGGCCTTGAGGTTGTCCAGGATGCCCTGGTAATCCCAGGTGGCCAGGTCCCCCCGCTGGCTGAAGTGGTTGTCAAAGCTGCCCACCGGGCGCATGGTCATCCGCCGGCCGTCAAAGCAGCCCATGATGCCGCGCCCGTTGCTGGCGCCGATGTCAAAGGCAAGCAGGTTCAGTTGTCTCATGGTTTCCTCCGCTCAGGCCGCGCGGCCCGGGCCCGCGTCTGGATGGGACCGCAGAAAATTAAACAAATTGTAGCACAAAGTCCGGCAGCGGACAAGCGCGGCGGCGGGATGTTTCACGTGAAACACTTCCGCCGAAACGCGCCTGGCGGCCAGGCCATCAGCCGCCCTGGCCCAGCGACTTGCGGTACTTCTCGCTCTCCCAGCCGCTGATGAAGGCGCGGGCGGCCTCCCCCATGGCGATGGGCTGCAGGCCGTGCCTGGCCAGGGTTTCGCGGATGAAGACCACCGCGCACAGCGTCTGCTCAAAGGTGAGCGCGCTGCGGGCGGGCAGGTCATAGCGCACCCGCCCGGTCTGCCTGTCAATGACCGCCTGGCTGCCCAGGGTGCCTTCAAAGAAGACCAGCTGGTCCGGGTAGATCGGCTCGCCCAGCAGCACGCTGTCCGGGTGGGCCTCCCCCCGCAGCCGGGCCGCCAGCCAGGGGGTGGCGGACGCAAAGCCGGTGCCCGCTTCGCGGATGGCGGGCTGTGGGAAATCTTCCCGGGAGACCTTGAAATAGGCCATGAAGCGCTTGCTGGCGTCCTCGTGCAGGGCCAGGCACTCCTCCGCCGTGTCCGCGTGGGCGATGAGGCCGTGGCTGCGCATCAGCAGCACGGCGGGGCGCCGGCCGGTCTCCCCCTGCACCCGGGACAGGGCGTCGCGGATGGTGAAGGTGAGCAGCGCACCCGGGTTGACGTAGGGCACCAGCGCCCAGGAATAGGGCGCGCCGGCCAGCGCCTCCCCGGTGACGCGCTCCGCCTCATCGCAGCAGGCGGCCAGGTTGCCATAGACGCTGTGGGAGTGAACCACAAAGGTGTCCAGCAGGGAATGAAAGCCCGCCTCCACCGAGGGGCGCAGCGCGGGCAGCCCCGGCACCTGCAGGGTGAGCTCCTTGGCCCGGGCGGCGCCCGCCTGTTCCACATCATTGAAGGCGGCCGCCTCGTTGTCCAGGTAGAAGCCCCGCAGCGCGGCGCCGTCCAGCACCGCGTAGCCGCCCTGCGGCTCCACGTCGCTCAGGTGGAAGCCGGAGGCCTTGATGGCCATCAGCCCGCCCGCCAGCTTCACCGAGGTGTTACCGCCTCCGCCCTGCACGTCATCGGCATGGGCGCCGACGGCTTTTGACATCTTTGAAAAATCGGCCAGCGCCCGCGCGTGGGCGGTGAAAAAATTGTCCATGCCCCTCTCCCTGTTCACCCCGGGCGGCAGGCCGCCCGGGGTGCTGTCCGGTTGTATGCTTGTCAGCAGCGTGTGGTCATGAAATCAGTAGACGTTTTTCCACTCCTCAATGTTCTCGGGGGTGAAGCGGAAGGGGTCGCCCACGATGGTGAAGGTGCCGCCGTCCCCGGCGTCGGAGATTTCACGCACGCCCAGGTGGCCGGCCTCAAAGCTCTCCCCCGCGGCGCCGGTAATCTCGCCCTTGACCATGGCGACGGAGGCGTAGGCCGCCACGTAGCCCAGGTCAATGGGGTTCCACAGGTACATGCCTTCGCAGGTGCGGTCAGCCAGGAAATCGGCCATTTCAGATGGCAGGCCCAGGCCGGTCAGCTTGATCTTGCCGGACAGGCCGGCGTCCTTGATGGCCACGGCGGCCGCCGCGACGCCCACGGTGGTGGGGGAGATGACGCCCTTGAGGTCCGGGTAGGAGTTGATCAGGCCCTGCATCTCCTGGTAGGACTTGTCGGTCAGGTCGTCGCCGTAGACCACGGTGACCAGCTCAATCTTGTCGTACTCGGGCTTTTCCAGCTCTTCCTTCATGTACTTGATCCAGGTGTTCTGGTTGTCGTGGGTGGCGGCGGCGGACAGGACGGCAATCTGGCCCTCCCCGCCAATCTGCGCGGCGATCTCCTCCACCTGCACCCGGCCGATGTTCTGGGCGACGGAGGGGTCGATGTTCAGGTTGCGGCCTTCAGCCAGCACCTTGGAGTCCCAGGAGATGACCTTGATGCCCTTGTCCATGGCGGTCTGGAGCACCGAGACCACGCCGGCGGCGTCATTGGCCGAGATGGCGATGGCGTCCACCTCCTGCTGGATGAAGCCCTCGATGATCTGGATCTGGCCTTCGTTGGAGGAGTCAGCCGGGCCGTTGTGGATGAACTCGAAGCCCAGCTCCTGGGAGGCTTCCTCAAAGCCGCGCACAGCGGCCTCAAAGAAGGGGTTGCCGGTCTGCTTGTAGACCACGCCGATCTTGATTGGTTCCTCAGCCGACACGGCCAGGCCCAGGGACAGCAGCAACGCGGCTGCCAACATCAGGGAAAGAATGCGTTTCATGTGTCTTGGTTCCTCCTTTTATTTTCACGGGCCCAGCCCGCGGGATACAGGGTTTGGTCTGTCATGGGAACTTTACTTGGCCAGCTGCATGCGCTGGCGCAGGATGCGGCGGCGGTCTGCCAGGGCCTGGAAGAGGTTGGGGATGAGCACCACCAGGATCAGCAGCAGGCCCACGGAAAGGTTGAGGATGAAGGCGTCGTTGTACAGCAGCATCAGCCCGTTTTTCAGCGCTGTGAGCAGCACCAGCGCCAGCAGCAGCCCGGCCACGCTGCCCCGCCCGCCCGAGGTGGACGCGCCGCCCAGCACCGCCACCGCGATGGCCTGCATCTCAAAGCCGGTGCCGATGGTGTACTTGACCGAGCCCGTGCGCGAGGTCAGGAAGAAGCCGCCGATGGCGGCAAACAGGCCGTTCATGGCGAAGGCGGTCAGCTTGATGCGGTCAGTGTGCAAGCCGGAGTAACGGCTGGCGGTCAGGTTGGTGCCGGCGGCGAACAGGCGCCTGCCGGAGGCCGTGCGGTGCAGCCAGAGGTAGTAGAAGGGCAGGACGGCCAGCAGGCACAGCAGCATGATGGGCACCTCCAGCCCCATCAGGGGCAGGGAGCCGTAGCCCAGGTCCTTGGCGTACCAGGCGGGGAAGCTGCCGGCGGACTGGTCCTTGAGGATGATGTAGGCGATGCCGCGGTAGAGCGTCAGGGTGGACAGGGTGATGATCATGGGGAAGAGCTCCTTGAAGCGGATGACCAGCAGCCCGTTGAACAGCCCGCAGGCAAGGCCCGTGAGCAGCATCAGCAGCACGGCGGCCCAAAAGGGCAGGCCCTCCCCGCCCCGGTAGCTGACGCCCATGACGGTGGCGGAGAGGGCGGCGGTGGCGGCGACGGAGATGTCGATGTCCCCCAGGATGAGCACCAGCAGCATGCCCAGCGCCATGAAGCCCACGTCCACCATGTACACCCGGGTCTGGTTGAGCAGCTTGGGGAAGGTGTAGTTGTCCGGCCGCTGGGCGTTGAAGAGGAAATAGGTGAGCAGCACCAGGATGGCCAGCAGCCACTCGCGCCGGCGCAGGAAGGCGGGAAGTTTGCCGGTCACTGACGCCATCACAGCCTCCTTTCCCGCAGCACGCGGCGCTCGTGGGCGCGCTTGATGTAGACATTGGTGATGATGGCAATCAGGATGACCGCGCCCTGGATGGCCTTCTTCCAGAACTCGGAGTTGCCGGTGAGCCGCAGCATGGTCAGCCCGTTGTTGATGACGCCGATGGTGAGCGCGCCCAGCGCCACCCCCGTGATTTTGCCGACGCCGCCTGTCACGCTCACCCCGCCGATGACGCAGGCGGCGATGACGTACATCTCGTAGCCCATGGCCATGTCCTGGGTGACTTTGTTGTCGTGGCTGGCGTAGAGCATGCCGGCCAGCCCGGCCAGCAGGCCCATGATGGTATGGGCGGACAGGGTGACCGCCCGGGTGTTGATGCCGCTCATGCGCGCGGCCTCGGCGTTGGAGCCCACGGCGTACAGCCGCCGCCCATAGCGGGTGTAGTTGATGAAGGCCATCAGCACCAGGAAGGCGGCCAGCATGATGAGCACCTTGGAGTTGAAGCCCAGGACATTGCCGCGGGTGAACTGGATGAAGGCATCGCTCATGTCCTTGCGGTAAATCGCCTGGCCGCCGGAGATCAGGTGGGACAGGCCGTAGAGAATGTACTGGCTGCCCAGGGTGGCCACGATGGGCAGCACCCGCCCATAGGCGATGAGCAGGCCGTTGAGCAGCCCGCAGGCCGCCCCCACCCCGGCGGCCAGCAGCAGCAGCAGCGGCAGCGGCGTGCTGGTCTTGACCGTGGCGGCGGTGAGCGCGCCATCCACCAGCACCTGGGTGTCCGCCTGGACCAGGTTGTTCTTCATCACGATGCCCGCCGTCATCGCCGACAGCGCCATGACGGCGGGGACGGAGATGTCAATGGAGCCCACCAGCAGCACGCACATCATGCCCAGGGCCAGCACGATCAGGATGGAGGTGTCCCCCAGGATGAACTGCAGGTTGCCAGGCGTGGCGAAGGCCGGGTTGCGCAGGCCGATGAGGCCGATCAGCGCCAGCAGCACCAGGGTCAGCCCCAGCTCGCGGTTGCGCAGCAGCCTGCCCAGGCGCAGTGGCTTGAACTGTCGCGTGCTCATGCGGGCGTCTCCTCCTTTCGTTCCAGGGGCATGGATGCCCGCAGGATGCCCTCGGGGGTGAAGTCCGCCCGGTCCAGGATGGTGCTCACCCGGCCCTGGCGCATGATGACCGCGCGGTCGCACATGGCCATGACCTCGGGCATCTCGCTGGACACCATCAGGATGCCGAAGCCCTGCGCCGCCAGGTCGCACATGATCTGGTAGATGGCCGCCTTGCTGCCCACGTCCACGCCCTTGGTGGGCTCGTCCATCACCATCACCCGGGCGCTGGAGGAGAGCAGCTTGCCCAGCACCACCTTTTGCTGGTTGCCGCCGGAGAGGGAGTCCGCCGTGTCCAGGCCGGAGCGCGCCTTGATGGCCAGCTGCTCAATGGCGTGGCTGCCCATGCGGTTGATGTGGGCCTGGGAGAGCAGGCGGTGCTTGCGGCAGCTGTCCAGCATGGGCAGGGACACGTTGTCCCGGATGGACCAGGGCAGCAGCAGGCCCTGCTTTTGCCGGTCCTCCGGCATGAGCGCCAGGCCGCGGCCCAGCGCCTCCCCCGGGCGGGTGAAGCGCACCTGCTGGCCCATCAGGGTGATGGTGCCGTAATCAGGCCGGGTAACCCCGGTGATGGCCTCCACCACCTCGGTGCGCCCGGCGCCCACCAGGCCGGTCAGGCCCAGGATTTCACCCGCGTGAAGGGAAAAGCTGACGTCCTGAAAGAACCCGGTGCGGCCCAGGCCCGACACCTTGAGCAGCTCCTCCCCGATGTCAGCCGTCTTTTGCGGGAAGAAGCGGTCGATGCTGCGGCCCACCATGTGGTTGACCAGCAGCGCGCTGTCCGCCTCATCGATATCCCAGGTGCCGATGTAGCGGGCGTCCCGCAGCACGGTGACGCGGTCGGCGAGGGAGAAGATGTCCTCAAACCGGTGGGAGATCAGGATGACCGAGGTGCCTTTGGCTTTCAGGCCGCGCACGATGCTGTAAAGCTCCTCCGACTCGGTCAGGGAGAGGGCGGCGGTGGGCTCGTCCATGATGAGGACGGAGGCGTCCTGGGAGAGCGCCTTGGCGATTTCCACAATCTGCTGCTGGGCAACGGACAGCTCCCCCATCTGCGCGGCGGGGTCGATGCTGCTGCCCAGGGACTGCAGCAGCCGGGCCGCGCGGCGCCTGGTGTTCCGCCAGCTGATGAAGCCGGGGGGGCGCAGCTGCTCGTTGCCCATGAAGATGTTCTCCGCCACGCTCAGGTGGGGGTAGGCGGCCAGGTGCTGGTAGATGGCGGCGATGCCCAGCCGGCGCGCCACCAGGGGGTCCGTCATGCGCACCTGCTGCCCGTTGAGCAAAATGGTGCCCGAATCGGGCTGGTGGACGCCGGTGAGCACCTTGATGAAGGTTGATTTGCCCGCGCCGTTCTCCCCGATCAGCGCGTGGATTTCGCCGCGCCGCAGGGTGAAGCCCACGTCATCCAGGGCCCGGACGCCCGGGAAAATCTTGGTGACGTGGCTGATCTCCAGGATCAGGTCCTCCCGCGCCGTCTGGTGCCCTTCCTGCATGCTCACACCCGCTTGCCCAGCTCGCTTTGCTCATAGGCCTTGACCCGGGGCAGCCAGGCGCCGTCCTCCGGGATGCCGTGGCGCAGGCAGTAGTAGTCCCAGACCGCGCCCAGGGGCAAAGTCTTGCGCTCCTCCAGCAGGGCCAGGCGGCGGGTGTAGTCCCCGGCGGCCTCGGCCTCGCGCAGCTGCCTGGCGGGGGCCAGCAGCGCGCCCAGAATGGCCTTGCGCGCGTTGCGCATGCCGATGGCCCAGGCGGCCACGCGGTTGATGGAGGCGTCAAAGAAGTCCAGGCCGATGAAGACGCGGTCCTGCAGGTTGTTCCAGATGATTTCGTCCATGATGCGCTGCAGCTCCTCATCCAGGGCCACCACGTGGTCAGAATCCCAGCGAACCGGCCTGGAGATGTGCAGCAGCATGCTGTCCACAAAGTTCATCACGGCGGAAACCTTCATGGACACCGCCTCCGTGGGGTGGAAGTGGCCGGTGTCCAGGCAGGCGGTCAGCCCGTTTTTGATGGCGTAGCCCAGCGCGTACTCGTGGGAGACCACGGTGAAGCTTTCCACGCCCACGCCAAAGAGCTTGCTCTCCAGCGCGCAGGGGGCCAGCTGCAGGCCGTCCCTGTCTGCGAAGATCTCATCCAGGGAGGCGCCCATGCGCGCGCGGAAGGCCTGGGTATTTACGCAGGTGTCCTTGGTGCCGTCGGGCATCCAGAAGTTCACCACGCAGGGCTGGCCCAGCGCGCGGGCAAAGCCCTGGCCAATCTCCCGGCAGCGCTTGCCGTGCTCCACCCAGAAGCGGCGCTTGCCCTCATCGGGGCTGGACAGGGACAGGTCGCCGTCCATCATCGGGTGGGAGAAGAAGGTGGGGTTGAAGTCCAGCCCCAGCCCCTGGTCTTTGGCGAAGGCCACCCAGGGCTCAAACTCGCGCAGGGTGTAGCCGTCCCGGTCCACCTTGCGGCCCTCCCTGACCGCGTAGCTGGCATGCAGGTTCAGCTTCCTGGCGCCCGGGATCAGGGAGAGGGCGAAGGTGATGTCCCGGGTCAGCTCCTCAAAGTTGCGCGCCTTGCCCGGGTAGTTGCCGGTCACCGCGATGCCGCCGGTGAGGCTGTCCGCGCCGTCAAAGCCGCCGACGTCATCCCCCTGCCAGCAGTGCATGGACACCGGCAGGGCGTCAGCGGCCTGCAGGGCAGCCTCCACGTCGATGCCCAGCGCGCCGTAGACCTCCAGAGCGTACTCATAGCCCTTGCGTGTGCGGGTTTCCTCCGACATGTGATCCTCCTCGCTTTGCGCGCCGCGGGCGCGCTGTATTTAGCCTGGCGCCGTATCGCCGCCTGGCCTGGGGTGCATGAACACCTGCCGCAGCCGCACCGAGGTGCCGCTTTGCGGGTCAAAGGCCATCACCATGACGTCCTTCATGTATTCGTTCCAGCGGCTGACCACCTGGCTGGCCGCCTGGACGGCGGCGGCCCGTGCCACCGAGTCGCACTCATAATAGCCAAACAGCACCTGGCCGTCCGTCCAGATGCTGTAGTTGCGGATGCCCGCCTCCTCCAGCACGGCGGTCATCTCCGGCCAGATTTCATCATGCCGGCGGATGTATTCATCCAGCCGCCCTGGCAGCAGTTGGGCCGTCCACGCGAAGCGTTCCATGAAAGAGCCTCCTTGCGGTGCGGGTATGGGCGCCGCCGAAACGGCGGTTCGAAGCAAGTCCAGTTTATCACCGCGGGCTGGCACGTGCAAGCCGGGTCCTGTGTGGTGACAGTGTACCCGATTGTTTCAGGTGGGCATCATCCGGCCCGCCGGATGGGGCCGCGGCAGCCGGGATAAAGGCAGCGCTTTGAAAAAGCGCCTGCCCCGGGCTCCCGCCTTGCCCGCCTTGCGCGTCTTTGCCAATGCCAGGAACAAAATAAAATGAGGAGCCTCCCGCTCCTCATTGATGTGTGTGCCTGGACGGATGAAACGGCCTCACCGGGCGGCCCTACACCAGCTGGCGCATCAGCCGGGCCACCACCTCCGGGTCGTTGTCCCGCCCGGCCAGCACCTGGCCGGAGCTGAGCTGGGCATGGCGGCTGTTGTAGTCCGGCTGCGGCTTTTCATACAGCACCCCGATGGGGATCTGCTCGCCAAACTGGCTGGCCAGTGCCATCGCGGCGGCCAGGTCGGAGGTGTCATGGCTGTCATCCAGCTCGTAGACACGGCTGTTGTACCAGGCATAGGTGTTGAGCTTGTTGAAGGTGACGCAGTTCTGGAAGATGTCCACCAGGGCGTACCCCCTGTAGCTGATGGCGCGCTTCATCAAGCCCGCCAGGTGCTCGGGCCGGCCGGAGAAGCCGCGGGCCACAAAGCCCGCGCCCGTGCCAAGGGCCACCAGCAAGGGGTTGAAGGGGATGGACATGCTGCCCTCCACCTGCACCGGGGTGACCATGCCCTCCATGGTGGTGGGCGAGGCCTGCCCCTTGGTGAGGGCATAGAGCTGGTTGTCGTGCACAAAGTGGGCGATGTCCACGTTGCGGCGGATGTTGTGGAGGAAGTGGTTGCCGCCCTCGCCGTAGCTGTCGCCATCGCCGCTGTTGATGATGACCTTGAGGTTGAGGTTGACCATCTTGACGGCCACCGCCGGGGGCACCGCGCGGCCGTGCAGGCCGCAGAAGCTGTTGCATTCAATGTACTGGGGGGTTTTGGGCGCCTGGCCGATGCCCCCCAGGATGACCACGTCATGCGGGTCCAGGTTGAGGCCCTCCAGCGCCATCTTCAGGGCCTCCAGGATGCCGAAGTTGCCGCAGCCCGGGCACCAGGCGGTTTCGTGGGTTTGGTAGATGTGCTGCTGCGTCATTTTCCGGCCTCCTTTGTGACCCTGTCAGCGATCTGCGCGCCGGTCAGCTGGCGCCCGTCATACTTGAGGACGCTGGCGTCCATGGCGATGCCGGTCTGCTCCCTGATGAGCTGGGCCAGCTGCCCCGTGTAGTTTTGCTCCACGTTGATACGTTGCTTCGCCTGCTGCGCGTACTTGCGCAGCCGCCGCTCAGGCAGCGGCCAGACATCGCCAAAGACCAGGGCGCCAACCCGCGGGCCTTCCCCGGCGTTGAGCAGATCCACCGCCTCGCGCAGCGGGCCGTCCATGCTGCCCCAGCCAATCAGCAGGATGTCCGGCTCCTTCTCGCCCAGGTGCTCCGGTTCCTGCAGGTCCTTCTTAAGCAGCGCCAGCTTGCCCATGCGCTTGTCCATCATCTTCACGCGGGTGTCGGCGTCCTCAATGATGCGGCCCTGCTCGTCATGCTCGTCCGAGTCCACTGCCGAAAAGCCCCGCGGGTCGCCCGGGAGGATGCGGGGGGAGATGCCGGACTTGGTGTAGCGGTAGCGGGCGTACTCGCCCTTGCCCTCAGGGGGCAGGGGCTGGGGCTGGCGGATGTGGTAGGGGTTGGGCAGGGGGATGGTGGCGGTGGCCTCCTGCAGGTACTGGTCGGTGAGCAGGATGACCGGGATCTGGTACTTCTCGGCCATTTCAAAGGCGCGGGCGGTTTGGTGGAAGGCGTCCTCGTGGTTGCGCAGGGCGATGACCATGCGGGGGAACTCGCCCTGGGCGGCGGAGATGACAAAGCGCAGGTCGGACTGTTCGGTGCGGGTGGGCAGCCCGGTGGCCGGGCCCGGGCGCATGGCGTTGACCACCACCAGGGGGATCTCCCCCATGCCGGCCAGGCCCAGGCCCTCCACCATGAGGGAAAAGCCGCCGCCTGAGGTGCCCGTCATGGCGCGCGCGCCGGCGTAGGATGCCCCCAGGGCCATGTTGATGGCGGCGATTTCATCCTCCGCCTGCTCCACCAGGTAGCCCACCTCCCCGGCGTGCTGGGCCAGGTGCTCCAGGATGCTGGTGGAGGGGGACATGGGGTAGGCGGCGTAGAACTGCAGCCCGGCCGCCATCGCGCCAAAGCACAGCGCCTGGGCGCCGGAGAGCAGCAGGTGCCCGTCATAGGGGCCCTGCAGGGGTTTTTTGAGCTGGGAGACCGACTCGTGCCCGGCCTGCGCGGCCTGCACGTTGACAGGCACCAGGTCTTCCTTGAGGTAGCGGGCAAAGATGGGGCCGGCGGCCTCGCGGGTGAAGGGGATGCCCAGCAGCTTGAGCGCCGCCCCCAGGGCAACGGAGCCGGCGGCCCGCTGGTTGCCCAGGCTCTTGGCGATGCCCAGGCTGTCCAGCTTGATGACGCGGGGGTCCTGGCTGTCGCTGTCCAGGCCGGTCAGCGCGAAGCCCTGCGGGTCAAGGCTGGGCAGGTGCAGCGCCAGGGTTTCCTCGTTCAGGGCGATGAGGCCGTCCAGGCGGTCGTCATGGCCGCTGGGGGCGGTCTGGCCAAAGCGCAGCAGGGCGAAGTTGTGGCCGCCGCGGATGCGGCTCATCAGGTCCCGGGTGGTGAACACGCCGCAGCCGGCGTGCTTGATGAAGCGCTCCAGCACGTGGGTGATGGTGTCCACCCCCTGGCCCGCCGCGCCTCCAATGAGCAGGTTGTACATGGTTCCTCCTTTGCAAGGCCAGACAAACCGGGGCGTCTGGCCGGGGTTGGTGCGTTTGAAGGCCTGCCGGCCCCGCGGGCGGCCCGCAGCTGGTTGCGCCTGTGCGCGTTCCCGGCCGGGCAGGCCTGTCTTCAGTGAAGTGGTATACCCACCAAACCACAGGCTGGACATATGGCGGCCTCCTGGCCTGCCGCCTGCTACCGCGCCTGCTGGATCCGCGCCCGCAACCGCAGCGCCAAAAGGGGCTGGCGGGTGGTGATGTTGTGCACCCCGGCCTCCAGCAGCGCGCACAGGCGCTCCTCCTGGTCCACCGTCCAGATGGACAGGCCTTCCGGCGCCTCCTTCAGCATGGACGCGCTGACCCGGCGCTGGTCGATGTTGAGCACCGCGTAGCCCAGCCTGGCCGCCTGCTGATGGGCCCGGGGCCATTTGAGGGGCGGCAGCAGGTAGTAGTTGAGCCACAGGGGCACGCCCCGCTCCCGGGCCCAGCGCCGGTCCGCCCCATCCACATCCCCGGTGAAGACGAGCCGCTCCCCAAGCCCCAGTTTTTCCGCCAGCAGGAAGGCGCGCGGCAGCAGCCCGGCCTCCTTCACATCCAGGTTGAGCCGGGGCCCGGGCACCTCCCGCAGCAGGGCCAGGGCCTCCGCCAGCGCGGGGTAGGCCAGGCCTTCTGCCAGCCGGTCATGGTGAAGCACCAGCTGGTCCCCGCGCCCGCGCACATCCAGCTCCACCAGGTCGCTCCCGCAGCGCAGCAGGCGCTCCAGGCTGTCCAGGCTGTTGGCTTGCGTGCCCTCCGCGCCGGCGTGGGCGGTGATCAGCGTGTTCATCAGGGCGCTCCTTTGCTCGCGTGCTGCTGCCATCATACCACCCCCGGCCGACATATCAGCCGTTTGCGGCAAGCCGCGGTTGATTTCCGCCGCCTGATACCGGCCTTGAACAGCAGGCGATGGCGCACAGCCCCACGGCACAGGATGCGCCGCCCGGCCTGCAAGATGGGCATTGTATCCAGCTGCCCTGTTCCCAGGGCGGCATCAAGTATGCTATATTGCATACAGACAGGCGCGGCCCCCGGCCGCGCGCGCATAGACCACCATCACCCAGGGCCTGTTTGCCGCCGCGCCGCGCCGGCCCTGGCCTCACCGGCGCCACCGTTTGCAAAGGACAAGCGCATGAACAAGCTGATTGACCTGGACCAGGCCATCGACCTCATTCGCGAGGGCGACACCATCTTTGTGGGCGGCTTTCTGGGCGTGGGCAGCCCCCACAGGCTGCTGGATGCCCTGGCCGCGCGGGGCACGGGCGGGCTGACCCTCATCTGCAATGACACCGCCTTCCCGGACATCGGGGTGGGCAAGCTGGTGGTGAAGGGGCTTTTCCGCCGCATCATCACCAGCCACATCGGCACGAACAAGGAGACGGGCCGGCAGATGATGGCCGGGCAGACCGAGGTGGTGCTGGTGCCCCAGGGCACCCTGATTGAACAGATCCGCGCCGCGGGCTTTGGCCTGGGCGGCGTGCTCACCCGCACGGGCCTGGGCACCGAGGTGGCCCGGGGCAAGCAGGTGGTGACCATTGACGGGCAGGACTGGCTGCTGGAGACCCCGCTGCGCGCCGACGTGGCGCTGATTGCCGCCACCCGGGCGGACAGGTACGGCAACCTCTTCTATCATGGCGCCACGCGCAACTTCAACAACATCACCGCCAGCGCGGCCCGTGTCACCATCGCCCAGGCGGATGAGCTGGTGCCCGGCCACCTTGACCCGGACCTGGTGCACACCCCCGGCATCTTTGTGCACCACCTGGTCACCTGACCTGTGGCGCGGCAAGTCCGCGTCATGTGATTGAGAGGACAGCATCATGGACAACAAAACCCTCATCGCCCGGCGTGTGGCGCTGGAGCTGCAGGACGGCGACCTGGTCAACCTGGGCATCGGCCTGCCCACCCTGGTGGCCCATCACCTGCCCCCTGGACGCGAGGTCTGGTTCCAGTCGGAAAACGGCTTCATCGGCCTGGTGGCGCCGCCTGATGACGGCAGCTGGGACCCGGCCATCACCAACGCCGGCGCGCAGCCGGCCGGCATCCGCCCCGGCGGCGCCTTCTTTGACAGCGCCACCTCCTTTGGCATCATCCGCGGCGGCCATGTGGATGTGACCGTGCTGGGCGCGCTGCAGGTGGATGAGGCGGGCAACATCGCCAACTACATGATCCCCGGCAAGATGGTGCCGGGGATGGGCGGGGCCATGGACCTGCTCAGCGGCGCGCAGCGCGTCATCGTGGCCATGGAGCACACCGTCAAGGGCGCGCCCAAGATCCTGCGGGCCTGCGACCTGCCCCTGACCGCCGTGAATGCGGTGGACCTGATTGTCACCGAGATGGGGGTCATTGAGGTGGGGCCGGAGGGCCTGACGCTGGTGGAGATCAACCCCGCCTACAGCCTGGAGGAGGTGCGCGCCGCCACCCAGGCCCCCCTGCGCCTGGCGGGGGAGCCGCGGGTGATGGCCGGGCTGGAAACGGCGGACAGGCCCTGATTCGGGGCTGGACACGGCCACACCAAGCTGCCCGCTTCAAAGGAAGCGGGCAGCGTTCATGGGCAGGTCCTGAATCAAAACCGCCCGGGCATCCGAGGATGCCCGGGCGGTCTCTTGGCTGGGGTGGCAGGGATCGAACCTACGAATGCCAGAGTCAAAGTCTGGTGCCTTACCGCTTGGCGACACCCCACCGCGACCAAGCCAGAAGAAAAAAATGGGGTGGGTGATGGGAGTTGAACCCACGACTTCCAGAGCCACAATCTGGCGCTCTAACCACTGAACTACACCCACCATGCCTGGCGCGCCTGAAGGGATTCGAACCCCTGACCCTCGGCTTAGAAGGCCGATGCTCTATCCGACTGAGCTACAGGCGCATCACGGCCAGCTTCAGCTTGAGGGGAAAGGGCCGCCCCGCTGACGGTTCATGATGTTACCACAGGGCGCAGGCGGTGTCAACGAAAGCCGGACGCGTTCAGGCGTCCGGCTGTTTTCATGCGGGGCCCCGGCTTGGGTGCCCGGCAAAGGGGTCTGGCCCTGTGGGGCGGCCTCAGGTCTTTTGCGCTTGGCCGCCCTGGAGGTAGGACTGGTAATCCGGGTTACCCTCCTTGATGGCGCGGTCCATGGCCCAGATCAGCTCCATCGGGTACTCCCGCTGCAGGCGGCTGTCCATCAGCGCCGGCTGGCCAAACTGCAGGCGGTACTCCGCCTGCAGCAAGCTGAGCATCTCCTCGACGCCCTGGGCGTTGGCCTTGAGGAACTGTAGAATGGCCAAATCCAGCTCCATGACGCGCTCCTTTCCGCCCGCCCTGCGGGCAGGCCTCATGTGGATGCTGTTTTGTATGATTATCATACCAAGCCGTTTTCCATCCTGCTTACTAAAAAAAGACGAAAATTTGCGAAAATTGGAAAAACACCCCGGCTCAAGCCTTGACTTTGTCTAAATATGTCTGATACTGGCTGTACGATACATCCATATAAGGGCCAGGTGCCAGGCCGGGGCACAACAACAGATGAAAGGAGGGACCATGCCTCAGGAAACCCAGCGGGCGCTGCTGTCGCTGAAGAACCTGTACCGCCTGCTTACCCTGGATGACTACCCCTCCAAGGGCCCGGCGGTCATCGCCCGCGCCCGGCGCCAGGGGCTGACCATCCATGCCTTCTGGCAGGACCTCCTGGGCACCCGGCTGGCGGTCACCGCGCAGGGGCGCAAGCTCTGGCAGGGGGGCGCGGAGCGCAGCCGCTACCTGAGCGACCTGTTCAACCGCAGCCGGCCCGGGCCGTTTTACGCGGCCTATTTTGAGGAGGTGGCGGCCCAGGTGGACGAGGGGCTGCTGCTGGACCTGCTGGAGCGCGCGCGGCGGACGCTGCTGGCACTGCAGTATGACTACGTCATCTTAAATGAGCGGCTGGAAGGCTTTCTGTCCCTGGTGTTGCGCCACGACAGCCTGGTCAGCCCGGCGGCGCACTCCCACTTCAGCGCCCTGCTGTGGCAGTCCCAGGATTATTCCATGGACCCGGCCAGCGCTGCCTATTTTGACGCCTACCTGTTCAGCTTCCTGGCGCTGCACGCCTTCTTTGGCGAGCAGATGAACAACCAGGCCCTGGCGCGCCTGCGGGTCAACCCCGCCGCCCAGCCCGCCGCGCTTCACCGGTTGCTGGCCGACAGCCAGGGCGCCCCCTGGAGCCACCAGGCCGCGCTGCTCACCACCCAGCCCTGCCAGCTGTGCCGCGAGGCCATGCCCGCCGGGCTGTTTGTGGGGCGGGAGGCGGAACTGGCCCTGCTGCGCCAGGCCCTGACCCAGGGCGGCAAGGTCCTGGTGAGCGGCATGGGCGGCATCGGCAAGACCGAGCTGGTGCGCCAGGCACTCCGGGGCCTGCTGCGCCAGGGCATTTACCAGCGGGTGGCCTATGTGCAGTACCAGGACAGCCTGGCCCAGTCCGTCCAGCGCGCCTTCCCCAGGCTGTCCGCCAGCGACCAGCAGGCCCAGATGAACGAGGCCCTGGCCCGGCTGAGCGAGGGCAAGGGCCGGGGCCTGCTGATGGTGGACGGGGTGGACCGCCCCCCCCACGAGGACCCGTCGCTGGACGGCCTGGCCAGCCTGGGCTGCGATGTGCTGCTCACCTCCCGCCTGACCGGGCTGGCCGGCTCTCATGTCATCCCCCTGGGGGGGCTGACCACCGCCCAGGGCGAGCAGGTGTTTGCAGCGGCCTATGGCCAGCAATTGCAGGGGGAGCAGCGCGACCAGCTGCTGCACCTCATTGAGGTGCACCTGGACGCCCACCCCCTGATGTGCCAGATGCTGGGGCGCCTGGCCCGTTCGCGTCACCTGTCCTTCCCCCTGTTGTTTGAGGGCTTGCGGCACCATGGCCTGCAGGGCAGCTACACCCACCAGGCCCGCACCGTCCAGGTGGAGGAGGTGCTGCGCCAGCTGTTCCGCATCAACAGCCTGTCGGAGGACCGCCAGCGCCTGCTGCGCCTCTTTTCCTTGCTGCCGCCCAACGCCTACAGCTTCAGCCGGCTCAGGGTGCTGCTCAGCGACATCAGCCACCAGGCAGAGCCCCTGGCGGACCACCTGCAGGCGCTGGTCTACCTGGGCTGGCTGCGCGAGGACAAGGGCAGCTACAGCATGCACCCGGTGATCATGGCGGCGCTGCGGGATGAGGGCGCGGGGCTGAAAAGCTTCCCCCACTTCTGCGCGCTGCTGGACAGCCGCGTGCGCGCCGACCGCTTCCGGGACTGGGAATATGTGCGCCTGGCCCAGCACGCGCTGGAGCGCACGCGGGTCAGCCACCAAGATGAGCTGCGCCTGCTGCTCAACACCATGCAGCTGCTGTGCGAGCAGGGCCAGATGGACGCGTCCCGGCAGATGCTGGACAAGGCCGGCCAGGCGCTGGAGGACCCCGCCCTGGCCACCGCGGCCCACCGCTACCAGTTCCATGCCCTCAGCCTCTGCCTGCTGCGCAGCCGGGGGGAGGTTGAGGGCGCCCGGGAACACCTGGAGCAGGTCCTGCGCCTGCTGCCGCAGGCGGACCATGTGCCCCTGCGCCCCCATGCCCTGGGCCACGCGCTGTTTTTCGCGGTCAGCCTCTCCCTCACGCCCCAAATACACCGGCTGCTGACGCTGCTGCGTGGGGGGGACTGGCGCCCCGGGGCCGAGCGGGCTGAGTTTTGCTACATGATGAGCGAATACCACATCTACACCGACCGGTCCAGCCCCGACATCCTCCGCTGGGCAGGGGAGGGGCTTGCTGAGCTGGCGCGCGCTGACGGCGCCCACACCCTGCAGGCGGCCAACCTGCACCATTCCCTGGCCCTGGGCAGCGCCTACGGCGGCCAGTCCGCCCAGGCCCAGGCCCATGCGGACCAGTATGCCCGCATCTGCCGGGACTGGTATGGGGAGGAGGGCGCCCTGGCCGTGTGCGCGCTGGACAACAGCCTGGGCAGCGTCTACTGCCAGGTGGGGGAATATGACAGCGCCCTGCCCCATTTCATCAGCGCGCTCACCTGCGCGCGGGAGACCGGCCTGGGCGACAGCCCCCTGGTGGAGGGCTGCCTGAACAACCTCAGCGACGTGTACCTGCACCAGCGGGACCTGGCCCGCGCCATTGACTACGCCAACCAGGCCTATGAGATGCACCGGCGTCTCAACCCGGAAGAAAACCTGCACACCGCCCGGCTGGTCAACAACCTGGGCTGCATCTACCGCGAAAGCGGGCAATACGGGCTGGCCCTCCGGCACCTCAGCCACGCCCGGGCGCTGGCCAGCCGCCTGGCCGGGGAGGACAGCCTCCCCAGCGCGGAGCCCGCCCTCAGCCTGGGGCAGCTCTACCTGCTGATGGGGCAAAAGGACAAGGCCGGTGAGCTCCTGAAAGCGGCCCTGCCGGTGGTTGAATCAGGCTACGGGCCGCGGCACCCGCGCACCCTGCTGGCGCGGGACCTGCTCGCCCAGGCCAGCCAGCCTTAAGCGGCCTGATTTGCATTGTGGGGCTGGCCCCTGTATAATCGGTCCAATCCCCTGTCAAAGGAGCGTGGTTTCCCGCATGGATGACCCTGGGTCGCCCTTATTCGTTTCCTTACTGCTCATCCTGGTGCTCACCCTGATCAACGCCTTTTTGGCCGGTGCCGAGATGGCCTTTGTGGCCCTCAACCCGGCCAAGATCAAGGAGATGGCGGACGCGGGTGACAAGCGCGCCAAAAAAGTGCAAAAGTTGCTGGCTACCCCGGATGCCTTCCTCAGCGCCATACAGGTGGGCATCACCTTTGGGGGTTTTTTCAATTCCGCCTCGGCCGCGCGCGCCTTTGTGGGCCCGCTGCTGCCGGCGCTCAGCCGCCTGCCGGGGGCGGAGACCATTGCCAGCCTGATCGTCACCCTGATCATCTCCTATGTATCCCTGGTGCTGGGGGAGCTCTACCCCAAGCAGCTGGCCCTGCAGGTGCCCGAGCGCTACGCGCGCATGTCCGCGGGCGCCATCCTGTTCATCCGCGGCGCCTTCCGGCCCTTTGTGTGGCTGCTCACGGTGTCCGTCGGCCTGCTCAAGCGGCTTACACCGCTGGACTTCACCAAAAAGGAAGAGAAGCTGACCCGCCAGGAAATCCGCGCGCTGCTGCACTCCAGCCGCAACGACGGCGCCATTGACGCGGGCGAGTTTGACATGATGCGGGGCGTGCTGTCCCTGGACACCCGCCTGGTGCGGGAAATCATGGTGCCCCGGGTGGACACCGACATGCTGGACGTTGAGGACCCCTTTGACAAGAACATGGCCCTCATCCTCACCCACCTGCGCTCGCGCATCCCGCTGTATGAGGAGGACAAGGACAACGTGCTGGGCATCATCCACCTGAAGGATGTGCTGCTCAACCTGGAGGCCCTGAACCAGGGGCGCCTCACCTTCCGCGACATCGCCCGCCCGGCCCTCTTTGTCCCTGACACCATGTACACCGACGAGCTGCTGGTGCAGTTCCAGAAAAGCAAGCAGCACCTGGCCGTTCTGGTGGACGAGTTTGGCGGGATGTCCGGCGTTGTCACCCTGGAAGACCTGATTGAGGAGATCGTGGGGGACATCCAGGACGAGTATGACGATGAGGATGACGAGCCCCTGCAGATGATCAGCCCCACCGAGGCTGTGCTGCTGGGCGGCCTGCCCCTGAGCGACCTCAACCGCGCCTTTGACCTGGACCTGCGCTCGGAGGGGGCGGACACCGTGGCCGGCTACATGATTGAGCAGCTGGGCTACCTGCCCAAGCCCGGCGAGGAGCCGGAGCTGGTTACCGAGCGCTTCACCCTGAAGGTGCTGCGCGCCACCAACACCCGCATCGAAGCGGTGGGGCTGCGCCTGCACGAGCGCGCGGACACGCCGGCGCTTGACCAGGACGATTAAACCCCTCGCATCTACAACGCTGAAAGGCTGACGGATTGAAGACATTTTTCTTTTTGAAGCCAGAGTGGAAGGCTCTGTTGCTGGTCAGCCTGCTGCTGCTGGTGCAGGTGACGGCCGAGCTGGCCCTGCCGGCCACCACCTCGGACCTGGTCAACATCGGCGTGCAGCAGGACGGCATTGAGGACGCGCTGGCCCAGCGCCTCAGCCAGGACAGCATGAAGGACCTGCTGCTGCTGATGGATGACGCGCAGCGGCAGGACGCGCTGGCGGCCTACCGGCTGGCGGACGGCCAGTACCTGCTCCTCCAGGGGCTGGACGAGCAGGCCCGCCAGGCGGCCACCCAGGCGCTCACCCTGCCCATGGCGCTGCTGTTTGGCGCCACCACCCAGGAGGGCGGCCAGCTGCTGCTGGCCGGGCTGCGCACAGGCCTCATCACCCGCGAGGCGCTGCTCGCGCGGGTGGCGGACCAGATGCCCCTGGCGGGGGAGGCGGGCGATCAGTTTGTCCGCCAGGCGGCCGCTCAGTTTGTCAAGGCGGAGTACCAGCGCCTGGGGATCAGCCTGGACCAGGTGCGCAACAGCTACCTCTGGGGCAAGGGCCTGCTGATGCTGGGCCTCACCTTGCTGTCCGCCCTGGCGGCACTGGGCACCAGCTTTTTTGCCGGCCGTGCCGGCGCCCGGGTGGGGCGGCGACTGCGCGGCCAGGTGTTTGCCCGGGTGCTGTCCTTTTCCCGGGGGGAGATTGACCGCTTCTCCACCGCCTCGCTGATTACCCGCTCCACCAACGACATCAACCAGATCCAGACCACCTCGGTGATGATGCTGCGCATGCTGCTGTACGCGCCCATCATGGCCGTGGGGGGCATTTGGCGGGTCACCCAGGTCAAAACCGGCCTGGGCTGGATTGTGGCGCTCACCGTGGGCCTGATGGTGGGCCTGGTGGTGGTCATCGCCAGCGTGGTCACGCCCAAGTTCAAGCTGCTGCAGACCCTGGTGGACCGGATGAACCTGGTGGCCCGGGAGAACCTGACCGGCGTGCAGGTGGTGCGGGCCTTTGCCCGGGAGGACCATGAGACCGCCCGCTACGGCCAGGCCAATGAGAACCTCACCCGTGTCAACCGCTTCATCAACTACGCCTTCAGCTATGTCATGCCGCTGATGATGCTGCTGATCAACGTGGTGGTGCTGCTCATCCTGTGGTTTGGCGCGCTGGGCATTGAGGCCGGCCGGCTGCAGGTGGGCGACATGATCGCCTTCATCAGCTACACCATGCAGATTGCCTTCGCCTTCATGACCATGGCCATGATGGGCGCCATCATGCTGCCCCGGGCCGAGGTGGCCTCCCAGCGCGTGCAGGAGGTGCTGGACACCACCAGCGCGGTCACCAGCCCCGCTGAGCCGGCCGCCCTGCCCGCAGGCAGCCCGGGCGGGCTACGCTTTGAGGGCGTCTCCTTCCGCTACCCCGATTCCAGCGAGGATGTGCTGCACGACCTCAGCTTTGAGATTCCCCCCGGGCAAACGGCCGCCGTCATCGGCGCCACCGGCTCGGGCAAGTCCAGCCTGATCCAGCTGATCCCCCGCTTTTTTGACGCCACCGCCGGGCGGGTGCTGCTGGACGGCGTGGACGTGCGGGACCTGGCCCTGAGCGACCTGCGCGGCCGCATCGGCTTTGTGCCCCAGCAGGCGCTGCTGTTCTCCGGCACCATTGAAAGCAACATCAAGTTCGCGGACGGGGGCCTGGACCAGGCCGCCATGGAGCGCGCCGCCGGCATCGCCCAGGCGGAGCGCTTCATCGCCCAGCGTGAGGAGGGCTATGAGGCCCCGGTTTCCCAGGGCGGCACCAACCTGTCCGGCGGCCAAAAGCAGCGCCTGTCCATCGCCCGGGCCATCGCGGCCAGGCCGCGGCTGCTGCTGTTTGACGATTCCTTCTCGGCGCTGGACTACCGCACCGATTTGCTGGTGCGCCAGGCCCTCAGGGAGGAGCTGGGCGACACCACCGTGATCATCGTGGCCCAGCGCATCGCCACGGTCATGCAGGCGGACACCATCCTGGTGCTGGAGGAGGGGCGCCTGGCGGGCCAGGGCAGCCACAGGCAGCTGATGGCCACCTGCCCCGCCTACCAGCAGATTGCCAGGAGCCAGCTGTCAGAGGAAGAGCTGGCCTCGGGGGAGGTGCAGGCATGAGCGAGCGCCGTTCTTCCCAGCAGCGCCGCGGGCCGGGCGCCGGCGGGCCCCACGGCATGCGCGCCGTGGAAAAACCCAAGGATTTCAAGAACAGCATCAAGCGCCTGTTGCGGGTGCTGCGCCCCTGGCGGGGCCGGTTACTGCTGGCGGCCGGGCTGTCCGCGGGCTCGGCGGTGCTGGGCATCTTCGGCCCCAGGGTGACCGGCCAGGCCACCACCGCCATCTTTGAGGGCCTGGTGGCCCAGGTGCGCGGCCTGGGCGGCATCGACTTCACCCGGGTGGGGGAGATTCTGCTGCTGCTGCTGGGGCTTTACCTGAGCAGCGCCCTGCTGTCCTTCCTCATGCACCGCCTGGTGGCCGGCGTCACGGCGGATGTCAGCCGCAGCCTGCGCGATGACATTGGCCGCAAAATTCACCGGGTGGGCGTGGGCTACTATGAGAAAACCAGCGTGGGGGACATCCTGTCCCGCATCACCAACGATGTGGACGCGGTGTCCCAGAACATCTCCAACATCTTCACCCAGCTGATCTCGGGCCTGTTCACCCTGGTGGGCGTGTTGGTGATGATGCTGCTCATCTCCCCGCTGCTGGCCATGCTGGTGGTGCTGGTGGTGCCCCTGTCCATGGCGCTGGCCGGGCTGATCTTCTCCCGGTCCCAGAAGTACTTCAAGGCCCAGCAGGAGCTGCTGGGGGAACTGACCGGCCAGGTGGAGGAATCCTACGCCGGGCACCTGGTGGTGCAGGCCTTCAACAAGGAGCAGGACACCCTGAACGCCTTTGAGCGCACCAACCAGCAGCTGTACCAGAGCGCCTGGAGGAGCCAGTTCTTCACCGGGCTGATGCACCCCATCATGAGCTTTGTCAGCAACCTGGGCTACCTGCTGGTGGTGGTTTTTGGCGCAGCCCAGGCCGCCATGGGGCGCATCGCGGTGGGGGACATCCTGGCCTTCATCCAGTATGTGCGCAACTTCATGCAGCCGCTGATGCAGTTTTCCCAGACCACCGGCGCCATCCAGACCATGGCGGCCGCGGCCGAGCGCGTCTTCGCCTTCCTGGACCTGGAAGAGGAGGAGGAGCCCGCCCAGGCGCCCCCCCTGCCCCGGGTGGAGGGCCGCGTGTGCTTTGAGGGCGTGCGCTTTGGCTATGACCCGGACAAGGTGATCATCCACGACTTTTCCCTGTGCGTGCTGCCCGGGCAGACCTGCGCCATCGTGGGGGAGACCGGCTCGGGCAAGACCACGCTGGTCAAGCTGCTGATGCGCTTTTACGAGCCCCAGGCCGGCCGCATCACCCTGGACGGGCAGGACCTGGCCCAGTACACCCGGGAGCAGGCGCGGGGCGCCTTTGGCATGGTGCTGCAGGACACCTGGCTGTTCTCCGGCACCATCATGGACAACATCCGCTACGGCCGGCCCGACGCCACGGACGAGGAGGTCATGGAGGCCGCCCGCCTGGCCCATGCCGACCACTTTATCCTCACCCAGCCCGGCGGCTACCAGATGCAGGTCAACGAGGAGGCGGACAACCTCTCCGCCGGCCAGAAGCAGCTGCTGACCATCGCCCGGGCCGTGCTGGCCGACAAGCCGGTGCTGATCCTGGACGAGGCCACCTCCAACGTGGACACCCTGACCGAACACCGCATCCAGCGGGCGATGGGCTTCCTGATGCAGGGACGCACCAGCTTTGTCATCGCCCACCGCCTGTCCACCATCCGCGGGGCCGATGTCATCCTGGTCATGCATGAGGGCGGCATCGCCCAGATGGGCAGCCATGAGCAGCTGATGGCCCAGGGCGGGCGCTACCGGGAGCTGTACGAGAGCCAGTTTGAACAGGCCTGAGGGCCAGGCGAAAGCCAATCATCAACAGATCAAGCCAGACGCCCCTGACATCAGGGGCGTCTGGCTTGCCGCGTGTTCCGCGCTTTTTTTGAACTGTCATGGGCGATGGCCCATGGCGGGCGCTCAGCCCTTCTCCCACTCCTTTTCCTTCAGGTTGGTGTAGATGTACACGATGGCTGACACGGAGGAGAACAGGAAAATCAGCACGCTGATGGCGGCGGCGCGCTCATAGGCGCGGTTGGAGAACTGCTTGCGCAGGAAGACGCCCAGCATCTGCGGGAAGTTTTCGCCGATCAGGTAGGGCGTGGTGAAGCTGGAGATGTTTGACATGAAGATGAAGGTCATGGCGATCATCACATCGCGGATGGACAGGGGCAGGATCATCTGCACGAAGACCCGCACCCGCCCGGCCCCCACATCCCGCGCGCTCTCCACAATGGAATCGGAGATGCCCGACAGTGCCGCCACGATGATCATGGTGGCGAAGGGGATGTTGAACCACAGGTTCATCAGGATGATGCCCCGGGGGTTGAACAGCAGGCCGGGCTTGAGGTTGTACAGCGCCGAGGCCTCCGGCAGCAGCAGGGAGAGGCGGTTGATGAGCCCGGAGTCGGAGATGATGACCTTCATGGCGTAGACGGCCACCAGCCCGGGAATGAAGCGGGGCAGCAGGTACATGGTGCCGATGAAGCGCGCGATGCGGGAATCGGAAAAGCGCAGGTAGAGCGCCAGCAGGTAGGCGAAGAAGAGGGACAGCACCACCGTGACTACGGTGATCCACACCGTGTACCAGATGTCCGCCACCGCGATGCGGTTGGTGAACAGGTAGCGGTAGTGCATCAGCGTGAAGGCGCCGGTGTCCGGGTCTTGGAAGCTGCGGATGACGGTGTTGAAGATGGGGTAGACCACGATGCCCAGGGACAGGATGAGCGCGGGGGACAAAAACAGCACGATCAGCACCCGCTGCTTCAGGCGCTTGCGGCGCTCCAGCTGCGCCATCAGGGTTCGCTGCTGCTTCATGTCCTCCATGCCTGTCTCCTGCGATGTGGTGGTCTGTTGGGGGCCGGGGAGGCCTCAGCCTCCCCGGCCGGGTGGGGGTGCGTGCGCCGCGCCTTACTTGAGGGTCATGATCTCCTCGTTCCAGCGCTCGTTGAACACGTCGCCCAGGGTGCCGATGGACATGAAGGCGAAGTTCTCCACCTTCAGGTCCTTCACCAGGTCCTTGTCGGCGGAATCAATCAGCTCGGGGTTGATGACCGGGATGGCCTTCATGTTCTCCAGCGCGATCTTCTGGCCGGCCGGGCTGATGACGAAGTTCATGAAGTCGTAGGCGGCCTCGCCCGCCTTGCCGATGGACAGCAGGGCCATGGACACGTCGGTGCCCGTCAGCGCGGCGTCATCCAGCTGGTACATGCGGGTGGAGGCGGGCAGGGTGCCCTTTTCAATGTTGGCGAGCACCTGGTCGGCCCAGGCGGGGATCAGGTCCACCTCCTGGTTGATCAGCAGGTCCAGGGTGCCCTGGTTCTTGGCCACGTAGACCACGTTGCCGCCGGATTTGTACAGGTAGGGGTGGATCTCGGCCAGCCAGGCAAAGCCGGTGTCCCACTCATCTGCCCACTTGGGGTCGTTGGAGACATAGCTGCTCTTGTCCTCAATGAAGCGGTAGACGGCGGTGCGCACAAAGGCGGAGCCGGCGCCGCCGGTGGTGGGCTCATTGTAGGCGAAGCGGCCGGGGTGGTCCTTGATCCACTGGGTGAGCTCCTCCCAGGTGTGGGGCAGCTGGTCCTCGGGGATGCGCTCGGCGTCATAGGCGAAGACCACCGTGGTGCCGCGGTAGGGCACCACCTTGTCCTGCAGCATGGAGGGCTTGAGGGTGACGTTCTGGTAGTTGGGCATCTGGTCAAAATCCAGGGTGAGGAAGATGTCCTCGCTCTTGGCCTCGTCGATGTAGCTTTGCAGGCTGGCGGTGTTCTCCGCGATCATGTCAAACTCGGTGTCCTTCTGGCCGGCCAGGTAGGCGGAGCTGACGCGGGAGAGCATGCCCTCATCCCCGGTGCCTGACAGCAGGAATTGCAGCTTCACCTCGGTCTTGGCCTCGGGCAGGGCATTGTATTTGGCAATCAGGGCATTGAACAAGTCAGCCACGTTCTGGGAGCCCGTGGTCCACAGGTTGATGACGGGCTTGTCCTCGGCCAGTGCGGCCGCGCCCAGGGAGAGCGCCAGCGCGAGCGCCAGCACAAGGGACAAGATTTTTTTCATGGGTTCCTCCTTTGTGTGGGTCCAGTGGTGTATTTCATCCGGCCCGGTCGGGCCGCGGATGACCGTCAGCCGGCCGCGTATTCCTGCTTGCGGCCAAAGGTGAGGGCGACCGGGTCGCCCCGGCCCAGGCGCTGGGCCTGTTCATCGGTGATGAAGGCCTTGACGATGCCGTGGTCGGTGTCCACCGTCATCTCAATGTAGTGGCCCAGCATCATGATGGTGCGCACATAGCCGTCCAGCTCGCCGCCGGTGCCGGCGGCCACCTGCACGTGCTCGGGCCGCACGGCCAGCACCTGGGCGTCTGAAATCTTCAGGAAGTTCATCTCGCCGATGAAGTCGGCCACATAGCGGCTGCGGGGGCGGTGGTAGATTTCCTGCGGGCTGCCCACCTGCTCGATGGAGCCCTTGTTCATCACAATCACCCGGTCGCTCAGCGCCATGGCCTCCTCCTGGTCGTGGGTGACAAAGGCCACGGTGATGTTCAGGTCGGTCTGGGTTTTGCGCAGCTCCTCGCGCATCTGCTGGCGGATCTTGGCATCCAGGGCCGAGAAGGGCTCGTCCAGCAGCAGCACCTCCGGCTCCAGCAGCAGGGCGCGGGCGATGGCGATGCGCTGCTGCTGGCCCCCGGACATCTGCCCGGGGTACTTGCTTTCCATGCCGGTCATCTTGACCAGCTCCAGCATCTGACGGATGCGCCGCTCCCGCTCCGGGCGGGGCACCTTGCGCAGCTTCAGGCCAAAGGCCAGGTTGTCATACACCCGCATGTGAGGCCAGAGGTTGTAGCTTTGGAACACCATGGCGGTGGGGCGCTTCTCCGGCGGCAGGTGGATGATGGACTGGCCGTTGATGCGGATGTCGCCGCCATCGCAGTCCAGAAAGCCGCCGATGGTGCGCAGGATGGTGGTCTTGCCGCAGCCCGAGGGCCCCAGCAGGGTGACCAGCTCCCCCTCCTCAATGGACAGGTTGATGTCCCGCACGCCATCGCCGGTCTTGTAGAGCTTGGTCATGTTGATCAGTTCAAGCTTGCTCAAAACACTGTCCTCTCAGCCCATCTTGAAGCCCTTGGCCATGGTGTCCGCCCCGATGTACTTGCGCATCAGCAGCAGCAGGAAGAAGTTGGGGATAATCAGCAGCAGCGCGAAGACCGCGCCGGCGGTGGCGGGGAAGTCCAGGATGACGCCGTACATCTCCGTCATCATGGTGCGCCACTGGGGCAGGCCCACAAAGAGGGTGCCCACACTCTCCCCCAGGGAGCCGATGAAGGCATAGAGCAGCGCCACCGCGATGCCCGGCCAGGCCACGGGCAGCGTGACCTGGATGAAGGTGCGCAGCGGGCTGGCGCCGGCGTCCCGCGCGGCCTCCTCCAGGTGGCGGGGCACGCTGCGGAAGGCGCCCGCCGGCAGCCAGATCATCTGCATCATGGTACCCAGCATGTGGATGAGCAGCACCCCCGGGAAGGTGCCCATCAACCCGATGCGGTAAAAGATGATGCCCATGGAGGTGTACATGCCGATTTTGGGGAAGGCGTTGCCCAGCAGGAAAAGGAACATGATCAGCTTGCGGCCCTTGAACTGGAAGCGGGCCAGCACATAGGCGGCCGGGATGCAGATCAGGAAGCTCAGGGCGGTGGAGAAGGTGGCAAACAGAAAGGAGTTGGTGATGGACACCAGGGTGTTGGGCTGGTCAAACACATAGCGCCACCAGGTGAAGCCATAGGAATTGGGCAGGATGGCAGGGAAGTTGTAGCTGTCGGCAAAGGCCAGCAGGAACATGTACATCAGCGGCCCGTAAAAAAACAGCATGAAGGCAAACAGCACCGCCAGCCCGCCCAGGCGCTTCTTCCCCAGCGCGCGGCGGATTCTTTGTGGGGGCAGGGCGGCAGCCTGTGTCATCTGAGTACCTTTCCAAAGCTGTCAGCGTTCACGGAGGGCCTGGGGCGCACTTCTTATCGTCTTCTGTAGGGGATGAAACCCAGGCGAACCGGGTGCCATCCGGGTGCCGGTCAATTCTTGCAGAAATTGGCGGCGCGCGAGCACCCCGCCCGCCCCGTTCCCAGGCGCAACATCGTATGCCCGCATTGTACCCGGGGGGTCGGGGAATGCGTGAAGCCTGGGTCAAGCCTGGGTAATTTTTGGGGGCGCTGTCGATGCGCAAAGGCTGTACCAGCGGGCGCCGCTTTTGTGTGAAGCGGAACACGGGTGCTGGCGGCCTTGAAGCGGGCTGCCCGCTCCTCCGGCACTCCGCCTTTTTGCGCCCGGGTGGCGCCGGGCTGCCAGCCGAACAACCCAACAAGCACAGCCAACAGGGCTGATGGTTTGGACTTTGGGGGAATGAACCCTGAACTATGACCGCGCGCCAAAGCCCCGTCCCCAGGGGCTTTGTGCTATGATAGGGGCAGACGCCACCGGGCGGGCAAGCGCCGCGCCGGGGCAAGCGAAGATGAATCGAACAGGGGGAGCGAGATGAACATTCAGGACAAAACCATCAACACCCTGCGCATGCTGTCCGTGGACATGGTGCAGCAGGCCAACAGCGGTCACCCGGGCGCGCCCATGGGCATGGCGCCCATGGCCTACGCGCTGTGGCTGAACACCATGAAGCACGACCCTGGGCGGCCTGACTGGCCCAACCGGGACCGCTTCATCCTCTCCAACGGCCACGCCAGCGCCCTGCTGTACTCCCTGCTGCACCTGGGCGGCTACCAGGACATGACCATGGAGCAGCTGAAGAACTTCCGCCAGTGGCAATCGATCACCCCGGGGCACCCGGAGCACGGTCTGGCCGCCGGGGTGGACACCACCACCGGCCCCCTGGGCCAGGGCTTTGCCAACGCCGTGGGCTTCGCCATCGCCGAGACCATGCTGGCCGCCCGCTTCAACAGGCCCGGTTTCCCCCTGGTGGACCACCACACCTACGTGTTCGCGGGGGATGGCTGCCTGATGGAGGGCGTGGCCAGCGAGGCCGCCTCCCTGGCGGGCACCCTGAGGCTGAACAAGCTGACCGTGCTGTATGACGCCAACCAGGTGTGCATCGAGGGCCATACCGACCTGACCTTCCAGGAGGACGTGGGCGGGCGGTTCCGCGCCTATGGCTGGCAGGTCATCCAGGTGGCGGACGGCGATGACCACCGCCAGGTGCGCTTAGCGCTTGAGCAGGCCAAGGGGGCGGACAGGCCCACGCTGATCATCTGCCCCACCACCATCGGCTTTGGCTCCGTGAGCAAGGCGGGGCACCACAGCGTGCACAGCGGGGCGCTGGGCGCGGATGAGATCAGCCGCAGCAAGGTTGCCCTGGGGATGCCGGATAAGCCCTTCCATGTGGAGCAGGCGGTGTACGACCACGCCAGGGAGTGTCTGGCCTGGGGCAAAAAGGCCCGGGAAGACTGGGATGCCCTCCTGGCCGCCTACCAGGCCGCCCACCCGGAGCTGGCCGCGGAGTGGGCCCGGTGGCACAGCACGCTTGACGCCCGGGATCTGCTTGGTGAGGGCGGCCTGCTGCGCCAGGTGTCCGGCCTGGAGGCGCCGCGCTTCAGCAGCGGGCAGGCCATCAACGCGCTGGCCCGCCTGGTGCCCAACCTGGTGGGCGGCTCGGCCGACCTGGCCCCCTCCAACCTGTCCTACATCGAGGGCGGGGGCGACTACAGCGCGGAGAACCGCCTGGGGCGCAACCTGCGCTTCGGGGTGCGGGAGCACGCCATGGCCGCCATCTGCAACGGCATCGCCCTGCATGGGGGGCTGCGGGTGTTCTGCG
>JAAYEI010000020.1 GCA_012728815.1 Clostridiales bacterium
GGGGAAGTCACGGTGCGGTTTCACACCGTGGTCAATATCCGATCGGGTGACAGCACAGATCACGCGTTGATTGCCAAAGGCCAGCCCGGACAGATCTTCCCCACAACGGGGCAAACAGCCGCGGGCTGGTATGAGATCATCCTGCCGGATTACCGTTTCGCCTATATCAGCCCGAAGCTGGTGTACTTCCGGGCTTTTGAGACCCCCATCCAGCACGACCCCGCCGCGCCCTACCGGCCCGTGGAGGTACCCAAAGACCCCACCCCGCCTCCGGGCGCAAGCTACCCCACCAACCCCAACCGCATCCCCGGCATCCCCAATCTGCCGGAATACCAGGAGTATTCCTACTACGACGGGGAGCTCGCCGTGTTCGCGGGCCCCGGCACCAACTACCACCGCGCGGCAGGGGGCCAGGCCACCCTGGGCGGCGGCCGCATCCGCGTGTGGGGCGTTGAGAACGACTGGGCCATGATTGGCTATGACCTCACAAACGGCCTGTACCGCATTGGTTATGTGCCCGCCAGCCATTTCCCCGCGGCGTTAAACCTGCAGCCGCTGGACTTCGCCTACCGGGAGGTGACAGTCATCTCCCCCGCCTTTTTGACGGACGACCCGCTTGTGCAGCCTGGCTGGCTGTTTGAACTCCCCATAGGCAGCAAGGTGGTTCTGCTGGCCTATGAAGCCTTCGCGGATCACTGGGCCTATATCGAAACCTACTACCAGGGCCAGCCCATCCGCGGGTTTGTGAACCGCGTGTTCCTGGCCGAGGGACCCCTCCCCACGCCAACACCTACCCCTATCCCTACGCAAACACCCGTGCCCACGCCCTGCCCGGAGGAGACCCTCCACATCACGGGCGACGGCGTCCTGCCAAACGCGGTCACCTTCTCCTTCAGCGGCCCGCCGGAGGCGGTGTACTCCGGCCCCGGCACCAACTACCACCGCGCTGCGGGCGGCAGGGCCACCGTGGGCGGCGGCAGGCTGCGCCTGTGGGGGACGACCGGCGACTGGGCGATGATCGACTACGGCTTGTCCAACAACCTCTACCGCATCGGCTATGTGCCAAAGAGCATGCTGCCGCCTGGCGCCTGCGCGCCGGAGATCGTGTTCAACACCCGCGGTGCGACCATTACCTCCACCGCCCCTGTGAATGATGACCCAATCATCCACCCTGTCCCGCTGTTTGAATTGCCCGAGGGCACCCGGGTGACCCTGCTGGCCTATGAGACCTTCGCCAATCACTGGGCCTATATCGAAACCACCTTTGAGGGCAAGCCCTTCCGCGGCTTTGTCAACAAAACCCGGCTGCAGCCGGATTGATACTTGTGCTAACAGAAAAAGGGACGGAGGTCAGCAATCAGGCCGCCGTTCCTTCCCTTCTGTGGATTGCTATTCGTCTTCCAGCCGCATCAGGCGCAGCTTGCCTTCGGCCTCCTGCAGGTACTGGTCCAAGCTGATTTGTCCATCCTGAAAGCGGGAAAACAGCTGATAAAAACCCAACTGGTGGTCGGTCATCAACCGATTGAAATCATCGTTTTCAACGAAGGCATAGGCCATGTCTTTACGGAACTGGGCGATGACCTCCGGGGAGATATGATACCGCATCCCAATCTGGGATTCTTTTACTTTCCTCTTCTCTTCCAGGTCAATCTGAAGCTGGCTGCGCGCTGTCCCTTCTGCGGTTTTGAGTTGCTCGGCCAACTCGACCTCCTCTTTTTGCAGGCGCGCGATGATGTCCTCTATTCCCTTAGGCTGCAAGGGGCGGTTCTCATCTGGATACAGCTTAATCTGCGTCTCATGATCCAGGTTGTTCAGATAACTTTCCGCATAGCGCAGGGCATCCTCTCGGTTGCCCGTGCGGGAATACACCGCCAGGTACCCTATGCACACGGGCAGCGCAGGGGTAGCCCCCTTTTCTGGCTTCAGCAGGAGGGGCTCTTCTTTTTCGCCCCAGCCTTCCGTGCCGCTTGAAGTGATGCTAAACAGGCTGTAGCTACCTTGTAGAAGCAAACCAGGCATATGGTAAACGCTAAAATCTGTATCCGGCCGGTCGATGACTCCGGTATCTACCTCGCCTGCCATACACAATAAGGAACGGGCAAGGGACGTTTCAAACTGGAAACCTTCCCCTTTTTGGGCCTGGTCAGCCAAGGCCAGTCGCAGCGCCTGCCGTTGCAGGGCCTTTTTGATATTCGTTTCCGCGATGGGGCGAATGTCCTGGAAGCTATCCGCTTTTTCATCCATCCAGGTCTTCACCAGATTGCATACATCCTCAAAGGTTTCGGGAATCTTAAGGCCCGTTTGCTCAAACAGCGCAGGCCGCGAAAGGTAGATGGTGGCTTCCAGTCTTACGGGCAGAAGTTAGATGGCCTCCCCGCGCACGGCTGCCTCCTGCAGGAAGGGATAGCAGCGCGACAGATGGGTACGGATGGCTGCCGAGCCGCTTAAATCCATCAAGTAGCCTTTGTCAATCAGGCGTCCCACCGCCTCCTGCTCGGAGGCCAAAAACAACAGATCTACCTCCGCAGCACCGCTGGTGAGGAGGGCTGCCAGCTTGCCCCTCTCCCCCATGTAGGACTGAATCAACTGTACAGGCACCTCCGGCATGTCGCGCAGCACCTTCATGTGGGTATTTGTGTCGTCAAATCCATAGATGCTCAGAGGTTTGACCTCCTCTTTCATGGGCATGGACGTCCGCAGATGGCTTGTTTCCATATTTAGGATAGCGCACACCTGCCCGGGCAGCGGCACAATCCTATCCCCATCCCCCCAGAACATGATGTTTGAAAGATGTCCGCACAAGACCTCTTGCCCGGAGGCGTCCCGTTTGTACAGCTTGTTGTCGCTCAGGTACAGGATGCTGTCATCCTCCTCCTGCCAGCAGAAGGCCATGACATCCTCCGTGACAGCCTGCCACAGTTTGTCCAGGAGTACGCTGTCCCCACTGATTGGGTCAAAAGATACCAAGTCCGGACGCGCAAGCGACGCCTCCCCCGTGTTGGCTGCTGTCCAGGCATCCCTGGTAAGACCCAGCAGTCGCTGGTCCCGGTAACCGGCGATGGCCTGCAGGTGCGCGGGCACCTTGACCTCACGCGCACTGCCGTCCGTCACATCCCAGGCAAACAGCTCGGTCCCGTAGCCGTTTAAATGGTCAGGCCGATACAGCGCAAAGAGGGTATCCCCCATGAGCACAAGCTGCTCGGGCATCATATCATTCTGATGGTCATCAAAGGGCCGGCCGGCCAGCTGGACGGCTTTTTGATTCGTTTCAACGCCCTTCTCCGCATCCAGCGGATAGAGTAGGCCACGATTGATGTCCAGGCCATATAAGCGATCGCCCTGCGCCACCAGCCAGTGAATGTCCGGCAGATGGTCCTTTGTAGCCAGAGCCTTTAGCTGATCGGTCATTTTCGGGTTGAAGGCGTACAGCCCCTTGTTTGTCAGCATCAACAGTTCACCTCGGTACAGGGTTTGCGCCCGCACCTGCAGCGGGATGCCCTGATGGTCACGCACCTGGTCGGGCAGAGACGGTGATGCATGAACTGTTCCTGGCATCAGGCCAAGCAGCATCACCAGCGCAATCAACAGGCAGGCATATTTTTTCATGACCGCTCCTTTTTGTTACACAAAAAAATCCACCGGCGCGGTGGCCGGTGGTCAGATGGATTATTCTTCTGTTTTTTCGGTCTTTGCCTTGCGCGTCCGGGTTGCCGGCTTGGCGGCGGGCGCATCCGCCGGTTTTTCCGCCGCCTTCTTGGCGGCCGCGGGCTTTTTGGCAGCGGCCGGCTTGGCGGTGGTTGCCTTCTTGGCGGCTGGTTCCGCTTTTGCCTTGGCGGTTGTGGTTTTGGTTGCTGTCGCCTTGGCAGTTGTCGCCTTGGTAGCAGGTTCCTTCTTTACCGCGGTTGCCTTGGGCGCGGCCTTGGCCTTGGCGGCAGGTTCCTTCTTGGCAGCGGGCTCCTTCTTGGCGGCGGCTGCCTTGGTCACCCGTTTGGCCTTGGGCGCTGGGGTTTCTGTTGCTGCCGGTTTGTCCGCGGGCTTGCCTTCGCCCAAAAGGGCTGGCATCAGCTTCTTGTACAGGTCCAGATAAATCCTGGAGGACTGCAGCCAGGAGAAATCCGCCGTCATGCCGCGCTCCTGCAGCAGGGCCCAAACCTCGCGCTCGTTGTGGTAGTAATGCAGCGCGCGGCGGATGACATTGAGCATGTCATGCGCGTTGTAGTTGAAGAAGGTAAAGCCATTGCCGTCCTTGGTGTACTCGTTGTAGGAGAGCACTGTATCCCGCAGGCCGCCAGTCTCTCGCACCACGGGCACGGTGCCGTAGCGCAGCGCGATCATCTGGGAGAGGCCGCAGGGCTCAAAGGCGGAGGGCATCAGGAACAGGTCGGCACCCGCGTAGATGCGGTGCGCCAGGCCGTGGTCCATCACAAAGCTGGCTGCGACACGGCCGGGGTAGTTTTGCTCCGCCCAGCTAAAGAGGTTGACATAGCGGGACTCACCCATGCCCAGGCAGACCAACTGCAGGTCCTCGCGTATGATGTCGGCGATGACATAGTCCACCAGATCCAGGCCTTTTTGGCTGTTGAGGCGGCCGATCATCGCGATGATGGGCACATCGGGGCGCACTTCCAGGCCCAGCTCCTCCTGCAGGGCGCGCTTGCTCGCGGCCTTGCCGGACATATCCTTCACGCTGTAGTTCTGGGCGATGGAGGGATCCGTTGCCGGGTCGTATTCCCGCACATCGATGCCGTTTAGAATGCCTGTTAAGTGGTTGTGCCGCGCGCGCAGCAGGCCGTCCAGGCGCTCGCCGTAGTAGGCGGTCTGGATTTCCTCGGCGTAGCTGGGGCTGACGGTGGTAACCTCATCCGCGTACACAATGCCCGCCTTCATGAAGTTGACGTTGCCAAAGTACTCCAGCTTGTCATCGGTGAAGACGTTGTTGGCCAGGCCCAGCATGTCCTGCACATCCTTGATGCCGAAGATGCCCTGGTACTGCAGGTTGTGGATGGTGAACACCGTGCGGATGCTGTCATAGCGGGGGAGGCCTGCGTACTGGATGCGCAGCAGGGCCGGGATCATGCCGGTCTGCCAGTCGTGGGCGTGGATGATGTCGGGCGTGAAGGGAATGAGGGGCAGGGCATTCAACACCCCGCGGCAGAAGAAGGCAAAGCGCTCGTGCTCATCCCCGCCCACGCCGTAGATATAGTTGCGGCCAAAGTAATAGCGGTTGTCCAGGAAATAATAGGTGACGCCGCCGCGCTCCAGCTGCTCGATGCCGCAGTACTGGCGCCGCCAGCCCAGGCTGACCTCAAAATCGGCCGTGTGGGTCATCCTGTGCTCGTATTCATCGGGAATCATGCTGTACTTGGGTATGATGACGCGCACGTCGTGCCCCTGCTCCGCCAGGGCTGGCGCCAGGGAGCCCACCACATCGGCCAGACCCCCGGTTTTGCAAAAGGGCACGCACTCGCTGGCAGCAAACAGAATCTTCATCCGGTATCCTCCTTCACTCGTGTTGTCCCAAAGCGGCGCTGGCCTGTCAGATGGTCAGGTTCTTGGCGACCACCAGCGGATAGGAGCGCGGTGCCACCAGGCGCACCTTGTCCCGCAGGGTGACCTGCTTGTCCAGGATGCAGTTCTCCACCTCGGCGCCCCGGGAGATGACGGCGTCCTGCATGATGATGCTGTTGCGGATGACAGCGCCCGGGCGCACCACCACGCCGCGGAAGAGGATGCTGTTTTCCACCCTGCCCTCAATCAGGCAGCCGTCCGCCACCAGGGAGTTGGTGACCGTGGAATCGCCGATGTGGCGGGCAGGCATCTCGTCGCGCAGCTTGGTCCACACCGGCCTGTCATCCCGGAAGATCTGGTTGCGGAAGTCCTCCTTGAGGAAGTCCATGTTGGCCTGGAAGTAGGAGGGGATGGAATCCACCACCCAGACGCGGCCGGGGCACTCATAGGCGCCCACGCGGTGGATGCCCCCGTTGATCATCTGGGCCAGCATGTCCCGGGAGAAGTGGTGCTGACCGGAGGCCACCGCGCGGTCCACCAGGTCCACGAGCAGCTCACGGCGCACGATGAAGGCGCCGATGTAGGTGTTTTCAAAATGCGGGATGGTGGGGTCAAACTCAATCTTGGTGACCTGGTCGCCCTCCACCTTCAGGTAGCGCCCGCGCCCGTTGCGGCGCACGTTGCGGTCCTTGGTGTACAGCAGGGTGATGTCGGACTTGCTGTCCATGTGCGCGCGGGCCACCTGGCGGAAATCCACCTGGTAGAGCACGTTGCTGTCCGTCACCGCGATGTAGCGCTCCACGCTGCGGCGCAGGAACCCCATGTTGGTGTGCAGGGCGTCCAGCAGGCCCTCGTACACCCCCACCTTGTCCCTGGACATGTAGGGCGGCAGGATGGTCAGGCCTGAGCGCTTTCCGTGCAGGTTCCATTCCCGCCCGCTGCCCAGGTGGTCCATCAGGCTGTGGTAGTTCTTCTGCATGATGATGCCGATGTTCTTGACGCCTGAATGGATCATGCTGGAGAGGGTGAAGTCAATCAGCCGGTAGCGCCCGGCCATGGGCAGGGCGGCTGTCGCGCGGTAGCGGGTCAAATCCTGCAGCTCGTCCGCCTGTTCCTCGGTATAAATGAGACCTACAACATCCTGTTTCATATGCGCTCCCTCACTCGCCCAGCTGCTGCCCAGCCTTGAGCCGGTAGCCGTCTGGCACCACGGTGTTGCTGCCCACCACGGCGATGTCGCCCTGCGCCTCCCCAATCACCGCGCCTTCGCCAATCACGGCGTGTTCGGCCACGATGGCCCGGCGGATGACGGCGCCCCGCTTGATGACGGCGTGGGGCATGATGACTGAATCGATCACCTGGGCCTCCCGCGCGATGTGCACATTCGCGGACAGCACCGAATGGGTGACCTGGCCAAAGACCTCGCAGCCCTCGGTCACCAGCGAATCCTTGATCTGGCTTTCGGGGGAGGCGTAGTGGGGCGGCTCGCCCACGTTGCGCGCGTAGATGCGCCACTTGCGCTCATGCAGGTCGATGGGCGGCGGGCTGCTGAGCAGGTCCATATTGGCGTCCCACAGGCTCTCAATGGTGCCCACGTCCTTCCAGTAGCCCTGGAAGGTCCAGGCGGACAGCTTCTCCCCGGCCTTGAGCATGGTGGGGATGATGTTCTGGCCAAAGTCGTTCCTGGATTCCGGGTCGCACTCGTCCTGTTCCAGGTAGTGGCGCAGCTTCTCCCAGGTGAAGACGTACACGCCCATGCTGGCCTTGTTGCTGCGGGGGTTCTTGGGTTTTTCCTCAAACTCGGTGATGTTGCCCTCATCATCGGTGTTCATCAGGCCAAAGCGGCTGGCGTCCTCCCAGGGCACTTCGCGCACCGCCACGGTCAGCGCCGCCCCGGTCTTCACATGGTGGCTGATCATCTCGGCGTAGTCGCATTTATAGATGTGGTCGCCGGAAAGGATGAGCACATAGTCCGGGTTGAACTGCTTGATGAACGCCAGGTTCTGATAGATGGCGTTGGCCGTGCCCTTGTACCACTCCCCCTCATCGCCCTTGGAATAGGGCGGCAGCACGAAGACGCCGCCGTTGGAGATGTCCAGGTCCCAGGGGGCGCCGGAGCCGATGTAGGAGTTGAGCTCCAAGGGCTTGTACTGGGTGAGCACGCCCACGGTGTCAATGCCGGAATTGGCGCAGTTGGACAGGGGGAAGTCGATGATCCGGTACTTGCCCCCGTAGGGCACGGCCGGCTTGGCCACATGGCGGGTCAATATGCCCAGCCTGCTACCCTGCCCGCCCGCCAGCAGCATGGCCACACAGGTTTTGCGTTGTTGCATCATCCATTCCTCCTTTTTTGCCCAGGCGCCCCCTTGGCCTTGCCGGCCGGGGGAGCATCCTCCTGCTGAGGCTGGGGCTCATATTTGAAATATACGGTTGCCAGCGGAGGCACACAGATCTGCACCGACCAGGGCAGCCCGTTGCACAGCTCCTCCTGCGCGGTGAGGGTGCCCTCGTTGTACTGGTTGGAGCCGCCGTATTCCTTCAAATCCGAGTTGAAGACTTCGCGGAGGGTGCCCGGGCCGGGCAGGCCAAAGCGGTAGACCGGGTAGAAGGCGGAGGTGAAGTTGGTCATGCACACCACCGCCTTGCCCTCCAGGTCCCTGCGCATGAACACCACGATGCTGCGCTCCTTGTCATCCACCGTGAGCCAGCGGAAGCCATCCCAGCTGTCATCCACCTGCCAGAAGGCGGGGTTGTCGCGGTAGAAGTGGTTGAGCACCCGCACGCTGCGGCACAGGTCCGGGTGGCGCTCGTACACCATGAGGAACCAATCCAGCTGGCCGTCAAAGTTCCATTCGATGAAATGGCCAAACTCCCCGCCCATGAACAGCAGCTTCTTGCCCGGGTGGGCCATGGTGTAGCCGTACAGGGCGCGCAGGCCGGCAAATTTCTGCCACAGGTCCCCGGGCTGCTTGTCCAGCATGGACCCCTTGCCGTGCACCACCTCGTCATGGGAGAAGGGCAGCACATAGTCCTCGCTGAAGGCGTAGAACATGGAGAAGGTGAGCTTGTCATGGTGCCAGCGGCGATAGATCGGGTCCAGCTTGATGTAGGAGAGCATGTCATTCATCCAGCCCATGTTCCATTTGAGGGTGAAGCCCAGGCCGCCCTCGGGCACGGGCCTGGTCACCCCGGGGTAGGCGGTGGACTCCTCCGCAATCATCAGGACGCCGGGGAAATCGTGCGCCACCGTCTGGTTGAGGCGCTGCAGGAAGGCGATGGCCTCCAGGTTTTCCCGCCCGCCGTACTTGTTGCCCAGGTAATCGGCTTCGCGCGCGAAATCGTGGTACAGCATGCTGCTCACCGCGTCCACCCTGAGGCCATCGGCGTGGAAATAGCTCAGCCAGAAGCAGGCATTGGACAGCAGAAAGCTGCACACCTCGCCCCGGGCGTAGTCAAACATCATGGTACCCCACTGGGGCATCTCCGAGCGCCGGGGGTCCTCATGCTCGTAGCAGGGGGTGCCGTCAAAGCGGCGCAGGCCAATCTCATCCCGCGGGAAGTGGGCGGGCACCCAGTCAAGAATCACGCCGATGCCGGCCTGGTGCAGCCGGTCAATGAAGGCCATGAGCTCCTTGGGCTGGCCGTGGCGCGCCGTGGCGGCGTAGTAGCCGGTCACCTGGTAGCCCCAGGACATGTCCAGCGGGTGCTCCATCACCGGCATCAGCTCCACATGGGTGTAGCCCATCTCCTCCACATAGGGGATGAGCTGGTTGGCGATCTCCCCGTAGCTGAGCATGGCGCCGTTCTCGCCCCGGCGCCAGGAGCCCAGGTGCAGCTCATAAATGTTGATGGGGCTGGACTTGGCCTGGAACTTGGCGCGCCGGGCCATCCAGGCTTCATCGCCCCAGTCGTAGCCGTCCAGGTCATACAGCAGGCTGGCGGTGTTGGGGCGCAGCTCGCTGGCAAAGGCGAAGGGGTCGGCTTTCAGGGTCCAGTTGCCGTCCGCCCCCTTGATGGCGTATTTGTAGGTGCGCAGTTTTTCCGCCGCGTCCGCGTAGTGAAAGCAGGCCGGGTCGGCGTCCGGCGTGAAAAGGATATCCGGCAGGCGGATTTCCCAGGTGCCATCATATTGTTTTGTCATGGGGTGTTTTTCGTAATCCCAGAAACAGAATTCCCCGGTCAGGCTGACGGCCTGCGCGTTGGGGGCCCAGACGGTAAAGTGCCAGCAGTCCACATCCTGCCAAACCGGGTGAGCGCCGAACATCTGGTAGGCGTGTCTGCTGGTTCCCTGATGAAACTCCTGCCTTTGCGCGTCTGTGGGGGGATGATAGCGCAAGGTGTTCCTCCCTTCCTGAGCGGACAAACGAGGTCCAAGCGTGGTATCTTCTATGCAAAGTATAGCATAGTTCAATCCAGGGGCGCAACGAACAGAACGGGCACCAGAATTGACCAACAAAGGCCAAAACGAGGCGAAACCGCCGCCTCAGCCCGCGCCGGATTGTGCCCGGTGGCGGGTCCGTGCTATGATGTGCGCAGCAAAGATTGAGGTCATGACATGAGCCAGGGACGTTCCCACCGCTTGTTCTCCACCCGGCGCAGGCGCCGGGCGGGCTGCCTGACGGTGCTTGGGCTGCTGGTGGCGGCGCTGACGCTGGTGCTGGTCCTGAACGGCCTGTCCAACCGCTACGCGCGGCTGGACACCCGCGGGGTGACCGTGCTGAACCTGCCCCGGGAGCTGGAGGGCTTTGCCATCCTGCACCTAAGCGACCTGAACGCCGCCAGCCTGGGCAGCAACCAGGACAACCTGATCAGCGCCCTGGGCAAGGAGGATTACCAGGCGGTGGTGCTCTCCGGGGACATGGTGGGTACATCCGGCAATGCCGCGCCGCTGCTGACGCTGCTGGGCCGGCTGCGCCCGGGCGTGCCGATTTACCTGATTGCCGGGGACAGCGACCCACCCGCCCTGCTGCAGCAGCCCCACGGGGATGCCCAGGTGCTTGCCCCCTGGGTGCAAGCGGCCCAGGATGCCGGCGCCATCTACCTGGAAACCCCCCAGCGCCTGGAGTATGAAGGCCGGACGGTGTGGTTTTGCCCGGGGGAAACCTTCCTGCTGGACCTGCCCAACGCTGTCTTCGCCTTGAAGGAGCTGATCGGCCAGCTGACCGGCGGCGACCAGTACGCCCCGGAACAGGCCGCGCAGCTGCGCTTTGCCCAGCACAGGCTGCAGGGCGTGGAGCGCAGCCAGGAGGCGCTGCTTGAGATGAAACCGGAGGACATCATCGTGGCGGTCACCCATCACCCGCCCGACAAGGGGCAGCTGGCTGAGCTGGCCCGCCTGGGGCGGGAGGCCGGGCAGCTGACCCCCAGCCTCTTCCTGTCCGGCCAGTTCAACAACGGGCAGGCGCGCCTGCCCGGCCTGGGCCCGGTCTACATCCCCCCCCAGCCCGAGGGGGGTGGCGGCTTCCTCCCCGGGGATGAGGGCTTCACCGGGCTGCTGATCCGCCAGGGATTCCCGTTGCACATCAGCCCAGGCCTGGGCACCTCAGGCTACTACCCCCTGCCGCTGCGGCTGTTCAACCGCCCCGCCGCCACCCTGCTGCGCCTGAGCGCGCGGATGACCCGGTAGGAGGGGGCATGCGCGGCAAGGGTCTATACTACAACCGCGAGCTGAGCTGGCTCAACTTCAACGAGCGCATCCTGGACGAGGCCACCAACCCCGACAACCCGCTGCTGGAGCAGGCGCGGTTTGTGTCCATCGTGTCCAACAACCTGGACGAGTTTTTCATGGTGCGGGTTGGCAAGCTGGAGCGCAAAAAGGACATGGGCCGCAGCAGGCCTGACATCGCCGGGCTGCTGCCCCAGCGCCAGCTGGCCCTGATCCGCAGGCGGGTGCGCGCCCATGTGGGCCGGCAGTACCGGGTGTACAACCAGCGCATTCTGCCCCAGCTGGCCCTGCAGGGCATCCACCTGCTGGGCCCGGACAGCCTGGAGGACCGCCAGCGCCAGTGGCTGTCGCAGTATTTTGACGCGCAGGTGCTGCCAGCGCTCACCCCGCGCACCTTGAACCCCCAGCACCCCTTCCCCATCCTCAGCGCCAAAACCATCCACATCGCGGTGCTGCTGCAATCTGACAAGGGCGGCGACCCGCAGGTGGCCATCGTGTCCGTGCCCCGGGCCATCAAGCGCCTGGTGCTGCTGCCCATGGGTCAGGGCCGCGCGCGCGGCCTGCTGCTGGACGACCTGATCACCATGTTTCTGCCCCGGCTGTTCCTGCAGATGGCGCCCCTGGCCTTCCTGCCCTTCCGCCTGACACGCAACACCGATTTTGTCATCAACCTGGATGACATGCACAACCTGCTCAACGAGATGAGCAAGAACGTGCAGCGGCGCTCCTACGGCAAGATTGTGCGCATGGAGGTGCCCCGGGGCGCCCATCCCCTGCTGCTTCACGCCCTGCAAACCGGGCTGGAGGTGGCGGATGAGGCCGTCTGCCAGGTGGATGGCCCGCTGGACCTGCGCTTTATCATGCGCCAGGTATGCGACCTGCCCGGCTTTGACCGCCTTCGCTACCCTATCTACAGCCCGCGCGTGGACAGCAGGCTGCTGGCGCGGGAATCCATCTTCCGCACCATCAGGGGGGGCGACATCTTCCTCCACCACCCCTATGACAGCTTTGACCCCATCGTGCGCTTCCTGTCCGAGGCCGCCTCCGACCAGAACGTGCTGGCCATCAAGCAGACGCTGTACCGGGTGTCCTCCCACAGCCCGATGATTGACGCGCTGGCGCGCGCGGCGCAAAGCGGCAAGCAGGTAACGGTGCTCATCGAGGTGCGCGCCCGCTTTGACGAGGAGCACAACATCGCCTGGAGCAAGGCGCTGGAAAAGGCCGGCTGTCATGTGCTCTACGGCGTGCCGCGCTGGAAGACCCACTCCAAGGTGACCCTGGTGGTGCGCCGGGAGGCGGATGGCCTGCGCCACTACACCCACTTTGGCACCGGCAACTACAACGACGTGACCGCCAGGATCTACACCGACATGGGCGTGCTCACCTGCGACAAGCAGCTGGGCGAGGACGCGGCCGCCTTTTTCAACCTGATTCTGGGCTACAGCTACACCTACCCCATGCGGGAGATGATAGCCTCGCCCTACCGGCTGCGGGAGGCCATGCTGGAAAAAATCGCGCGGGAGGCCAAGGCCGCCCGCCAGGGGCTGCCCTGCGGCATCACGATGAAGATGAACTCCTTGTCTGACCAGCAGATGATTGACGCCCTGCGAGGAGCGGCGCGCGATGGCGTGCCGGTGCGGCTGATGGTGCGCGGCATTTGCTGCCTGAACTACCATGAGCACCCCAACCTGCAGGTCTTCAGCGCCGTGGGCCGCTTCCTGGAGCACCCGCGGGTGTACAGCTTCCACAACCAGGGCGAAGCGGAGGTGTACCTGTCCAGCGCCGACCTGATGCCCCGCAACCTGGACAAGCGGGTGGAGCTGACCACCCCGGTGAAGGACCCGCGCATCAAGGCGCAGATCCTGTCCATTCTGGAGCTGGGCCTGCTGGACAACCGCAAGCTGTGGCGCCTGGTGCACGGCAACCACTATGAGCGGGTGCCCCGCGCGCTGAAGGAAATCAACGCGCAGGAGGAGCTGCTGCGCTCGCCCAACCCCTTGCTTGACAGGCAAATCCTGCGGGGATAGACTGGGAAGGCGGCCGGCCAACCGGCCGTCAAACTATCAGACGGACAAAAGGAGCGGGTTTGCGTGATTCAGATCTATAACAGCCAGAGCAGGCAAAAGGAAGACTTCATCCCGATCAGGCCTGGCAAGGTGGGCATCTACTGCTGCGGCCCGACGGTGTATGATTACTTTCATATCGGCAACGCCCGGCCCTTCATCATGTTTGATGTGCTGCGCACCTACCTGGAAAGCCAGGGGTTTGAGGTCACCTTCGTGCAGAACTTCACTGATGTGGACGACAAGATGATTGAGCGCGCCCAGCGGGAGGGCACCACGGTGAAGGAGCTGGGCGACCGCTTCATCGCCGAGTACTGGCAGGACGCGCGCGCCCTGGGCGTGCGCCCGGCCAGCGTGCACCCCCGCGCCACCGAGCATATGGAAGAGATGATCCGGGTCATCCAGGGGCTGATGGACAAGGGCCTGGCCTATGAGAGCGGCGGCAGCGTGTACTACAACACGCCCGGGTTTGAGGAGTACGGCAAGCTGTCCGGGCAGAACCTGGAGGACCTGGACGCCGGGGCCCGGGTAAGCGTGGACGAGGAGAAGCGCAGCCCCCTGGACTTTGTGCTGTGGAAGGCCGAGAAGCCGGGCGAGCCCAGCTGGGACAGCCCCTGGGGGCGCGGGCGGCCTGGCTGGCACATTGAGTGCAGCGCCATGAGCATGAACTACCTGGGGGATCATTTTGACATCCACTGCGGCGGGCAGGACCTGCTCTTCCCCCACCATGAGAACGAGGTGGCCCAGAGCGAGGGCTACACCGGCCACCCCTTTGTGAACTACTGGATGCACAATGGCTTCATCAACATTGACAACAGCAAGATGTCCAAATCCGCCGGCAACTTCTTCACCGTGCGGGACATCCTGAAGGAGTATGAGGCCGAGGACGTGCGTATGCTGATGCTGTCCGCCCACTACCGCAGCCCGCTGAACTTCAGCCGGGACATGATGGCCCAGGCCAAGGCCTCCCTGACGCGGCTGTACACCGCGAGGGAGCGCATGGACAGCCTGCTGGCCCAGGCCAAACAGCGCGGCTTGCTAGCCCAGGACGAGGCGCTGCTGGCCCAGGTGGAGGAGATCCGCGGCCGCTTCGTCAGCGGCATGAACAACGATTTCAACACCGCCGAGGCCATGGGCGCGCTGTTTGAGCTGGCCTACCTGGCCAACACCCGGTTCAATGAAGGCAGCGCGCCGCAGGTGCTGACCCGGGCGCTGCAGGCGCTGCAGGAGATGGCTGACATCTTCGGCATCCTGAAGCGTGACCGCGCCCAGGTGCCCGACCAGGTGGCGGCCCTGGCCAAACAGCGCGAGCAGGCCCGCAAACAGCGGGACTGGGCCACCAGCGACAGCCTGCGCCAGCAAATGGCCGACCTGGGCTGGCAGGTGGAGGACACCCCCCAGGGCCAGAAGCTGCGGCAGGGCTGAACCTGTGGGCAGCACGCGCTGGAAAGAACGCCTCCGCCCCGCCCTGGGGCTGGCCGCGCTTGTGCTGTGCGGGCTGACAGCTGGCTACATGGCGCTGGACGCTGCCAGGGGCCACCTGCCCCGGCCGCCAGTCCTGACCTTCACCGCGGCGCCGCGGGCCAGCCTGGCCCTGCCCACCCCCGCCCCCACCGGGCTGAACCTGAACACCGCTGACCGCGCGGCCATGATGGGCCTGCCCGGCATCGGCAGCCACCTGGCGGAGCAAATCGTGCGGCAGCGGGAGGAGCATCCCTTTTATTTCCTGGAGGATCTGCGACAGGTGCCCGGCATTGGCGAAAAGCGCCTGCAAATGCTGCGCGGCCTGGCCCATGTGCCGGCGCCGCCGGAACCCACCGCGGGCAGGGTCCACATCATCGGGCCCTGAGCAAGCCGCGCGATGGGTGTCCACGGACACCCATCGCGCGGGAAAGAATGAATTTTCTCCTGTCCGCCTGCGCAGGCACAGCCGGCAAAAACGAATGGAAAACCCGGCTTGCGCCCAGACCCGTGGCAGCGCACCAGTCGCCCCAAGGATTCGCAAGCCACGTATGGTTACCTGATGCCCCAACCTGGATGATGCTCTCCAGACAACCACAGCCCCGCCGGCTGACCGCCTGCGGGGCTGTGCATCAGGTAGGTTGGTGGCGCCTTGCCTGACCAGATTCAGGAAGGGCGGAGGCTGCTATTTCTTGCTGGCAACAGCCTTGCTGCTGAACAGCCGCGCCCAGGTGAGGGGGCCGACGACGCCATCCACCTTCAGGCGGTTGTTGCGCTGGAAGGCGCGCACCGCCTGGTAGGTGCGGAAGCCGAACTTGCCATCCACTTGGCCGGGGCTCAGGTACTTCAGGTCGGCCAGGCGCTGCTGCACCTGGGTGACCAGCGCGTTTTTCTGGTTGTACTGCACACGGATGGCCTTGGGGGTGACCCCGTCAGGCACCGGGGTGACCGCTGGGGCAGCAGGCTTGCTGCCCGCGGGCACGGGGCTTTTGCCAAAGAGCTTGGCCCAGGTGAGCGGGCCCACGACGCCATCCACCTTGAGCTTGTTGTTCTGCTGGAAGGCGCGCACCGCCAGGTAGGTGGCGTAGCCAAACACGCCGTCCACCTTGCCGGGCTTGTACTTCAGGTCCACCAGTTTCTGCTGGATCTGCCGCACCTGGCTGCCCTTGTCGTTGAGCTTGATGCGCGTCGGCGGGGGCGGGGGCGCGGGCTGTTTGGGCAGCGGCAGGCCGTCTGTAAGCACGGCCCAGGTGGCCGGGCCGACCACGCCATCCACCGTCAGGCCCTGGGCCTTCTGGAAGGCGCGCACCGCCTGGTAGGTGCGGTAGCCAAACTTGCCGTCCACCGGGCCCTTATAAAAGCCCAGCTTGTTGAGCTGTGTCTGCACCGTGGTGACCGCCGGCCCCTCGCTGCCATAGGCCACGCGTTGGTCAGCGGGCGCGCCGGCCGGCTTGCCGTCCTTGCCCAGGGCGTCCGCGCGGTAGAGGGCGAGGTTGGTCACCTGGCCAATGACGCCATCCACCTTCAGGCTGTTTTTCTGCTGGAAGGCCTTGACGGCCAGGTACGTGGAGTAGCCGAACTTTCCGTCCACACTTTTGGTGTAAAAGCCAAGCGCCTTCAGGCGCGACTGCGCCTGGGTGACCTGGCTGCCGCTGGCGCCATAGCTGAGGTTCTCCGCCCACGCGCCTGGCAGCACCAGGCCAATCGCCAAGACAAGCACCAACAGGCCGGCGATGATGCGTCTCTTCATGCCTGCCACCCTCCTTTGTCTGTACGCCATGCAATTTTCCTCATCCTTAATATACATCAGGCGGGACAGGCTTGCAATAAAGCGCGGGTTGCAAAACTGTTTCGACTTTATGTGTAATGATTACAAATGATGTGGGCATCCGTATCACTTCGCCGCCTTGCCCGTCCCCTGGTCAGCCAGCAGGTGCAGGGCGGCCACCGCCTGGGAGAGGGTGGCCACCTGGATCAGCTCCACCCCACGGGGCGCCCTGAGCTTGCCGCCGCGGTCCCTGGGACAGATGACCTGCTCAAAGCCCAGGCGCGCGCACTCGGCCAGGCGGCGCTCCATGAAGGGGATGGGCCGCACCTCGCCCAGCAGGCCCACCTCACCCATGGCAGCCACGTCGCTGGGCAAGCTCTTGTCCGACAGGGAGGAGGCCACCGCCAGGCAGACGGCCAGGTCAGCCGCGGGCTCGTTCAGGCTAAGGCCCCCGGCCACGTTGATGTAGACATCCTGGTTGTACAGCCGTAGCCCCGCGCGCTTTTCCAGCACCGCCAGCAGCAGGGCCACCCGGCCCTGGTCCATGCCGTTCACGGTGCGCTTGGGGGAGGCGTAGAAGCTTTGCGTGGCCAGCGCCTGCAGATCCACCAGCATGGGCCGGCTGCCCTCCATGCCGCAAAACACGACAGACCCGGAGATGCCCGCCGTGCGGTGCTGCAGCAGGGTTTCTGACGCGTTATCCACCGCGCGCATGCCCTCGCCCGTCATCTCAAACAGGCCCAGCTCGTTGACGGAGCCATAGCGGTTCTTGTTGGCGCGCAGCAGGCGGTATTCCCTGTGGTGGTCGCCCTCAAAATAGAGCACCACGTCCACCATGTGCTCCAGCACCCGGGGGCCGGCGATGGCCCCCTCCTTGGTGACATGGCCCACCAGGAAGATGGCGCAGCCGGTGGTCTTGGCGTGGCGCATGAGCATGGAGGCGCTTTCGCGCACCTGGCTGACGGAACCGGGGGCGGAGGCCATGTCCGGGCGGTACATGGTCTGGATGGAGTCCACCACCGCCACCTCCGGCTGGATGCTGGCCAGCTTGTCCTCCACCGCGTCCATGGCGTTTTCCGCGAGCACCAGCACCTGGTCCCGCCCGGCGCCCAGGCGCTGGGCGCGCAGCTTGATCTGCCGGGCGCTTTCTTCCCCGGTGATGTACAGCACGCGCTTGCCCCTGCGCGCCAGGTGGGCACAGACCTGCAGCAGCAGGGTGCTCTTGCCCACCCCCGGCTCCCCGCCGATGAGCAGCAGGGATCCCTCCACCACACCCCCGCCCAGCACCCGGTCAAACTCCGCGATGCCGGTGCTTTGGTGGATGGCCTCGTCAGAGGGGATGTCCACCAGCGTCAGCGCCTGGGCGCCGGTGCCGGCCGCGCGCTTGCGCTCCGCCTTCCTGGCCGTGGGCAGCGCCTGGTCCGGCACCTCCTCCAGGGTGTTCCAGGCCTCGCAGCCCGGGCATTTGCCATACCAGCGCGGGCTCTCAAAGCCGCAGGCATTGCAGGCGTACAGGGTTTTCTTCTTCAAGGTTTGTCCTTTCTTGAATGGGAGGCGGGCTTGTGCTACAACAGGGTCAGGAGGGCACATGCACGAGAGAACGGCTTACATTGTGGGCGCGGGCGCGTTTTGCCGGACGGGCTTTGACCCGGGGCCGCGGGACCTGGTCATCGCGGCGGACGGCGGCTATGACGCGCTGCGCTGCGCCGGCCTGCCCGCGCACCTGGTGCTGGGCGATATGGATTCCATCAGCGCGGCGCCGGGCATGCTGGGCCAGCTGCGCTTCCCGCGCCACAAGGACGAGACCGACCTGGCCCTGGCGCTGCGCCTGGCGCGCGGCCGGGGCTTTGCACGCTTTAAGCTGTACGGCGCGCTGGGCGGCCGGCTGGACCACAGCCTGGCCAACCTGCACCTGCTGGCCGGCCTGGCATCACAGGGGCTGCGGGGCGTGATGGTGGACCCTCAGGCCTTGGTCTACGCCCAGGGGCCTGGCTGCCTGGCGCTGCCCCCGCTGCCAAAAGGCCGGCTGGTGTCCGTCTTCAGCTGGGGCGGCACGGCCAGCGGGGTGACACTGAAGGGGCTGAAGTACCCGCTGCACCAGGCGAGTCTGCAGGCCACCCAGCCCCTGGGGGTCAGCAACGAGGCGCTGGGCCTGCCCATCCGGGTGGCGGTTCAGACCGGCGTGCTGCTGGTGGTGCTCCAAAGGCCGCCGGTCAGCCGCGATCAGGCATAGCGGGCCAGGTAGTGCTGCACCATCTGGTGCAGCTCCTCTTCCCGGCGCTCCACGTCCACCAGCAGCGCCATCTGCGCCCGGGCGCGCACCAGGTTGTGCACCGGGGAGTTCACCTTGAAATACAGGTCCCCGTCCAGGTAATCCGTCAGAAAGCGCATGGCCAGCTCAGCCGTGAGCACCTTGATGCCAAGCGGCAGGCGGGACAGTTCCTCCGGCGAGAGGATGCCGGCTGTCTCCTGCACAAAGCCCCGCGTGAAGGCGCGGGTCTTTTCCATGTCCAGGCCAATCAGGCGGGTGTCCTCCTCATCCTCCCGGGCGGTGGAGGCGCCAAAGCGCACCGCGTCGCCATAGTCATACAGGGAGGAACCGGGCATGACGGTGTCCAGGTCAATCACCGCCAGGGACTGTCCGGTCTGCTCGTCCAGCAGCACGTTGTTGGACTTGGTGTCGTTGTGGGTGACGCGCAGTGGCAGCACCTTGCGGTCCAGCAGGCGCACGATCTCGCCCATCATCCGGCGGCGGTCAAAGAGAAACTCGATCTCGTCCTCCACCTCGCGCACGCGGCCGGCCTTGTCCTCGTCCACCGCGCGCACAAAGGCGTAAAAGCGCTTGGTGGTGTTGTGGAAGTGGGGAATGGTCTCAAACAAGGCCTCCGCCGGGAAATCGGCCAGGTTGCGCTGGAAGCGGCCAAAGGCGCGGCCCACCTCCTCCATCTGGGCAGGCTCGCGCACCACATCCAGCGCCAGGGCATTGGTGATGAAGGTGTAGGCGCGCCAGACGCCCAGCTTGCGGTCCTGAATCAGAATATCGTTGTTTTTGGTGCGCACCAGCTCCAGCACCTGGCGCTCCGCGCTGCCGCCGTGGCGCTGCAGGCTGGCCTTGAGGTGCTCGGTCACCGCAGCGATGTTCTGCATCATCCCCAGCGGGTCGCGGAAGACATAGGTGTTGATCTTCTGGATGATGTACATGTTGGTGCGCGGGCCGTCGCGGTATTCCAGCACATAGGTCTCGTTGATGTTGCCGCTGGTCAGCTCGCGCGATGAGACATACTCGCCCTCAAAACGAAAGCGGGGCAGGATGTTTTTGATGTCATTGTAGGCCATGCGTGCTCCTCACAAAAAGTATTGCGCTCAAACCATCTTATCCACGGGGCCGCGCGGTGTCAATCAATGGAGGGGGCGGGCGGGGCAAGGCAGCGTGTGCCTGGGCAGGGGTCGGGCGCTCTCTTCGCTTGACAGCCCTCCGGGGCTGATATACCATAATCGGGCGGGTTTGCCCGTCTGCGCAGGGGTATCGAAGTGGTCATAACGGGGCTGACTCGAAATCAGTTTGGGCGCAAGCCCACGTGGGTTCGAATCCCACCCCCTGCGCCACATCATCAACA
>JAAYEI010000021.1 GCA_012728815.1 Clostridiales bacterium
CCCCCTATCGGGCGGCCTACCGCTGGCTGATAGCCGATGCCGACAACATAGAGCGGGAATATGGCGCCATGGATTGGAACACGAGCCCTGCCGCCAACAGCGTCAGCAGTGACGTGCCTGCAGGTGTACGTGGCAGGTTTTATATCCAGGTGTTTGATTCGGAGGATGCTTTCGCCGAGTTCTACACCCCAGACTTCATCATCACTGGCGTCCCCCAGCCCCTGACGGCGGACATCGTCTTGAGCGCGGACAGCGTCAACTACGGCGAGCAGATCACCGCCAGTTGGGATATCTCCGGTGGCACGCCGCCATACAACGTCAGTGGGCGTTGGACCTATTGGGAAAGTGAAAACACCTCCCGGGACTTCGGAATTTCCCAGGACGAGATAGATGCGGGCGTAGCCACGCTGACCGCGCCCGCTGGCATCAAAGGCCAGTTCAACCTGGATGTGTGGGATGAGGACGGCCGCTACCAACGCGTCGATTCCCAGGTCTTCCCCATTGTGGGCGCCCCCGAGCCCCTCATGGCGGACGTCACCCTGAACGGCGACGCCTTCAATTATGGGGATCAGATCACGGTGACCTGGGTCATCACCGGCGGTACCCCGCCTTACGACATCAGTGGCCACATGCACTACACGCTATCGGATGGCGGGAACACCAACACGGATTACATGTATGGTGAAGAAGGCGCGGAGGGCAGCCTCACCACCCGTGTGCGCTCCGGGGAGCGGGCCTACTTCGCTTTATGGGTGAGAGACAGCATGGGGCAGCACGTGGAATATGATTCCCCCACCTTCACCATCACCGGCAGCCCGGAACCCCTCAGTGTCATCCTGACCAACGAAGCGGATGAAGCGGTCTACCAGCACTCCTTCACCAGCAGCTGGTCCATCACCGGTGGTGTGGCGCCTTACACCCTGCAGTACTGGTGGCAAATCCTGGACGCGAACAACAGCAATTCCAGCTATGGTCACGGCACGAGCACCGCTGCACAGGGCAGTGACAGCCTGATTGTGCCCAACGGCATAGAAGGCACCTTCAACGTGAGCATTGAGGATGCGGATGGCAACACCCTCTGGTGGTCCACCCCCCCCTTCACCATCACCGGCGCGCCTGAACCCCCTCAGATCAGCGTCACCACCAACAAAACTGACTACGCCTATCAGGAGCAGATGACCGCCAGCTGGGAGGTCACCGGCGGCATCGCGCCTTACGATGTGGGCATCCAGTGGTATATCACAGATGAGCATGACAATGTGACCGTCTATTACTCGCCAAGCAGCGACCAGCCCCAGGGCAGCGTCAGCCTGAACGCGCCCATTGGCACGAGCGGCTATGTTGAAGCCACGGTGGTTGACGGGGAGGGATTCTGGGTTGGCATTTATTCAGCCCCCTTCACCATCACCGGCGCGCCCGCGCCCCTGCAGGTCACCCTCACCAACGACCAAAGCGCCTATGCCTTCCAGGCGCCCGTCACCAGCACCTGGGCCATCACCGGGGGTGTCGCGCCCTACACGGTGGAATACAGCTTGTGGGCCGACCCCGGCGAAGTCAACTGGCACATTATAGAAGGCGGCACCAGCGAGCAGGCCGAGGGAAGCACCACCTACCCCGCGCCCAACGGGCAAAAGGGCACGTTCCATGTCACCGTCACGGACGCTGAGGGCAATACCCTGTCCCGGCAGTCCGACGCCTACACCATCACCGGCGCGCCTGGCCCGCTGGCCATCACCGCCCAAAACGACCAGGATACCTACGCCTACCAGGACATCATAACCAGCACCTATGCCATCACCGGCGGCGTTGCGCCCTATTCGGTCAGCTATTCATGGAGTGTGGACGACGCAGAGGGGGGCGGGCGCACCTACGGACACAAATTTCTGGAAAACACCCCCGCGCAAAACAGTGTCAGCCTGATGGCGCCTGCCGGCGTACGCGGCGACTTCACCATCGATGTCTGGGACGCGGAAGGGGCCATCGCGTACACCGCCACCTCGCCCTTCACCATCACCGGTTCGCCAGAGCCCCTTGTGGTGACCCTGAGCCTGGGGCAGTCCACAGTGAATTACGGTGAAAACATCGATGTGTCCTGGGAGGTGACCGGTGGGGCAGGGGGCTACACTTTGTACTACTCCTGGTGGATCGCCCAGCCAGGTCTTGACTTCGAGCATTTGATGGGGTATGAATCCACCCAGGCGCCCGGCAGCGCCACTCTGAAGGCGCCCATAGGGGAGCGGGGCTACCTGTCCGTCTATGCGGAGGACGCGGACGGCAACAGCGCCTATGCTGAGTCTGCTGAGTTTACCATCCTGAATTCACCGGAGCCCATCACTGGCAGCATCACGCTGTCCACCACCCAGGCCACATACGGCGAGGACATCATTGCCAACTGGCAGGTGGAAGGCGGCGTCGCGCCCTACCGGATAGAGACCGACCTGTTCATCAGCAGGGATGACGGCAATGAGTACACCTGGGTGTCTGACTCCAGGTCCGACCAGGCCGCTGGCAGCGCCCAGTTCCGTGTGCCCATGGGCACCAAGGGCTTCATCGCCCTGAATGTATGGGACGCTGACAACAACCGTTTCAGCAAATATTCCGATGATTTCACCATCACCGGCTCCCCCGAGCCCATCACCATCCAGTTGGAGGTGACCCCCACCACCCTCAACTACCGTGACACCTTCACCTACACCTGGGCGGTTACCGGCGGGGTGCCGGGCTACAGCATTGAGGCGGTCTTGGTCACGGTGGATTCTCAGGGTATGCATTCCGCGCGGTTCCTGGGCACCCTCAGTGAAGCCGCCGGCAGCGCGCAGGCGCAGGCAGGCCTTGGTGTGCGCACCTATGTGCAGCTGAGTGTCACGGACGCGGAGGGCAACACCGATTGGCAAGACTCTGGGGACATCACCATCCTGGGCGCGCCTGACCCCATCCAGGCAGACATCACCCTCAGTACCATGGAGGCGGTCTACCAGCAGGACATCACCGCCAGTTGGAGCATCACCGGCGGCACACCCCCTTACAGCATCAAATATGAATGGATTTCCTGGCCGGAGGAGGGCTGGGGCACGCAGTTTGCCCGGGGTACGTCTACCCAGGCCGCGGGCAGCGACATCCAGCAGGTGCCCAGCGGCGCCCGGGGCAGCTTTGAGCTGACAGTCACAGACGCCCATGGCATGGTCAGCAACCACAGCGAGTTCTTCACCATCACCGGTTCCCCGCCGCCCTACAGCCCCACCGTCAGCCTGAGCGCCACCACTGTGGCCTACCGGGACACCATCACCGCCACCTGGGACATCACCGGCGGGGAGGACAGCTTCACCGGCCATGCCTATTGGGAGGTCACCGATGCCAATGGCCTGACCCAGGCGGTGGAATGGATAAACCTCCGCGGTAATCGCACGGGTGAGTCCACAATCACCGTGCCAGCGGGTGAGCAGGGCAACTTCACCGTGGTGGTGAATGGGCGGTACGGTGGATGGTATGAGACAAGTCAATCCTTCACCATCACCGGCTCTCCGCAGCCTCTTGAGGCGGCCATCACCCTGGACAAAACCTCCGTTCCCTTCGGAGGCGACATCACCGCCAGCTGGGCCATCACCGGCGGGGTACAGCCCTATGAAATTGTTCGTACCAACTGGACCATCTTCTACGACTGGGAGTACGAGAATCAGTTTGGCGTCGAGTATCCCATCGCAGGCAGCGGCAGCGACAGCCTGACCGTCCCCGGAGGCACCAGCGGGCAGTTTGAGGTTTTCGTCAACGATGCGGAAGGCAACCGGGCACAATTTTATTCAGAGGTCTTCACCATCACCGGCTCACCCCCGCCCATCCTGTCAGAGTACTCTTTGAACGCCCATGTCATCACGGCCGGGGACACGCTCACGGTTGACTGGCAGATTGAGGGTGGCACGCCGCCCTACAGCCTGGACCTGGAATGGAACATCTATGAGGCCGATGAGCAAGGCGACGTCGTCAAGCGCGCTTTCTACCAGGACGCGTACAGCAACAAGGCGACGGGCAGTTCCAGCCGCCAGATCAATTTTGGCAGCTATGTGGAGGTGAACGCCAAGATCACGGATTCCCGGGGGGAAACCCGCTATGATTGGGTAGGCTACGCGGACATCCTGGGGGAACCACGGCATGACTTCCTCACCGCGCAGCTCACCGTGGACAGCGACAAGATCTACTACCCGGGCGACACCCTCACCGCCAGCTACCAGTTTGCCGGCGGCCTCGCCCCCTACACCATGGACTATCAGTGGTACCATTGGCAGGATGGCGGGGAAGTGGTGCTGGCCAGCGGTACGCTCAGCAGCCTCAGCGGCAGCCTGAGCTATCAGGCCACCCAGGCAGGCTATCCAAGTCTGCGGGTAAGCGTGCAGGACGCTACAGGCGTCATCAACAGTGACAGCGCATACTTCACCGTGCTGGATGTACCGCGGCCCAAGGTCACCGCGCAGGACGGCGCCATCAAACTGGACTGGGCCGCGGTCCAGGACGCCAGCAAATACAAGGTATCCCAGTTTGAAAACGGTGCGTACACCACGCTTTCTGACAATGTGACTGAACTGACCTACACCATCACCGGCCTGACCAACGGCACCGCCTACCGCTTCCTGGTGCAGGCCTGGATTGACGCGGAGGAGGAATGGACCCTGGAGGCGGACTACCTGCTGGTGACAGGGACGCCCAAGCCGGCCATCCCCAAGCCCTGGCGCCCCTCGGTCAAGGTGAGCAAGATTGAGTCCCTCAGCAACACCGGCACCACCTTGAAGCTCACCTGGGCGCGCATCCCCGGTGCCAGCGGCTATGAGCTGGAGCGCGCCCTCACCCGCAACGGCCCCTGGACACGGGTGGCCTACACCACCGGCACCAGCTATACTGTGAGCCGGCTGAAGGCGGGTGTGCGCTACTTCTTCCGCCTGCGCGCCTACGACATCATCGACGGCCAGCGCGTCACCAGCGGCAAGAACAGCGCGGTCTATGCCAGCATCCCCGTGGGCACCACCGCCATCACAGGCGCGCAGAGCATCAGCACCAGCCGCATCAAGCTGACCTGGCGCAAGGCGCCCGGCGCCACCAAGTACCAGATCTTCATCGGCCGCAGCCCGAAGGGGCCCTTCAGCCCCTTCCGCAAGACCTTCGCCACCTCCATCACCCTGACCAACCTCAAGCCCGGAACCTACTACTTCTACATCCGGCCCTACCACCGCCTGTACACCACCAGCTACTACGGACCGGTGTCCAAGGTGCGCGTGGCGAGAACCCTGCTCAAGTAACTTCCCTGACTTTGCACAGCCCGGCGGCCAGAAGGCCGCCGGGCTTTTGGCGCGAAGAAGCGGCTGCACCAGCCTGCTGGCCGCCTGGCTGGAATTGGTGTACACTGGACGCATCGCTGACATCAATATCAGGAGGCAACATGGCGGACACCACATCCCTCACCCAGGACCTTCGGGACATGGGGTTGCAGCAAACAGACACCGTGCTGCTGCATACCTCCATGAAGCGGATTGGGCCGGTGGAAGGCGGCGCGCAGGCGGTGCTGGACACGCTGGCCGCCTACTTCAGGCCCGGCCTGCTGTGCTTCCCCGCGCTGAGCTGGACAACCGCCCGGATGGACCAGCCCCTCTTTGACGTGCGCAGGACGCCTTCCATTGTGGGCCTGCTGCCGGAGATGTTCCGCCAGCGCCCCGGGGTGGTGCGCAGCTGGAACCCCACCCATTCCATGAGCGCGCTGGGGGCGGACGCGGCCGCCTTCACCGCCCGGGACCATGAGAGCGGCACCCCCTGCGGGCCCCATTCCTCCTGGCATCAATTGATGGAGCGGGACGCCGCCATCCTGATGGTGGGCTGTGACCTCACCAGCTGCACCTTTCTGCACGGCGTGGAGGAGTGGTGTGAGGTGCCCGGGCGCATCGGCCCGCCGGTGCGTTTCCGGCTTATCCTGCCGGATGGCAGTGAGCGCGCGCTGGATTCCGCCGCCCACAGCGACGCGCCTTCTGAAAACTACTGGCGCGTTGAGGCTGGTCTGGCGCGGGCCGGGCTGCTGCGCTATGCCCGCTTTGGCCAGGCGCGCACCCTGGTGCTGCGGGCGCGGACACTGTATGCCTACACAGCCGGCCGCCTGCACGACAACCCGCGCCTGTTTGATGATGATGAACCTTTAAGCCCTGACGGAACAGCCGGCTGAGCGCTGAGCCGCCAGCCTATTGACACGAAAAAGCCCTGGGGCGCGACCCCAAGGCCTTTCGTTTGTTCCCGCCTGGCGGGCCTTGGTCAGTTTCCCTCCTCCAGCCAGCGGCATTCCCCGGCGCTCAGCGCAATGTCCTGCGCGGCCACCGTCTGGGCGATTTCGGCCTCGTTGGCGGCCCCCACAATGGGGCAAACCATGAGCGGCTGGGCCAGGATGTAGGCCAGCGCCAGCTGGGGGACGGACACGCCCTTGTCCGCCGCCAGCTGCCGCGCGCGGTCCAGGCGCAGGAAGTTGACCTCGTGCGCGTAGGCGGTCAGCGCCGCCTGGTCCAGCAGGTCCTGGTAATTCTCCCGCGTCACCCGGCCCGACAGCATGCCCCGCCCCAGGCTGGAGTAGGCCAGGATGGGCATGTTTTCCTCAAGGTAGTAATCCCGCGCCGCCTGCTGCGCCGCCCCGCTGATGGACACGCAGCCAGGGCCCCAGGGGTTGTCCACCTGCTCACACAGCCCGAAATAGGGGCTGCTGATGGTGAAGGGCACAAGCCCCCGCGCCCGGGCGTAGGCATTGGCCTCCCGGATGCGCTCGTGCGTCCAGTTGGAGCCGCCGAAGGCGCGCACGCGCCCGGCGGCCAGGTGCTCGTTGAGCGCTTCCACAATGGGCCCCACCGGCATGTTCAGGTCATCCCGGTGCAGCAGGTAGGCGTCCACATAGTCCGTCTGCAGTCGCGAGAGGGACTCCCGCAGGTCGGCGTCGATGGCCTTCGGGTTCACCTTGGGGCCGTGCTGGTCGGGGTGGGCGCCCTTGGTGGCGATGTACACCTGCTCGCGGTTGTCGCGCTCTTTCAGCCACCTGCCCACCGCGCGCTCCGTCCCCCCGCCGCCATAGACATAGGCCAGGTCAAAGGCGCTGATGCCCTGGCGCAGCGCGGCGTCCAGCAGCTCCGCGGAGGCCTCATAGTTGTCGGTGTGCACCACCATGGTGCCCAGGAAGAAGCGTGACACCTGCTTGTCACTGCCGGGCATGCGGATGGTTTTGCTCATGGTGTGTCCTCCCCCTCAAACGGGTAGCGCAGCTGGTTGTCAAAGCGGATGCGGTCCATGGTACGGGCCAGGGCCAGCGTCTCATCAAGGGGCATGCGGGGGGACTCCAGCAGCCCCTTGCGCACGCAGTCCATGACTTCCATTGCCTGGAACTGGAAGCCGCTGGCCTCAAAGGGCAGGTAGAAGGTCTGCTGGCCGTCCTGGTTGTGAAGCTGCAGCTCCTGGGCGTGCCAGTATTCCTTCATGCGGATGCTGCCCGACTCACCGTAGATGACCGCCTCCTGCGCGGTGTTGACCCGGATGGCGGACATCACAAAGGCGCTGCGGCCGCCCCTGTAGTTCAGCAGGGCAGTGGCCACCTCGTCCACGCCGGTTTCCCCAAGCACCAGGTGGGATTGCAGGCGGTCGGGCTGACTGCCAAACACCAGGCTGCAAAAGGCCAGGTTGTACACGCCCACGTCCAGCAGCGAGCCGCCCGCCATGGCCGGGTCAAACAGGCGGCCTTCGGGCCGCACATCCGTGCGGAAGCCAAAGTCGGCGCTCAGGTGGCGCACGGTGCCGATGGCGCCCTCCTCAATGAGGGCCATGGCCTTTTTAACCGCGGGCAGGAAGCGTGTCCACATCGCCTCCATCAGGAAGAGCCCCTTTTCCCGCGCCAGGTTCACCATCTTCTGCGCCTGGACCAGGTTGGCCGCGAAAGGCTTCTCGCAAATGACCGGCTTGCCGTGGTTCAGGCAAAGCAGCACCGCCTGCTCGTGGAAGGGGTGGGGCGTGGCCACATAGATGGCGTCCACCTCGCTGTCCGCCGCCAGCTCCTCATAGCTGCCATAGGCCTTGTGAAAGCCGTATTTCTCGGCAAAGGCCTGTGCCCGGCCCAGGTCCCGTGAGCCAACAGCCCAGGGGATGGCGTCCGGGATGACGGCCAGTCCCTGTGCGAAGCGGTTGGCGATGTAGCCCGGCGCCAGGATGCCCCATTTGAACTTCTTCATGTGCGCGTTCTCCTGTATCTTGTTGATATGGTACCGGCAAGCCGCGCCAAGCGGCCCCCCGGTGCTGCCCTGTGCAGTTGGTCCGCCAACAAGATACCCCACAGCGCCTGGCTTGTCAAAGGATGTGGGCCGCGCCCGGCACAAACCGCTGTCCAACGCGCCCTTTATGTGTATAATGGGGCAAAATGCAAGGACGCGGGGGGCACATGTCACAAGGCAGGTACACAGGCCAAAAGGCCATCCTGGCGCGGATGGGCAAGCTGGTCAGCTCCGGCTGGCAGGTATCGGGCGATGAGGCCAGCAACCAGGCGCGCCGCTCGCTGATTTTTCACAACCTCACCGCCAATGTGACCGCTAACCTGATTGGCGGCAACTTCTTCACCGGCCTGATGATCCTGCTGCGGGCGGATGACGCCTTTGTGGGGCTGATGACCATGCTCATCTTTGGCGCCAACCTGCTGCAGCTGCTTTCGCCTGTGCTCCTGGAGCGCTTCTCGCGGCGCAAGCCGCTGCTGATTGGCATCCGCGTGCTAATCCACCTGGTGAACATCCTCTTCATCGGCCTCATCCCCCTGATGCCGCTGGCCCAGCAGACCAGGCTGGTCTTCCTGGGCTTTTCGGTCTTTGTGGTCAATGCCCTGGGCGCCATTGCGGGCCCCGGCTTCACCGTGTGGCACATCGCGCACATCCCGCCCGGGGTGCGGGTGCAGTATTATTCCCTGGTCACCATGCTCAACGGCATCTTCATCGCCCTGTTCAACCTGCTGGGTTCCGGGGTGGTGGACCTGTTCAAGGCCTCCGGGCAGGAGCTGTGGGGCTTAAGTGTCCTGCGCGTGCTGGCCCTGCTGCTGGCGGCGGTGGACATCCTGATGCTGCTGCGCATCCCCGAACTGCCCCGCAGGCAGCCGGCGCAGCGAATCCGCCTGCGCTCCCTGCTCACCCAAACCTGGGGCCAGAAGGTGTACCTGCGCAGCATCCTGGTGGTGGTGCTCTGGAGCCTGGTGGTGAACATGCCCGGCAGCTTTTACACCGTCTACCTGCTGCGGGAGCTGCAGGTCAGCTATTCCTACATCATGCTGGTCGCCTCCCTCAACGTGGTGGTGCTCATGCTGTTCACCTTCCTGTGGCGGCGGGTTTACCTCAAGTACAACTGGCTGCGCCCCCTGGGCCTGGCCATCCTGCTGCTGGCGCCGCATTATGCCATCCTGGCCTTTGTGTCACCCGGCCGGCTGTTTCTCTACCCCATCGGGGTCATCTGGAGCTTCCTGTGCATGTGCGGCATCAACCTGGCCTTCACCAGCGTGGCCTTCATCAACCTGCCCGAGGACAACCAGACCCTGCACGTGGCCTTCTACTCCACCGCCAACTTCCTGGCCGCCCTCACCGCCGCCACCCTGGGCCGCAGCTTTGTAACGGGGCTTAGGCACCTGCGCTTCCAGCTGCTGGGAGTGCCCTTTGGGGAGAAGCAAACCCTGATGCTCTTGGTGGGCTTGCTGATGGTGGGGGTGGGGGTGGTCATTCTGCGCGTGGCGCGGCTCAACCAAAAACAGGGCCTGGAGCACTGAGGCCGCCGCCCCTGCGGCGTGTCCGGCCGCCATCATTTTGTATACAGGAGGATATGCATGAAAAAGCTCTTTGACGAAACCTTTCCCTATGGCGAGCATGACCGCCGGCGCACCCAGTGGTACCAGCTGGAGGATGAGGACCACCTTGGGTTTCTCTTTGCCCCGCCGGAGGAATACGGCGTCAGTTTCCTGGTGCCCTCGGACTATGCCCCGCTGGCCGGGCTGCTGGCGCAGGCGGTCGCCCAGTCCCATCAGGACCCGGAGAACCAGCACGTCACTGAGACGCACTGGGTCTTTTACACCAACCGCCGGGATGGCGACGCGATTGGCGACCAGGTGCGCTTCACCATCATGCTGCGGGAGAAGGGCGGGCGCTTTGACTGCGACATCCACTACAGCGACTTCCTCTTCGCCTCCGCTTATGATGAGATTGCCGCCATCCGGAACACCATCCTGGACAGGCTGGGGGAGTAGCGGGCAAGGCCCTTTTTCCTATATAGGATCAACAAAAACTCCCCGCGCCAAATGGCACGGGGAGTTTCTCCGGTTCAGCTGTCAGTAGGTTTCCTGCAGCTCGATGTTCTTGTAGCGGCGCATGCCGGTGCCGGCCGGGATCAGCTTGCCGATGATCACGTTCTCCTTCAGGCCCTCCAGCGGGTCCATCTTGCCCTTGATGGCGGCCTCGGTGAGCACGCGCGTGGTCTCCTGGAAGGAGGCGGCGGACAGGAAGGAATCCGTGGCCAGGGAGGCCTTGGTGATGCCCAGCAGCACGCGCTTGGCGCTTGCCACGCGGGGCTGGTCGTCCGGGCCCACTTCGCCGTTGGCCAGCTTTTCTTCAAAGGCCTTGACCGCCTGGGCGTTGGCCTCGTCAAACTGGAAGATGTCCACCATGGAACCGGGCAGCAGGTTGGTGTCGCCGGATTCCTCCACGCGCACCTTGCGCAGCATCTGGCGGATGATGACCTCGATGTGCTTGTCGGCCAGGCCCACACCCTGGCTGTGGTAGACGCTGAGCACCTCCCGCAGCAGGTAGTCCTGCACCGCCTTCACGCCCAGGATGCGCAGCAGGTGGTGGGGGTTGATGGAGCCTTCAATCAGCTCATCGCCCGCCTCCACGCGGTCGCCCGCCTCCACCTTGAGCCTGGCGCCGTAGTGGATCAGGTAGGATTTCTTTTCCTCCGGGTCGTGCTCGGAGGTGACCACGATTTCCCGGCGCTTCTTGGTGGTCTGGATGGACACCGTGCCCGCGATGTCGGACAGGGTGGCCTCACGCTTTGGCTTGCGCGCCTCAAACAGCTCCTCCACCCTGGGCAGGCCCTGGGTGATGTCCTCCACGTTTGCCACGCCGCCGGTGTGGAAGGTGCGCATGGTCAGCTGGGTGCCGGGCTCGCCGATGGACTGGGCGGCGATGATGCCCACCGCCTCGCCGATGTCCACCAGGCCGCTGTGGGCCAGGTTGGTGCCGTAGCACTTGGCGCACACGCCGTTCTGGCAGCGGCAGGTCAGCACCGAGCGCACCTGCATGGTGGTTACGCCCGCGTCGGCAATCTTGCGCGCCAGCTGGGGGGTGACCTCCTGGTTGGCCAGGCAGAGGATTTCCCCGCTGATGGGGTCCACCACGTCGGCCGCGGCCACGCGCCCGTTGATGCGCTCCTCCAGGGTTTCAATCTCGCTGATGGGCTGCACGGTGATGCCGCGGATCTTCTCGTCGCGGTTCTCAAAGCAGTCCACCTCCCGCACGATGACCTCCTGGGACACGTCCACCAGGCGGCGGGTCAGGTAGCCGGAGTCGGCCGTGCGCAGCGCGGTATCCGCCAGGGATTTGCGGCTGCCATGGGAGGACATGAAGAACTCCAGCACGTTGAGGCCTTCGCGGAAGTTGGCGCGGATGGGCAGCTCGATCGTCTTGCCCGAGGGCGAGGCCATCAGCCCACGCATGCCGGCCAGCTGGCTCACCTGGCCCACGCTGCCGCGCGCGCCGGAGTTGGTCATCATGTAGATGGGGTTGTTCTTGTCCAGCACGCCCATCACCCGGCCCTTGAGGTCGTTGGTGGTGTCGCCCCAAACCTGGATGACGGACTTGTAGCGCTCATCCTCGCTCATCAGGCCGCGGCGGTAGCGCGTCTCAATGCTGCGCACCTGCTCGTCCGCCTTGTCCAGCAGCTCCTGCTTCTCCGGGGGCACCACGATGTCGGAGATGGACACGGTGATCGCGCCCCGGGTGGAGTAGGTGTAGCCCAGGCGCTTGATTTCATCCAGCACCTGCGCGGTCAGGTTGACGCCATGGGTGTGGTAGCAGTTGTCCACGATGCGGCCCAGGTCCTTCTTGACCACCTCGTGGTCCATCTCCAGCAGGAACATGTCGTCCATGGAGTTGCGCGGCTGCAGCCCCAGATCCTGGGGGATGACGGCGTTGAAGATGAGCCGGCCCAGGGTGGATTCCACCAGCCTGCGCTCGGTCTTCCCCTCAAAGCTGCGCGTCAGGCGCACCTTGATGGGCGCGTGCAGGGAGATTTCCTGCGCGTGGTAGGCCATCTCCGCCTCGTCCTGGCTGGCGAACACGCGCCCGGCGCCCAGGGCGTTCTTGTCCTCCAGCGTCAGGTAGTGACAGCCGATGACCATGTCCTGGGTGGGGGAGATGACGGGCTTGCCGTCCTGGGGTTTCATGATGTTGTTGGCGGCCAGCATCAGGAAGCGGGCCTCGGCCTGTGCCTCTGAGGACAGCGGCACGTGCACGGCCATCTGGTCGCCGTCAAAGTCAGCGTTGTAGGCGGTACACACCAGGGGGTGCAGCTTGATGGCCTTGCCCTCCACCAGCACCGGCTCAAAGGCCTGGATGCCCAGGCGGTGCAGGGTGGGTGCGCGGTTGAGCAGTACCGGGTGCTCGTGGATGACCTCCTCCAGGATGTCCCACACCTCGGGGCGCACCTTTTCCACCGCGCGCTTGGCGGATTTGACGTTGTTGGAGATGCCCAGGGTGACCAGCTGCTCCATCACAAAGGGCTTGAACAGTTCCAGCGCCATCTCCTTGGGCAGGCCGCACTGGTGCAGCTTCAGCTCCGGCCCCACCACGATGACGGAGCGGCCGGAATAGTCCACGCGTTTGCCCAGCAGGTTCTGGCGGAAACGGCCCTGCTTGCCGCGCAGCAGGTCGGACAGGGACTTGAGCGGCCGGTTGCCCGGGCCGGTCACCGCGCGGCCGCGGCGGCCGTTGTCAATCAGCGCGTCCACGGCTTCCTGCAGCATGCGCTTTTCGTTGCGCACGATGATGTCCGGCGTGCCCATCTCCAGCATCCGCTTGAGGCGGTTGTTGCGGTTGATGACGCGGCGGTACAGGTCGTTCAGGTCGCTGGTGGCGAAGCGGCCGCCGTCCAGCTGCACCATGGGGCGCAGGTCCGGGGGGATGACGGGCAGCACGTCCAGGATCATCCACTCGGGACGGTTGTTGCTCTGGCGGAAGGCCTCCACCGCCTCCAGGCGCTTGATGGCGTGGGAGCGGCGCTGGGACTCGGTCTCCTTGTCGCGCTCCTTCTCGGTGAGCATCTCAATCTCTTCCTTCAGGGCGCGGCTGAGGCCATCCAGGTCCAGGTCCTGCAGCAGCACCTTGATGGCCTCCGCGCCGATGCCCGCGCGGAAGCTGCCGCGCTCCTCCTCAGGCTTGGCCATCAGGGCGCGGTAGGCTGTGTCGGAAATCAGGGCGTATTTCTCGGTCTTGGTGTTGTCGGTGTTGCCCGGGTCAATCACGATGTAGGAGGCGAAGTACAGCACCTTCTCCAGGTTGCGCGGGCTCACGTCCATCAGCATGCCCAGGCGGCTGGGGATGCCCTTGAAGTACCAGATGTGGCTGACCGGGGCGGCCAGCTCAATGTGGCCCATGCGCTCCCGGCGCACCTTGGCGCGGGTGACCTGCACGCCGCACTTGTCGCAGATTTTTTCCTTGTCGCGGTATTTGATGCGCTTGTATTTGCCGCAGCTGCACTCCCAGTCCTTCACAGGCCCGAAGATGCGCTCGCAGAACAGGCCGCCGCGCTCGGGCTTGAGCGTGCGGTAGTTGATGGTCTCGGGCTTGGTGACCTCGCCATAGCTCCACTGGCGGATTTCCTCCGGCGAGGCCATGCCGATCTGGATGGATTCCAGGTTTGTCAGTTCAAACATTGATTTCTATCTCCTTGCGCGGCAGGTGGGTTCGGCTACGCTTACTCAATCTCGATGTCGTCATCGTCAAAATCCAGCTCCAGGTCGTCATCCAGGTCATCGTCCTCAGCGCCGCTGTCCTCGTCCAGCAGGGCCTGCCTGTTGACGGGGGCTGCCGGCTTCTGGGTGTCCTCCAGCTCATCAGCCAATGACAGGTCGTCCATGCTCAGGCTGATGGCGTCCACGTCCAGCTCGTCCAGCTTGGCGGCCATCTCCTCCTGGCTTTCCGCCTCCACAGTGGGCACCCTGGGCATCTGCAGCTCGTCGTCCTCAAACTCGCGGATGATGATCTGCTCCTGGTTGTCGCCCCAGACCTTGATGTCCAGGCTCAGGGCCTGCAGCTCCTTGATGAGCACCTTGAAGCTCTCGGGGATGCCGGGGGTGGGGATGGAATTGCCCTTCACGATGGATTCATAGGCCTTCACGCGGCCCACCACATCGTCGGACTTGACGGTGAGGATCTCCTGCAGGGTGTTGGCCGCGCCATAGGCCTCCAGCGCCCAGACCTCCATCTCGCCAAAGCGCTGGCCGCCAAACTGGGCCTTGCCGCCCAGGGGCTGCTGCGTGACCAGGGAGTAGGGGCCGGTGGAGCGCGCGTGCATCTTGTCATCCACCAGGTGGTGCAGCTTCAGGTAGTACATGTAGCCCACGGTTACCTTGTTCTCAAAGGGCTCTCCGGTGCGCCCGTCATACAGGATGGTCTTGCCGTCGCGGCTCAGGCCCGCCTGCTCCAGGGTGTCTTCGATGTCCTTTTCGTTGGCGCCGTCAAACACCGGGGTGGCGATGTGCCAGCCCAGCTGCTTGGCGGCCATGCCCAGGTGCACCTCCAGCACCTGGCCCAGGTTCATGCGCGAAGGCACGCCCAGGGGGTTGAGCACGATGTCCAGCGGCGTGCCGTCCGGCAGGAAGGGCATGTCCGCCTCGGGCAGGATGCGGGAAACCACGCCCTTGTTGCCATGGCGGCCGGCCATCTTGTCGCCGACGGAAATCTTGCGCTTCTGTGCGATGTACACCCGCACCATCTGGTTGACCCCGGGGGACAGCTCATCCTTGTTTTCCCGGGTGAACAGCTTCACGTCCACCACGATGCCGGATTCGCCGTGGGGCACCTTCAGGCTGGTGTCACGCACCTCGCGGGCCTTTTCGCCAAAGATCGCGCGCAGCAGGCGCTCCTCCGCAGTCAGCTCGGTTTCGCCCTTGGGGGTCACCTTGCCCACCAGGATGTCGCCGGAGCGCACCTCGGCACCCACGCGCACAATGCCAAACTCGTCCAGGTCCTTTAAGGCTTCCTCACCCACATTGGGGATGTCCCGGGTGATTTCCTCCGGACCCAGCTTGGTTTCCCGGGCTTCGGACTCGTACTCCTCAATGTGGATGGAGGTGTAGATGTCCTCCTTCACCAGCTTCTCGCTGATGAGCACGGCGTCCTCATAGTTGTAGCCTTCCCAGGTCATGAAGCCGATCAGGACGTTGCGGCCCAGGGCAATCTCGCCCAGCTCGGTGGCCGGGCCGTCGGCCAGCAGGTCGCCCACCATGACCGTGTCGCCCACGTTCACGCGGGGGCGCTGGTTGATGCAGGTGGATTGGTTGGAGCGGGCAAACTTCACCAGCTTGTAGCTGTGCCGCTCGCCCAGCCCGTCGCGGACCACAATCTCATCCGCGCTCACGGCGTCCACGGTGCCCTCATGCTTGCTCAGCAGCACCACGCCCGAGTCATAGGCCGCCTTGTATTCCATGCCGGTGCCCACGATGGGCGCCTCGGGAATCAGCAGCGGCACCGCCTGGCGCTGCATGTTGGAACCCATCAGCGCACGGTTGGCGTCGTCATTCTCCAGGAAGGGGATCATGCTGGTGGCCACGGACACCAGCTGCTTGCTGGACACGTCAATGTAGTCCACCATCTCCCGGGGCACGCGCAGCACTTCCTCGCGCCAGCGCACGGTGATCAGGTCGTTGACAAAGCTGCCGTCCTCATTGAGCGGCTCCAGCGCCTGGGCGATGTGGTACTTGTCTTCCTCATCGGCGGTCATGTAGACAATTTCATCCGTCACCCGGTGGGTCTTGGGGTCCACCCTGCGGTAGGTGGCTTCAATGAAGCCGTACTCGTTGATGCGCGCGTAGGTGGCCAGCGAGCCAATCAGGCCGATGTTGGGCCCTTCCGGCGTCTCAATCGGGCAGATGCGGGCGTAGTGGCTGTAGTGCACGTCGCGCACCTCCATGCCCGCGCGGTCGCGGTTGAGGCCGCCGGGCCCCAGGGCGGACAGGCGCCGCTTGTGGGTGAGCTCGGCCAGGGGGTTGGGCTGGTCCATGAACTGGCTGAGCTGGGAGGAGCCAAAGAACTCCTTGATGGCGGCGGATACCGGGCGGATGTTGATCAGGTCGCCGGGCTTGACATCGTTGGCGTCCTGGATGGCCATGCGCTCGCGCACCACGCGCTCCAGGCGCGACATGCCGATGCGCACCTGGTTTTGCAGCAGCTCGCCCACAGAGCGCAGGCGGCGGTTGCCCAGGTGGTCAATATCGTCCACGCTGCCAATGCCGTGGGGCAGCCCCAGCAGGTAGCTGATGGAAGCCACGACGTCGTCAATGATGATGTGCTTGGGCACCAGGTTCTGGGCCTGCTCGGTCACCGCGCGCTTCCAGCCCTCCTCAGGCACCTGCTCGAGGATGCGCTTGAGGGTGGGCAGGTGCACGGCTTCCAGGATGCCGCACTCCTTGGGGTCAAAGGGCAGGTGCTCGGCCGCGTCGGCAAAGTTGTTGCCCACCACGCGCCGCACGCGGTCACCCACCTTCAGGTTGACCATGTTGATGCCGGCGTTCTGGATGGCCAGCGCGGCCTCCTCGCTGATCCGGGCATCCTTTTTCACCAGCACCTCGCCGGTGTCCGGGTGGGTGAGGGTCTCTGCGGACACCTGGCCGGCAATGCGGTCGGCCACGCCCAGCTTCTTGTTGTACTTGTAACGGCCCACGCGCATGAGGTCATAGCGCTTGGGGTCAAAAAACAGGTTGCGCAGCAGCACCCGGGCGCCTTCCTCCGTGGGCGGCTCGCCGGGCTTCTGGCGGCGGTAGATTTCAATCAGCGCGTCGGTTTCGGATTTGATGTTGGCGTCCCCGTGGGTGATGGTGGCCACCAGCCGCTCGTCCTCGCCAAGCAGGTCATAGAGCTGCTCGTCCGTGCCGTAGCCCAGCGCGCGCAGGATCACGGTGACGGGCAGCTTGCGCGCCCGGTCAATGCGCACCCACAGGCCGTCGTTGCTGTCGGTTTCAAACTCAATCCAGGCCCCGCGGTTGGGGATAATCTGGCCGGAAAACAGTTCCTTGCCGGCCTTGTCAATCTGCTTGGTATAATAAACCCCCGGGGAGCGCACCAGCTGGCTGACAATCACGCGCTCAGCGCCGTTGATGATGAAGGTGCCGTGCTCAGTCATCAGCGGGAAATCCCCCATGAAGACCTCGCTCTCCTTGATCTCGCCCGTTTCCCGGTTCTTCAGCCGCACAAACACCTTCAGCGGCGCGGCGTAGGTCAGGTCACGCTCTTTGCAGCGCTCCACGCTGTTCTTGGGTGTCTTGTCCAGGGCATAGTCCACAAACTCCAGCACCAGGTTCTCGCTGTAGTCGGTGATGGGGGAGACGTCGTTGAGCACTTCCCGGAAATCCTCCTCCAGGAAACGCCGGTACGAGTTTTTCTGTACCTCGATCAGGTTGGGCATGTCAAGCACTTCATCGATGCGGGAGAAGCTCATGCGCTTGCGCAGTTTCCCCATCTGGACCTCGTGAGCCATATTTCCAAATCACCCCTTTATTCCTGCCCAGTACCCCGTGTGGCAGGCGGGTTGTATAATAAGGAAACAACCCTGGGCCGCCGCATCTTGACGATACTGATGCAATCATAAATAATATCACCATTTCTGGGTAGTGTCAAGCATGCATTGCCAGGAGGCGCATGTTGTATGGATGATGCTCCTACGGGGGATGCGGGCGGCCGGGTAGGTTGTAAAATGAATTGCCGCAGGAGGACAAAAAGAGGCTCATTCCTTGCGTAGCTCAGTTACACTGAAGTTGCTGAAAATCAAAGCAACAGAGGTGGCAAGGAATGAACCCAGATAATCATA
>JAAYEI010000022.1 GCA_012728815.1 Clostridiales bacterium
GCGCCAGCACCCGGATGTCCTGGGGGTGGCGGGCGCCCATCTCGGCGATGAAAAAGCGGTGCTGGGGCCCCAGCTCCCCGCGGATGCAGCGGGCCAGGCCCAGGGGCGTGTTGAAGCTGGCGGGCGAGGCCAGGGTCGGGTAGGTGTCCCGCAGCATGGCCTGCAGGATGTTTTTCACCGTGGTCTTGCCGTAGGAGCCGGTGATGCCGATCACCCGCAGCCCGCCCTGGCGCAGCCCATCCAGGACACGGCTTGCATCCGCGCGGTAAAGCAGCTGGATGGCCTTCTCCAGCGGCCAGGCCAGCACCAGCGCCAGCAACAGCCACAATGGCAGCAGCAAGGGCAGCAGGGCGCTGGCGCCAAAGGGCAGCTTCAGGGCATACATCGCCCAGGTGAGCAGCAGCCCCACCAGGAGCAAGGCGCCGTACAAACGCTTGACCCGCGGGGTGCGCACCAGCCTGACCTTGACCTGCTTCTCCCGGTAGGCCATCAGGCCAATGACATAGCCGCACACCAGCAGCAGGCCGCAAAACAGGAGGGCTGCCAGCAGCGATAGCACCGGGTGCAGGCGCTGGGTGAGGGAGGAGAAAAACAGCAGCAGCAGGCCCGCCACACCAAGCGCCAGGCCCGGCCAGGCGCACCTGCCCGGCAGGCGCCGCACCGCGCGGACATAGCCCCCAAGCTGGTAGCTGGCCAGCTGCGCGAACTGCACCAGCTGCCTGGCGGCGTACAGCATGGCCACCGCCGGCGCCAGCCACAGCAGCAGGAGGGCCAGGGCAGACAGGATGTTCACGCGCGCTCCTCCTCCAAAAAGATGTCCACCGCGTTGGTGAAGCGGGCCAGCTGGTTGAGGTAGGCGAAGTGGTCCTCGTCCTGGTAGACCAGCAGGCGGGCATCAGGCAGCTCCTTCGCCATGACCTGGCCCATCCACAGCGGGGTGGCCTGGTCCTGCTCACCCCAGACCAGCAGCACAGGCTGGGTGACCCTGGGCAACAGCGGGCGCAAATCCTCCCGCACCACGCGGCTGAAGCTGCCACGAAGCGCCTCGGGCGTGGCCAGGTAATCCGCGGAGGCGAACTGGCCGCGCAAGCTGGCCAGCCAGCCGGCCTGGCGCGCCTTGAGGGCGGGAAACATGCCCAGGACGGCCAGGGCGCCGCGGGCAGCCTTGAACATCCAGGCGCGCAGCCGCCCGCGCAGGGTGGCCCTGGGGCGCAGCCCGGCGCAGCCGGTCAGCACCAGCGCCTGCACCCGCTGAGGATGGTGGGCGGCCAGCCACAGCGCCACCCGCCCGCCAAAGGAGTGGGCGACCAGGGTGGGGCGCTCAAGCCCCAGCTGGTCCATCAGGCCCAGCGTCCACTCCGCGTATTCCTTCACACCCCAATGAACCCCTGGCTGGCCGGAGCCACCATGCCCGGGAAAGTCCACCATGGTGACCTCATAGCGATGCTGCAGCCTGGCCGCAAGGGGCCGCAGGTGCCCTGCCATGGAGACGCTGGCGGGGCCCCAGCCATGCAGCAGCAGCAGCTGTTCGCCCTGGCCAATCTGCTCCACCTGGGCGATAATCCCCTTAGACTGCAGGTTCATGCTGGCGGTTCCTTTCTGGCGCCTCATCCCCAAGCAGCAGGATGTAGCGGCACTTCTCCCTGGCATCCATGCACAAAGCCCGGTAGGGGGGCGGCACCTTGACGATGCTTTCCAGCACACAGCCCAGTTTCTCACAGGTTTTCCGGGAGGGGATGTTGTCTGGATCGGTGGTGATGGACAGGCTGTGAAAGCCCTCCGCCCGGATGCGGGGCAGCAGCGCGGCCAGCGCCTTGGCCGCATAGCCATGGCCGCGCCAGGGCGCCTCCACCCGGTAGCCGATGTGGCCCAGGTAGTAGATTTCCGGGCTTTCCCCCAGGCGCAGGCTGATATAGCCCACGCGCTGGCGGCTGCCCGTAAGGCAGATGTCGTAGGTGATGCTCTCAGGTATGCCGTAGGAACGGTCGCGGGTGGTGCGCTCCGCGAAGCGCAGCGTCACCTCCTGCCCCACCAGCACGGCGTGGGGCCTGAACAATTTACGCAACAAGCCTGCCTCCAGCGCGGATTTTTCTTGTTCAGTATAGCACAGCAGGCTTGGGCGCTCAATGAAACACAGCAAAAGACCCAGGTACCCACGGGCCGGGCGCCGCCAGGGCAGCAGGCGGAGCTGTTCCATTCCCACACCCATGACGGCCGTTTGAATCCAGAAGCCCAGGCGCGTGGGCGCCTGGGCTTCTGTTCATAAGGGCTGTGCGCTTAGTCCAGGTTGAAGGTCACCAACACGCTCGCGGTGATGATGACATCCCCGGCCAGGATGGGCGTGCTCGTGGCCATCTCGCCAGCGAACTTCTGGTCGGCGGAACTTTCAAAGGGCGTGCCCATCAATTCGTTGGATTCCAGCTTGACCAGGCTGCCCAGGGTCTTGCCGGCCGCCAGGGCGAGCACCTCGGCCTTGGCACGGGCATCCGCCACAGCGCCCTGCAGCGCCTGGTGGTAGGCTTCCTGGCGCTTGGAAGACTGGAAGATGAGGCTGTAGATGTTGTTGGCCCCGGCGGCTGAAGCCGCGTCAATGGCGGTGGATACGCTGTCGATGTCGCGGATGGTGACAGAGAGCATGTTGGTCACGGTGAAGTTGCCGCTGATGAGGCTGGCGACAGCCCCGGTCATGCTGCCATCCGGCTCAAAGTAGACGTAGTAGGAGCTGGTTCGGATGTCCTCGCGTTGGACGCCGGCCGCTTCCAGCGCCGCGATGACCGCGTCAATGATGCGGATGTTCTCCTGGTGGGCTTCCCCCACCGTGCGGCCCCGGGTCTGGGCACCCAGCTCAATGGTGGCCAAATCGGACTTTATCCCGACGCTGTTGGCGCCGGACACCACCAGGGTGGCGGAGTTCAGGGGCGCGGGGAGCACCTGGGGGCTTGGCTCCTGCGCCAGCGCGCCCAGGGACAGGCCCAGTACAAGGGCCAGGGTCAGCATGAATGACAGGATTTTTCTCATGGGTGTTTCCTCCTTTTGATCACGGGGTGTCTGCCTGGATGACAGGGGTGTTCTCATTTGTTTTTTCTCCTTTTGATGACACGGCGGATGATGAAGATGACCAGAACCAGCACAAGCAGGTAGGGCAGGGCGATGCTCAGGAAGACCACCAGGTCGGCCAGCAGCTGGACAAAGCCCTCAAAGGCTGCCTGAACACCGTTCTGCACGCGGTCCCAGAGGGTCTCCTGCTTGTCCTGGGAAGTTTCAATGGGGCTGAGTTCATTCAAGGTGAGGCGGAGGGTGGAGTAATCGACCTTGCTGTCCATGCCCCGCAGCAGGCCGGTCAGGCGGTCAATCTCGTACTGGGTGTCGGAGATGCTGTACTCCACCGTGATCAGGTCTTCCACTGTTTCAGCCTTGGCCAGCAGGGCCTGCAGGCGCTCCATCTTGGTTTGCTGGGTGCGCAGACGGTTCTGGGTGTCCGCGTAGTGTTCAGACACATCCTCGCTGGACTCGTTGAAGGACACCAGGCGGCCCACGCCGCGCAGGGTGGTGATCATCTGGTCCAGCTGGCTGCTGGGGACGCGCAGGGTGTAGTAGGCCACGCGCAGGTTGCTGTAGGCATTGCTCAGGCTGGCGCTTTCCACCCAGCCGCCGGCCTGGTCCAGCGCCTGCAGGACGGCGTTTACGTCCTCGTCAAAGGCGCGGGTGGACAGCTCCATGCGCACGGTGCGGATGATCTTGGCCGCCTGCTTCTCGATCTCGGCCTCGCCGCTCCTGGATGAGGCCGTGTCCATGTCCTGGGGGGCGGCGTAGTTGGCCAGCGCTTCCGGCTGGCTGTCGTAGCCCATGCCGTCCATGGAAGGGCTGGAGGCTGTGCGGCTTCTGTTGTAGCCCGGGTCCTGGCGGTTCTGGCTTACCAGCCAGGTGCCGCCCACCATGACCACAAGCGCTGCGGCCACGGCCAGCCATTTGGTGATTCTGGGAAACTGTTTCACGGGTGGTTCCTCCTCCTGCGTGATGCGCTCGCGCCAGGCGGATGAAAAGCTGGCGGGTACCTCGCTGCCCTCATCCATCTGGCGGGCGTCCTGCAACACCTGGCTTGCAAAGCGGCAGGCCGGGCAGGCCTTCAGGTGCGCGTCCAGGGACGCGCGGGCCTCCTGGTCCAGGCCGCCTTCCAGGTGACGCTCAAGGAGGGCGCGGCATTGCTCACAGTTCATGTCTGTCCCTCCTTTCATCATTGGGACGTTTCCCTTCGTCAAAAAGTTCCCCATCTTCCAACAAAATTTTATACAGCTGCGCGCGGGCGCGGCTGAGGCGGCTTTTGAGGGTGCCCTCCGGGATGCCGAGGACCTGCGCTGATTGCAGGTAGGGCAGGCCCTGCAAGTCCACCAGCACCACCACGGCGCGGAACTCCGCCGGCAGGCGCTGGATGGCCCGCCGCAGGGCGGCCTTGCGCTCCTGCGCCTCCAGGCGCAGGTAGACCTCCGCCTTGTCATCCGGCACCTGGTAGCCAGCTTCAGCCAGCTCATCCAGGGAGAGCTGCTCGCGGCGGGCGCGCAAGGCGTCCAGGCAGGTGCGGGTGACCAGGGTGTACAGCCAGGTGGAAAAGCTGGAACGGCCCCTGAAGCTGTCCAGCTTGCGGAAGGCCTTCAGCAGCCCCTCCTGGGCGCAGTCCTCCGCGTCCTGGGGGTTGCCCATCAACTGCAGGCAAGTAAAGTACACCTGGCGCTCCAGCGGGGCGACCAGGCGTTCAAACCGCAATGCCTTGTCTGCTTGTGTCTCGCGCAAGGGGCACCTCCTTTCCCTGTCTGTTCAGTCTACCCAGCAAACGCGCACAAGGCGGTTTTTCATGCACAGGCGCCAACATGTCCGGGACACATTGGCGCCTGCCTTGATGAAATTGTGGTCAGCGCCCGAAAATGTTCAGGAAGCGCTGCCAGAAGGTCTGGGGGCCCGGTTCGCTTTCAGGCTCCGGGGGAAATTCCTTGGCCTTGACCTGCTCCCCCAGCAGCACAAACTGCAGCGAGCGCACCTGGTTGCGGGGGTCGGCAAAGGAAGAGACCGGCTGGCCCTCCATGCCGGAGAGGAAATTGGCCATCAACCCGCTGACCGCGCCCTCCAGCGGCGAGCCGGCCAGGGCGGCCGCGGCGGCATCCTGGTACATCTGGGCGTCAATGCCCATGCGGACGCCGGCAATTTGAATGCCAGGCATGGCAAAATCCGTCACCCGGGCGCTGAAGCCAACATCTGCCTCCTGACCGGGCAGCACCACAAAGCTGAGCGTGCGCGCACCCCCTGCAATGGCGTGGGTGGCCTTGTCCGAGCGGATGTCCAGGCAGCGTTCCTCATCCAGGCTGAGGGTAATCTGCAGCGACAGGCTGTCGGCGATGTGGCGCAGGTCCTCGTTGATCCGCACCCGGATGCTGCCTGCCAGTTGCCCGCTGGCGCCGGACAGCGCCTGGGCGCTCACGGGCTGACCGTCAAGGGTATAGGCCAGGTCAAAGGTCCAGGGCAGCTGTGCCTGGGGCAGGTCGCCCTGGTAGGAGAAGCGCCCCGCCGCCATGGTGAAGCTGGCCTCGCCATCCTGGTAGGCAAAGTCCGTGGCCTCACCCAGCGGCCAGGCCTGCTCATAGGCGCCATAATCCAGCACCCGGGTTTGCTCCCTGGCCTCAAAGGCGTTCACCAGCCAGACGCCCAGGGGGGCGCCCTGCGCGTCCAGGCGGGCGTAAACCACCTCGTCCTTCAGGGCCTGGGCCAGGGCGCCGGAGACGGTGCCCAACACCAGGGCCAGGGAGAGCGCCAGCAGCATCAGTCTGCGCTTCATGTTGATTGCTTCCCTTTCAGCTTGGTCTTGAGAATCAGTTTGTCACACCAGGACAGCACCAGGGGCAGCACCAGCAGCACCATCACGCAGGACAGCGCAGCCCCCCGGCCGATGATGAGCCCCATCTCAGAAATGACGCCATTTTCCTTGACCAGCAGGCCCAGCGCATAGCCAGCCAGGGTGAGGATCATGGCGGGGGGCAGGATGGAGGCGGTGGACACCTCCAGCGCCCAGGCGGCCGCCTGGCGCGGGGGGCGCGTGCCGCGGCCCTCCAGATAGCGCTGGGTGAGCAGGATGCCGTAATCCACCGTGGCGCCCAGCTGCACCGAGGACACAATCTGAAAGCCGATGTAGTTCAGGGTGGAGCCCAGCAGGTAGGGCGTGGCCATGTTCAGCCAGATGGAGCCCTGGATGACCACCAGCAGGATCAGCGGGATGGTCAGGTTCCTGAAGTTGAGCAGCAGCACCAGGCCGATGGAGATCACCCCGGCCAGCAGCACCTTGAGGTTGTCCGAGGTGATGAAGGACATCAGGTCAAAATTGACCGCCGCCTCGCTGAGCAGGTGGGCGTCCCCCGGGTAGTGGCGCTGCAGGGTGTCGCGCAGCTGCTCCACCTGAAGGAAGGCGGACGCGCTTTCATCCGGCCGGTCTGTCAGCAGGATGAAACGGGCGTAGCCATCCTGGTAGAACTGGCCGGTAACGCTGTCAGGCAGGGCCTGGGGCGGGATGCCGTGGGAAACGGTGTCCGCGTAGGAAAACACGGAGCGGATGCCGGGCACCTGGGCCAGGTCCTGGCCCAGCGCTGCCTCCTTTGCCCTGTCCCCCTCCGGCACCAGCGCCAGCGCCAGGCGCTCCTGGCCAAAGCGCTCCTCGATTTTGCGGGCCTCCTGCCGCAGCGGCGAGTCCGGGCTGTGCATGCCGCCGGAGCCATACACAAAGGTGTTCTTGCCCTGCATCAGGAAGGCCAGGGGCAGCGCCAGCAGCAGCACGATGGCCAGCGGCGCGCCGAAACGGACCACCACCCGCCCAAACCCCTTGAAGGAGGGGATGAAGCTGCGGTGCCGGGTTTTGTCAATCCATTTGAGGCTGGCGATGACCACCGCGGGCAGGAAGAACATGACGCTCAGGTAGCTGAGCAGCACGCCCTTGGCCAGCACCAGGCCCATGTCACGCCCCAGGGAGAAATCCATCAGCACCAGCGCCAGAAAGCCAAACACCGTGGTCATGGCGCTGGCGGCGATGGTGCCCGAGGCCTTGCGCATGGCCAGCCGCATGGCCTCGCCGGGCGCATGGCCCTCCTCGCGCAGGTCGGCGAAGCGGTGCAGCAAAAAGATGGCATAGTCGATGGAAACCGCCAGCTGCAGCAAGGCGGCGCAGGAACGGGTGATGAAGGACACTTCCCCGAAGATGATGTTGCTGCCCTCGTTGAGCAGGATGGCGGTGCCGATGGCCAGCAGGAAGAGCAGGGGCTCCACCCAGTGACGGGTGGCCAGGATCAGAATCACCAGGCACAGCGGCACCACATAATAGGAAATGGAGGCGATCTGGCTCATGGTGACATTGATCTGCTGCGCATTGTCCGCCGCGGTGCCCCGCAGCAGCGCCTCCGGATAGGCCTCCCTGACCCGCAGCACCAGGGAGGCCTGGCTGGCCTCCGGGACCGTCAGCTGGAAGAGGGGGCCGTCGCTATAGTAGCGCGCCAGCTCCTCCTCAGGCAGCATCTGAACAGGTGTGCCGCGCAGGTCCACCACGTCATCCAGCCAGATGATGTCGCTGACCCCCGCCATGGCGCGCAGGTGCTCCTTGTGTTCCATGGCCTCCCGCAGGCCAAGGCCCGGCAGGTACACCTGGAGGTTGGGCAGCTCGTCGCCCGCCGCGCGCAGGGCCCGCGCCGTGGGGGCCTCAGCGGGCAGGTAATCGCTCAGGTCATAGTTGAGCCGGACGGACAGCGCCGCAAACACGCTCACCACGCACAGCAGCAGGGTGAGGGTGATGACCAGTTTCCGGTGGCGGATAACCGCCTCGCTCACATGTTTCATAGGCCTCCTACAATCAGGTCCATGACCCCATTATAGGGGGCGCTGTCCAGGCGCGCACCCGTGAAAACCACTTTGTGTTGTTTTCAAGACAGATTTCGCGCGATTGTTCAGTTGACCTAAAACGCGTCTGCCTCCGGGAAATCAAAGGGCAGGGGGAACCAGTTGAGGAAGGGCTGGCCCGGGAACAGCTCCTCCGGATAGGGCAGGGTGAGCAGGCGCACGGCCTCCTGATGCCCCAGGGTCAGGTCCGCCGGGTCCTCCGTGCGTGAAACCCGCGGCAGGCCGTCCCGCACCTGCAGGAGCAGCCTGTCCTCCCCCCGGATCTCCAGTACCCTGCTGCCCTCACGCAGCGCGGTGAACCCCGCTTTCCAGGACAGCAGCACACCCAGGAAGCGCTGCCAGTTGAACACGCGCAGCATATACACCGGGGCGTGCTCCCAGCTGTCCGCCGCGGCGAAGAGCGCCGGGTGGAGGCGCAGCGCCTCTGTCTGCAGGGTCAGCTCCAGGCTGTCCTGGTTGTCAAAGGCCATCAGGGCGGCCAGGACATGGGGCAACCGCTTCTGGTCCCGCACGCGGAACTCACCCACCCGGCCGCTGTACAGGGTCAGGTAGCCCTGCAGGGCCTCGTCCCGGTATGCCAGCAGGGTTCTGCCAAGCCAGGTGCGCAGGGTGACGGGGAAATCCTCCCGGCTGCGCGCCACATGCAAAGCGCCTTCATTGTGCAGCGCCCAGGCGCTGTCCACATCCCGGGCAGGCGCCTGCTCAAGCGGCACAAAGCGGTAGGCCGGCTTGTCCCCCGCCAGGGCATGGCGCAGGCTGCGGCCGGTGAAACGGAGCGTCAGCTTGCTGCTGCCCAATTCAAAGCCATGGCGCTGGTAGCGCTGGCGCTGCCCGCCCAGGATGGCGAAGTCGCAGCCAATGTCGCGCAGCCTGTCCATCACCCCCTGCATCAGCACCTGCATGACCCCCTGGCCCCTGGCATAGGGGTGGGTGGCCACATTGCCGATGAAGCCGAACTTCAGCTCCTGGCCGCCTGCCACCAGGTTGCCGCTTGCGTAGCTGACCACGCCCCTGACGGCGCCGTCTTCCTTTGCCAGCAGCGAATTCTCGGCAAACCCCGTCTTGCCGTAGACCCTGGGGATCAGTTCCCTGAAATCGGTATGGTTGCCCCCCAGCGCGAACACCAGGTTGATTAAATCCAGCAGCGCGCCCTCATCCTCTGGCCTTGCCCATTCATAGGTCATCATCTTGTTCACCTCGCGTGGCGCATTGTACCACAGCGCACCGCGCCTGCCTATCATGGCAGGCGGATTTCCGGAATGGACTGGCTGCATCCGGCTTTGCAATCCGGCTGGCCAACAGGTATAATCATGGCTGATTTCAAGGGGAGGGAGGTGGCGCGCATGCGGCGGGAAGACGCTGTGGTGCTGATCCCCTCCCTGCACCCGGATGAAAAGCTGGGCATCTATGTGGCCGACCTGCTGGCCCACGGCTTTCACCGGGTGGTGGTGGTGGATGATGGCTCCGGGCCGGACTACGCGCCCCTGTTTGAGGCGCTCAAGGTTCACCCGGAATGCACGGTGCTGGGATACCCCGCCAACCAGGGCAAGGGCTTCGCCCTCAAGCACGGCATGCGGCACATCCTGGAGGCCTGTCCGGATTGCCCCGGCGTGGTCACCGCGGATTCTGACGGCCAGCACACGGCGGAGGACTGCCTGCGCGTGGCCCAGGCCATGCTGGAACACCCTGACAGGCTGGTGCTGGGCAGCCGGGACCTCAGCCTGCCGGATGTGCCGCCCAAGAGCCGGGCCGGCAACCGCCTGACCAGCTTTTTCTTCATGCTGCTGTACGGCCACTGGCTGGGCGACACCCAGACCGGGCTGCGGGGCATCAGCAGCGCCCTGATGCCCCGGATGCTTGAGGTGCCGGGCAGCCGCTTTGAGTATGAGATGAACGTGCTCATCCACTGCTCCGGATGGAATGTGGGCTTTGAGAAAGTGCCCATCGCCACCATCTACCTGGACGCCAACGCGGGCACCCACTTCCGTCCCTTCCAGGATTCCGCGCGCATCTACCGGCTGCTGTTTGCCAATTTCTTCAAGTTCGCCTCCGCCAGCGCCCTGTCCACCCTGTTGGACCACGGGCTGTTCAACATCCTGGAGCGCTGGCTGCTGCCCAGCCTGGTGCGCTGGGTGGTCCCGTCCCAGTTCCCTTTCATCAGCCTTGTGCTGCCAGCCACCGCCATCGCCCGGCTGTGCTCCGCCCTGTTCAACTACAGGGTCAACCGGCAGTTTGTGTTCCGGCTGGAGAAGTCCAGGGGCGCGCTGCTGCGCTATGTGGCGCTGGCCACCTTGGTGATGCTGGCCTCCGCCTTCCTGGTGGACGCCACCGCCCATGCCCTGGGCATGGACGCCGGCCTGGCCAAAATCATCGTGGACAGCGCGCTGTTCTTCATCAACTACCGCATCATGAAAGCCTGGGTCTTCCCCCAACCTGTTTTAAAGGATCAATCAAAGTGAAAAAAATTGCCACGCTGCTCCTTGCCCTCGCCCTGCTGATGAGCCTGGCCCTGCCCTTCCTGCTGCCCTCCGGCGCGCTGCTTGAGGAGAAACGCGATGAGCTGATGGACCAGCTGTGGCAGCAGGAGGAGGGCGGCTGGCTGACCTGGCTGCTGCCCACCGCCAGGGCGCAGAGCGCCCCCCCGCCCCTGCCCATTGACTTCAGCCCCGGCAGGGAGCTCAACCCTGCTGGCCTGAGCGACACAGGCTACCTGGATGACAGCATTGAGCTGCGGCTGGAGACCATCAAGGACGATGGCGTGGTGCTGCGGGTGGCCTATGTGAACATCAGCCACCCCAGCCAGCTGCGCACAGCCACCGCGGGCAAGCCGGGCTCAAGCCGCGTGGCGCTGGTCTCATCCATGGCAAAAAAGCACAACGCTGTCCTTGCCATCAGCGCCAACTACATGAGCAATGACCCGGTCAAAACCAGCTTTGAGTACCGCATGGGCGAGCGGGTGCGCAACCGCCCCAACCGCACCAAGGATTTGTTGATCATTGACGAGAACGGGGATTTTCACCTGTTCATCAAGTCGGACGAGCAGCAGATCCAGGCCTTTGAGGAGGAGGGGCATACCATCATCAACGCCTTCACCTTTGGGCCCGCCCTGGTGAAGGAGGGGGAATTGCTCGCCATAGACAGGAACTACGGCTACAACCCCCTGGGCAAGGAGCCGCGCCTGGCCATCGGCCAGACGGCGCCGCTGACCTATGTGATCGTGCTGGCGGAGGGCCGCCGGCGCAATTCCGATGGCCTCACCCTGCAGGCGATGGCGCAGGTGATGTATGACCTGGGCTGCCTGGAGGCCTTCAACCTGGACGGGGGCAACTCCGCCACCATGGTGTTTGACGGGGGCTACTATCACAACAAGACAAAGGCCAACGAGCGCGCGCAAAGCGACATGATCTACTTTGCCAGCCTGGGCGGGGAATAGGCCCATGCTGACAGACGCGCGCGCCTTCCCCCTGCTTGGCACCCAGGTGTATGCCTACGGGCTGCTGGTGATGCTGGGCTGCTGGCTGGCCATGTCCCTGCTGCTGTGGCTCACCCGGGGGCAGCCCCGGGAACGCCTGGCCATGGCCTGGACCGCGGTCCTGGGGCTGCCCCTGGGGCTGGCGCTGGCCCGGCTGATGTACTGCCTGCTGGACCCGGGCTTCGCCCCGTTTATCAGCCTGCGCAACATCCTGGCGCTGCGGGGCGGCGGCTTTGCCATGTACGGCGCCCTGATTGGTGCGGTGCTGGCCGCCTGGCTTTCCGCCAAACTGACCGAGGTGCCGGCCGCCGGCCTGCTGGACCGCCTGGCCCCGGCCCTGGCCGCCTTCCTGGTGCCCGCCCGCCTGGGCGAGGGCTTCACAGCGCTGGGCATCAGCCGCCCGTTGACCACCCCCTTGCTGGCCAACAGTTTTTTGGCTTTCCGGGATGAGTATGACGCCTACCTGCGCACCTACCTGCTGGAGGCTGCTGTGGCCGCCATCCTGCTGGCCATCCTGCTGCGCTACCTGAGGACAAAGCCCAGGCCGGGCAACACCTTCCTGCTGTTTGGGCTGCTGTATGGGCTCACCCAAACGCTGATGGAGAGCCTGCGCTATGACGGCCATCTGCGCTACAGCTTTGTGGGCGTGCAGCAGGTGCTGTCGGCCGTGCTGTTCTCCCTGGTGATCCTCCGCCTGGCTTTGCGGCACATCCGCGGGGGCTATGGGGCGCGGCTGCCCGCCTTCGCGATGGCCAGCCTGGCGGTGACGCTGCCGGCCCTGGTGGGCATCGAGTTTCTGATCGACCGGTCTGAACTGGGCAAACTGTTCAGCTACCTGCTTTACCTGCTGGCCCTTGCCATTCCCGGTGTGCTGGGTATACTGATGCTGAACAAGGAGGACCGGGTTTGGACAAAGGGCTGATGGAGCGCATCAACGAGTTGGCGCGCAAGAAAAAGACGCTGGGCTTGAGCGATGAGGAGCTGCAGGAACAGGCGCGCCTGCGTGCGCAGTACCTGACAGCCTTCCGAGAGGGCCTGCGCGCGACGCTGGAGAACATTTGGATTGAGAACGAGGATGGCGTGTATGAAAAACTTCAGCGCAAGGAATAGGGCGCGCGCCGCGCTGCTGCTGGCGCTCTTTCTGCTGCTGGCGCTGCCAGGCGCCCTGGCAGCACAGGAGGTGCTCTACAACGCCAAAATCAGCACCTATTTCCCCAACAGCATCACCAACGCCTACCAAAGCCCGGACCTTGACAGCAAGGTGATGACCAGCTTCAAGCCGGGCCAGGCCATTCAGATTGTGGAGGTGCTGCCCAACTTTGTGGGCATCCTGGTGGGCAACAAAACCGGCTACGTGCTGCGCCACCGCATCATGGACCCGGTGGCCCTGGACCCTGCCAACACCCCTCGCTTTGGCACCGCTTTCAACCGCTATTTCACCACCGCCAGCCGCGAGATCCAGGTATTGGCCGCCCCGGAAGCGGGCAGCCAGGTGCTGATCACCCTGCAGGCGGGCGCGCGGCTGGGCTTCCTGGATGTGGAGAACGGCTGGGCGCGCACCATCTTCAAGCGCCAGTACGGCTATGTGGACACCCGCACCCTGACGGAGCTGGAAATGGTGGCCGCCAGCGAGCAGGACGGCACCAGCGAGGTGCCCATCGCCGTGTACAACTCCTTCTACGACATTTCCGACAACGAGAACAACCAGAACCGCATCAGCAACCTGGTGGTGGGCGGGCAGCGCATGTCCCTCACCCTGGAGCCCGGCCAGAGCCTGGACTTCAACAACCAGGTGGGGCCCTTCCGCGCCAGCAACGGCTACAAGCCGGCGGGCGCCCTGGTGGACGGTGAACTGGTGTTTGACGTGTATGGCGGCGGTTCCTGCCAGGTGAGCAGCACCCTGTACAACGTGATTTTGCAGCTCAACGGCGTCACCGTGCTGCGCCGCGCGCCCCATGGCGCCAACGGCATCAAGTACCTGCCCCACGGGGTGGACGCTTCCTCGGGCATGCTCAACCTGGTCTTCCGCAATGACTACAGCTTCCCCATCAGCATCACCGCCCATGTGCAGGACGGGTCGCTGTTTGTCGCCATCTACAAGGACAGCTGATGAGAAGAGCCCTGTTGATGATCCTGTGCTGCCTGCTGGCCATGGCGCCTGCCCTGGCGGAGGCGGCGACCCAGCCCGCCCGCTACCGCGGCTCGCTGTACTTTGGTGTGGAAGTCTTTGAGCGGATGGACTTTGATTCGTCCAGGCTGGGCTACATCAACCGCAACAGCACCGTGGACATCCTGCAGGTGGAGCCCGCCTGGCTCAAGGTGCGCTACAAGGACATGGAGGGCTACATCAAGCGCCAGGCCATGCTGGACAGCAGCATCAAAAACCTTGACCCGCAGGCCAACCCCACCTATGGCACCGTGCCCAACGCCTGGCTGGCCTGGGTGGCGGGGGAGGCGGCCATCCTGGCGGCGCCGGATGACCAGGCCCAGGCGCTGGTGACCCTGCAGGAAGGCGCGCGCCTGGCGCTGATTGACATTGAGGATGGCTGGGGGCGGCTGATTTACCACCGCCAGTACGGCTACATCAACACCAACCTCCTGCGGGAAATCCTGCCCATCAACTTCAGCGGGGAGGCCGGCTATGACGCGCCGCTGGCCGCCTATACCTCCTTTTACCGGCTGACCACCGACCAGAGCAACCGCAACCGCATCGTCAACCTGGAGGTGGCCAGCGACCGCTTTGGCCTGTACACCCTGCAAACAGGCGACCGGCTGGACTTCAACCAGCACATCGGGCCCTATTCGCGCCGCAACGGGTACCTGCCCGCCAACGCCCTGGTGCGCGGGGAGACGGTGCAAAGCTACGGCGGGGGCACCTGCCAGGTGTCCAGCACGCTGTTCAACGCCGTGCTGCAGCTGCCGCAAATCGCCATCCTCAAGCGCCGGCCGCATGGGCCCGCAGCAGCCGCCTACCTGCCCCACGGCGCGGACGCGGCGGTGGGCAGCATCGCGCAGAACTTCATCATCCAGAACCAGTTTGACTTCCCCATCCGCATTGACGGCACGGTGCAGGACGGTGCGCTGACCATCGCCATTTACAGAAGCAACTGAGGCTGGACCCCCAACATCAAAACCCGCCGTGCATATCACATATGCCGGCGGGTTTTCAGTCGCGCGCGCTATCCTGCTGCCAGTTCCTGGTGGGCAGCGCGCACCACCTGATGGATGTCCCCGTCGGGCAGCGCTTCCCCCCCGCCCGGCTTCAAATCCGCCAGGAACTCGATGTTGCCCTTGGGGCCGGTGATGGGCGAGTAGTCCAGCCGCGCCAGGCGCCAGCCCGCTGCCCCCACCGCGTCACGGATGTCCCGAAGCACCTGCTCATGGGTGCGCGCCTCGCGCACCACCCCGCGCTTGCCCACCTGGCCGCGCCCGGCCTCAAACTGCGGCTTGATGAGGCTGATCACCTGGCCGGAGGAGCCCAGAATGTCAAACAGCGCCGGCAGAATCAGTCGGATGGAGATGAAGGACACGTCCATCACCGCCAGGGCGGGCTGGCGGTCAAAATGGTCCCGGGTGAGGTGGCGGGCATTGACGCGCTCCATGACTGTCACCCGCTCATCCTGCCGCAGGCGCCAGTCCAGCTGCCCATAGCCCACGTCAATGGCATAGACATGGGCCGCGCCCGCGCGCAGGAGCACATCGGTGAAGCCGCCGGCCGCGGCGCCCACATCCAGCGCCACCTGGCCCTCCACCTTCGGGGAAAACACCCGCAGGGCCTTCTCCAACTTCAGCGCGCCCCGGGAGGCCCACTGGCTGTCCTCCCCGCGCAGCACCAGCTCATCCTCCGGGGCGATGGGCACTGAGGGCTTGTCCACCCGCTGCTCCCGCACATAGACACGCCCGGCCAGGATCAGGGCCTGCGCCCGCTCCCGGCTGGGCGCCAGGCCGCGGGCCACCAGGGCCAGGTCGGCCCGGGTCTTCACGCGATGGCCTCCAGGCGGCTCTGGATGGCGCGGGCGATGCTGGCCCCGTCCAGCCCGGTATGGGCCAGCAGCTCCTCATGGCTGCCATGGGGAATGAAGGCATCGGGCAGGGCAAACACGCGCGCGGGCAGCCGAAGGCCCTCCCGCAGGCAGGCCTCGCCGATGGCGCTGCCCAGGCCGCCCGCCTCCACCTGCTCCTCCAGCACATAGTAGGGGATGTTCTGCAGGCTGATTGCCCGCAGAAAAGCTATGTCCAGGGGCTTGGTGGAGTTGGCGTTGACCACCTGGGCCCGGTGGCCGGCTTCAAGCAGCAGCTCCCGCGCCAACAGCGCCTGGCGCACCATGGGCCCGGTGGCCACCAGGCAGAGGGAGCCCTTGGGGTGCAGGCGCTCCCATTGGCCCAGGGCAAAGCCCGCGTAGGGCAGCTCCCGCATGCCCGCTTCCTCCGAGCGGGGGTAGCGGATGAACACCGGCCCCTGCTGGGTGAGCGCGAAACGCAGCATGGCCTCCAGCTCCTCAATGCTGCGCGGGTGCAGCAGGATGAGGTTGGGCACGTGGCGCAGGAAGGCCGTGCCAAAGACGCCGTGGTGGGTAGGGCCGTCAGCGCCCCCCATGGCCGCCCGGTCAATCAGGAAGGTGACCGGCAGCTTCTGCAGCGCGATGTCCACCACCACCTGGTCATAGGCGCGCTGGAGGAAGGTGTCATACAGGGTGACCACCGGGCGCAGGCCGCCCACGGCCAGCCCGGCCGCCAGGGTGACGGCGTGGCTTTCCGCGATGCCCACATCAAAGAGCCTGTCCGGGTAGGCCTGCTGGAAGGGCTGCAGGCCGGTGGCCTCGGCCATGGCCGCGGTGATGGCCACCAGGCGGCTGTCCTCCCGGGCCAGCTGGGTCAACAGCTGCCCGGCCGCCTTGCCAAAGGAGCGCGCGGTGGCAGGCTGCAGGGGCGCGCCGCTCTCCTTATGGAAGGGATTCACCCCATGGGTGCGCCAGGGCTGCCGCTCGGCAAACGCCAGCCCCTTGCCCTTCTGGGTGACCAGGTGGATGATGACCGGCTGGTCAAAGCGCTTGGCGCGCTGGAGGATTTTCTCGACATAGCGGGTGTTGTGGCCGTCGATGGGGCCCAGGTAGCGGAAGCCCAGGGCCTGGAAGAAGCGGTCACGGATGAGGAAGTTGCGCAGGGAATCCTTCACGCGGGAGAGCAGTTTGTGCAGGAAGCCGCCAATGAGCGGCACCTTCAAAAAGAAGGCGGACAGGCGCTTTTTAAGCCCCAGCCAGGCCTTGCTGCTGCGCATGCGGGTGAGGTAATTGGACAGGCCGCCCACATTGGGGGCGATGCTCATCTGGTTGTCATTGAGGATGACCATCAGCCGGGTCTGGCTGTGCCCGGCGTCATTGAGCGCCTCATAGCACAGCCCGCCGGTGAAGGCGCCGTCGCCCACCACGGCGATGACGTGCTCCTGGCCGCCGCGCAAATCCCGCGCGCGGGCCAGGCCCAGGGCAGCGGAGATGGCGGTGGAGGCATGGCCGGTGCCATAGGCGTCATGCTCGCTCTCCCCCAGCTTGGGGAAGCCGGAGATGCCCTTGTACTGGCGCAGGCTGTCCATCGCCTGCAGGCGGCCGGTGAGCATCTTGTGGGCATAGCACTGGTGGCCCACATCAAACACAATCTTGTCCCGCGGGCTGTCAAACACCCGGTGCAGGGCCAGGGTAAGCTCCACCGCGCCCAGGTTGCTGGCCAGGTGGCCGCCGTTGCGGCTGACCACGTCCACAATGCGCGCGCGCAGCTGGTCAGCCAGCCCTTCGACCTGCTCGTGGCTCAAGCCCTTGATATCCGCCGGCTGGCGGATGCCGTCCAAATCCATTCCTGTCCTCCCTGTGCTCACTTGCAGGGGTATTGTACCACAAAGAGGCCGGGCTGGTCCGCTTGTCCACATCGGCTGGCGGATGATAGAATAGGCGGCAGGAGGCCAGATGGAGCAATTGACCGGCATCACCCAGGGCACGCTGTACCGCAACGAGGACAACGGCTACAGCGTGATTTCGGTGCGCACCGGGGAAGGCCTGGTGACGGTCACCGGGAACATGCCCCAGGTGATGGACGGGGAGCAGGTGGACCTGGCCGGTGAGTGGACAGACCACCCGCAGTATGGGCGCCAGTTCAGGCTGAGCACGCTGACCATCCGCCAGCCCCAAACCTTAAGCGCGATAGAAAAATACCTGGGCTCCGGCCTCATCAAGGGCGTGGGCCCCAGCACCGCGCGGCTGATTGTGGCCGCCTTTGGCAAGGACACCCTGGAGGTGCTGGGCAGCCAGCCCGAGCGCCTGCTGGAGGTGCCCAAGATCGGCCGGGTGCGCATGAAGCAGATAGCCGAGGGCTTTCTGGCCCAGCAGGCCAGCCGCAGCACCTATCTCTTCCTGCAGCGATATGGCGTCTCCCCCGCGCTGTCAGCCAAAATCCACAAGGCCTACCGGGAACAGGCGGAGGCCCTGATCCGCGACAACCCCTACCGCCTGGTCGATGACATCCAGGGCGTGGGCTTCCTGACAGCCGACCGCATTGCCCTGTCCCTGGGCATCAGCGAGGACAGCCCCTTCCGCCTGCAGGCAGGCATCAAATACGCGCTGCAGGAGGCTGCCCAGGCCAGTGGGCACACCTGCATGGTGGAGGAGGAGCTGGTGGAGCGCGCCAGCGGGCTGCTGAGCGCCAACAAGGCGGAAATCAGCCGGCTGCTGGACGGGCTGACGCTGCGCAAGCACCTGTTCCTGGACCTTGTGGATGCGCAGCGCTTTGTCTCCCTGCCGGGGCTGCGCAAGGCGGAGATGGACATCGCGGCCCGGCTGCTGGCGCTGCGCGGCGCCAGCCAGCAGTACCTGCCCGGTCATATCGCCGGGCGCATCAAGGCCTTTGAGCAATCAGAAGGCATCCGCTTCAGCCAGACCCAGAGAACGGCGGTGCACACCGCGGCCACGCAAGGCCTGTCCGTCATCACCGGCGGCCCGGGAACCGGCAAGACCACGCTGATCAACTGCCTCATCCAGGTGCTGGGCAGCAAGAGCGACATTGTGCTGGCCGCGCCCACCGGGCGCGCCGCCAAGCGCATGAGCGAGGCCTGCGGCCGGGAAGCCAGCACCATCCACCGCCTGCTGCAGTACGGGGGGGAGGAGGGCACCTTCCAGGTCAACCAGGACAACCCGCTGGACTGCGGGTGCGTGATTGTGGACGAGGTGTCCATGATGGATGTCTACCTGACGCGCAGCCTGCTTCAGGCCCTGCAGCCTGGCACCCGCCTGGTGCTGGTGGGGGACGCGGACCAGCTGCCCAGTGTGGGCCCGGGCAACGTGCTGCGGGACATCCTGAGCGACCCGGCCATCCCCCAGGTGCGCCTGAACGAGATTTTTCGCCAGGGGCAGGATTCCATGATTGTGGTGAATGCCCACCGCATCAACCAGGGGCAGGAACCGGTGATGAACGGGCAGGGCAGCGACTTTTTCTTTGAGACCCAGCCGGATGCCCAGCAGGCGGCGGACAGCATCGTGCAGCTGTGCCTGCGCCGGCTGCCCAATTACCTGGGCGTCCGGGACAGCCGCCGGCACATCCAGGTGCTCTCCCCCACCCGCAAGGGGGTCTGCGGGGTGGAGCTGCTCAACACCCGCCTGCAGGCCGCCTTCAACCCGCCCTCCCCGCGCAAGGCGGAGCTGCAGTATGGGGAAGTCACCCTGCGGGAGGGGGACAAGGTGATGCACATCAAGAACAACTACCAGCTGGCCTGGGAAGTGGCGGGCGGGGGCAGCGGGCAGGGGGTGTTCAACGGGGACATCGGCTTTGTCACCCGGGTGTCGGAGGAGGACAGGACGGTGACGGTCTGCTATGACGATGAGAAGACCGTGCACTATGAATACGGCGACCTGGAGGAGCTGGACCTGGCCTACTGCCTGTCGGTGCACAAAAGCCAGGGCAGCGAGTTCCCCGCGGTGGTCCTGCCCATGGTGGGCGGGCCGCGCATGCTGCTCACCCGCAACCTGCTCTACACCGGGGTGACCCGGGCGCGCAGGCTGGTGGTGCTGGTGGGCCGCCAGGAGGTGCTGCGCATGATGGTGGACAACAACCTGGAGCGTCGGCGCTACTCCCTGCTGGCCCACTGGCTGCGGCGCATGCAGGCCGGCATATGATGCGGGTGAGCGCTTTGGGCCAGGCGCTGGTCCGTCTGATCTATCCCCAGGCGCGCTGCCTGTGCTGTGACGAGCCCCGGCAAATCGATGTGAACCGCCCGCTGTGCGGCGCCTGTGAGGCGGCGCTTCAGGACCTGCTGGTCGGTGAGGATGCCTGCGGCCACTGCCTGTCACCCCGGGCGGGCGGGCAGCCCTGCGCCTATTGCGCGGGCGGGGGCATGCTGGGGCTGGACCAGGCCTTTGCCCCCTATGTGTACCGGGAGCAAGCCCGGCAGCTGATTTTGCGCCTGAAATTTGGCCCGGTGGAGCTGGCCGCGCAGCCGCTGGCACGGGAGATGGCCCTGCAAATCAGCGGCATCCGCTTTGACGCGCTGGTGCCCATGCCGCTGCACAGCAGCCGCCTGCGCGAGCGCGGGATGAACCAATCCCAGGTGCTGGCCAGGCTGATTTCACTGCAAACGGGCTACCCGGTGCTGGAGGCGCTGCGAAAGACCCGCAAAATCAGGCGCCAGTCCACCCTGCCGGCCGCGGCGCGCGCGGCCAACGTGAAGGGCGCCCTGGCGCTGGCAGGCGAGGTGAAGGGCTTGCAGCTGCTGCTGGTGGACGATGTGCGCACCACCGGGGCCACCGCCCGGGAGGCGGCAGGGGTGCTGCGCGCGGGCGGCGCGGCCGGCGTCTGCCTGCTCACCGCGGCCGTGGCCACAGGAGGGCAGCATGGCGCAGCATGACCGGATGGAAAGCTTTTCCCGCACCATCGCGCTGATTGGCCTGCCCGCCTTTGAGCGGCTGCAGGCCGCCCGGGTGGCGGTGCTGGGGGTGGGCGGCGTGGGCGCCGCCTGCGCGGAGGCGCTGGTGCGCGGCGGGGTGGGCCAGGTGGCGCTGGTGGACCATGACAGCGTGTCCCCAAGCAACCTCAACCGCCAGCTGATTGCCCTGCATTCAACCCTTGGGCAGCTGAAAACAGCCGCCTGCAAGCGGCGGCTGCTGGACATCGCGCCGGAAGCCCAGGTCGATGAATATCCACTGTTTTATGAGGAATCCACAGCGCTGGCCCTGCCGCTTGACGGCTTTGACGCGGTGGCGGACTGCATGGACACCCTGGCCAGCAAGCTGCTGCTGGCCAGGCGGGCCCTGGACGCAAACACCTACCTGATCAGCTGCATGGGCGCCGGCAACCGGCTGGACCCCACGCGCTTCCAGGTTGCGGACATCTACCAAACCAGCGGCTGCCCGCTGGCCCGGCGTATGCGCAAGGCCTGCCGGGAGGCAGGCATCCCGGCCCTCAGGGTGTTGTACTCAACCGAAGCGCCGCTGCGCGGGGTGACGGCGCAGGCCCATGGCCGCCACGTGCCCGGTACCGTCTCCTTTGTGCCGCCAGTGGCCGGTATGATGATGGCCGGGGACATCATTCGGTACCTGATGGGTACCCATCATCCTCCGGCAAATCATTGAAGACCTGCGACAGCGCCTGGCGCACCAGGGGGGGCGGGTAGCCGCGCCTTGCCAGCGCCCCGTAGGCGCGGCGGTACAGCGCCTGGCGCTCCCCTGTCCTGCCCCGCAGCGCCTTGCGCGCCTGCTGCACAGCCGCCTCTAGCTGCTCCTCCGGCTGGGCCTCGTCCACCAGCCGGGCGACCAGCTCCTCCGGGATGCCCTTGTGCGCCAGTTCCCTGCGCAGCCGCAGGGCACCATATTTTTGGCCCAGGCGGGCCATCAGCTGGCGGGCATAGCGCTCGTCATCCAGGTAGCCCTGCTGCTGGAGGCGCGCGCAGGCGCGGCTGGCCGCTTCCTGTGAATAGCCGGCCTGGGTGAGCCGGCTGATGATGTCCCGCTCGCTGCGGTCCCGCTGCTCAAGCATGCGCACCGCGGTTTCCAGCGCCAGGCGCGGCTCGGCCGCGGCCAGCCGGGCCTGGTATTCGTCCAGGTCAATCCCTTCCCCGGCGGTTAAGGGGAAGCGGCGAAACAGCGCGGTGGGCACCCTGAGGCTGTCCCCGCCTTCCAGGCGCACCAGGCGATGCCCGGCGCGCCTTTGCACTTCCATCACACGCTCAGCCATGGGCCAACCACGCAAACAGCAGGTCGCGGTTGACATCAGCCATGATGTGCTGGCGGGCTTCGGACACCCCGGTTGTCAGGCTGAGCAGGCCCTGGCCGCTGTCCACATCCATAAACAGCAGGTGCACGGCGCCATACGCCATGCCCTGGTGGCCATGGAGCGTGACGGGGCCAAGCCGCGGGTCCCGCAGCACAAACTGGCCCAGGCCCAGGCGCAGATGCGGGTCGCGGTGAGACAGGTCCGCCCAGGGGCCGCGCAGCAGCTGGAGGTCGCTGGGTGAAAAAAAACCTGGCCGCAGCAGCACCTGACCCAGCCGCACCAGGTCAGGCACCGCCATGCAGCAGCTGCCCTGGGCCAGCAGGTGGTGCCGCTGGGCATCCGGACTGTCCCAGCCGGTGTCAGGCTGTGCCTGGCGGGCGCGGGCATCGTAATTGGGCTTCAGGCGCGGGGGCAGCACCCGCCGGGCATCCGCCAAGGGGCCCCTGACCCGCTGGGGGTAGTAGCTGGCGGTCATCCCCAGCGGCTCAAACAGGTGGCGCTGCATGGCCGCTTCAAAGGACAGGCCGGTGCGCGCCTCCACCGCGCAGGCGATGAGCCCAAAGCCGAAGTTGGTGTACTCGCAGTCTGCCCCTGGCAGGTGGGCGGTGTGGCTGTCGCCGGCCAGAACCTGCCCCGCGCTGGCCCCGCTTTCCAGGCCGGCGAAATAGTCCGCGCCGTCGCGGATGCCGGCTGTGTGGGTCAGCAGCATCCGCAGGGTGATGGGCAGGTCCGGCGCCTTGGGGTGGCGCAGGGAATAGGGCAGGCCGGGGTCGACATCCGCGTCCAGGTCCAGCAGGCCAGCCCGCGCCATGGCCACCACGCCCGCGGCGGTGACCAGCTTGGAGACGGAGGCCAGGCGGAACACCGTGTCCGCCGCCACCGGGCTGCTCCGGCGGGCCTGGCCGTACACCAGGTGGTGGGTGAGGCCATTGCCGTCAAACATCGCCAGTGCACCGCCCAAGGCCCGGTGCCGGCGCAGGATGGCCTCAAAAGCTGAAAGCTTCGCCGGCTGCGGGGGCTGGCCCACCGCGCGCAAACGAAGCCGCGGCGCGGGCAGCAGGCGCAGCAGGCCGCGGTAGATGCCTTGGCGGTTCATGCGGCCTCCTCCCTGGCCAGGCTGGGGTACAGGCCCGCCACAAAAACGGCCAGGCTGACATAGCCCGGCACCAGCGCCCAGCCCTGCCCGAGGGCGGACAGCAACAGCAAACCCAGCCCGAGCAGAAGCGGCAGGCCATGGAACCAGGCGCGCCGCAGGCGCAGGAGGAGCGCCAGCCCGGCCAGGGTGATCAGGAGGGCGCTGAGCAGCTGGGACACCCGCAGGCTGCCCAGCATGAGGCTGTCCAGGCGCAGGCCTTCAATCACCAGACGACCCAGGCCATACCAAAGCAGATAGCACAGGAACAAGGTGCCCGGCCCCCGGCGCTCGCTGGCCGCCCGCAGCCGCAGCAGCACCGCGAAGCCCAGCAGGTTCCACAGGGATTCATACAAAAAAGTGGCCAGGTGCCACTGGCCATTTACCTGGACCGCAAAGGGAAAGCGCTGGAAGACCGGGCTATCTACCAGCAGCCCGTAGGCCTCCTGGTTGAAAAAATTGCCCCAGCGCCCGATGGCCTGGCCCAGTAGCAGGGCGGGGGCCACCAGGTCCGCCAGGGTGAGGAAGGGCAGGCGGCGCCGGCGGGCAAGCAGGTACACGCCCAGCGCGCCGCCCAGGATGCCGCCGTAGATGGCCAGCCCCCCCTCCCAGACACGCAGGATGGACAACAGGTCCCCCCGGTAGCGCTCCCAGGTGAAGGCCACATAGTACAGCCGGGAACCCACCACGGCCAGGGGCACCGCCCACAGGGCCATATCCAGCGCCAAATCACGGGGCAGGGAGCGCCGTACGGCCTCCCTGCCCATATAGAGTACAGCCGCCAGCACGCCCAGCGCGATGAACAGCCCGTAGAGGTTCATGCCCATGGGTGCGGCTTACTGCGCCTCGGCGTGGATGACCTTGAGGGATTCGATGATGGGCAGCTGCTGCGGGCAGACCGCCTCGCACTGGCCGCAGGCCACGCACAGGGAGCCGTCCCCGCCATCGCGCATGACCCCGCCGTAGTTCCACTTGAGGCTGTCCACCTGGTCGAGCATATAGGCCTCGTTGTAGATGCTGAAGATGCGCGGGATGAGCACGCCCTCCGGGCAGGGCTGGCAGTAGTTGCAGGCGGTGCAGCCCACCTTGACGCGGGCCAGGTAGCGCTGCTTGAGGGTGGCGATGAAGGCCTTGTCCTGCCCGTTGAGGCTGTTGGGCTTGACCTGCTCGAAGATGCGCAGGTTATCCTCCACCTGCTCCATGGTGCTCATGCCAGAGAGGATGGTGGCCACCTGGGGGAAATCGCCCACATAGCGGAAGGCCCAGTCCACCGCGCTGCGACCGCTGGCATGGCCGTCCAGCAGCGCTTTGACATCGCTTGGCGGGTTGGCCAGCGCGCCGCCGCGCAGCGGCTCCATCACCACGATGGGGATGCCCTTCTCCCCGGCGTAGAGCAGGCCCTCCAGGGTGGCCTGGTTCTCGTCATCCAGGTAGTTGAACTGAATCTGGGCCATGTCCCAGTCATAATCGTCGATCATGCGCAAAAACTGCGCCTTTTCATCATGGAAGCTGAAGCCGGCGTAGCGGATGCGGCCGTCGGCCTTGGCCTTTTCCAGGAACTTCTGGTAGTGGAGCTTCTGCAGCTTGGTGAAGGCCTCGCCGTTGAGCGCGTGCAGCAGGTAAAAATCCACAAAGGACACGTCCAGCTTCCTGAGCTGCTCATCCAGCAGGCGGTCACAGTCGTCCTCCTTGTTGACCAGCCACTGGGGCAGCTTGGTGGTGAGCATGACCCGCTCCCGGTACCCGTCCTTCAGGGCCAGGCCGGTCAGGATTTCACTCTCGCCGTTGTGGTAGCCATAGGCGGTGTCCACATAGTTGATGCCCCGGTCAATGCCATGGCGCAGCATGCGCGTGGCTTCCTCGCGGTCAATCGTCGTGCTGCCGTCCTCCAGGGTTTTCGTGGGCAGGCGCATCATGCCAAAGCCCAGCCGGGACACCTGGCGGCCTGTTTTGCCAAAGGGATGGTATTGCATGCTTTCCTCCATAGATGGGTGGTATTGTGGTTGGCGCGTGGCCCACCGGGACGGGCACCATTGTACACAATTTTGGCCTGGCCGTCTACCGACGCGGCGCCTGCCTGGCCGCTATAGCCAGGGGGAGGCCAGCCAGCCGCGGGCGATGAGACAGTCCCGCACGGGGTTGTGCACCAGCTGGTCCTTGCGGCGGATATAGCGGAAGCTGGAGCGCACCCGGCGCCCGTCCGGCCAGGGGACGCTGCCCACGCCCAGTTCATCCAGGCCCAGGGCAGCCGCCTCCCCCTCCGGGCTGACGAGGGACAGGCGGTTGTGGCAACGGTTGCCCAACATGAGGTCGAACACGCCTGTTTCCGGGTCCATGGCCAGGTGGTTGCCGGTGTAGCCGGACAATCCAAAGGCGCGCAGGCCCATCCATTCGGGCACCTCGCTGAAGCGCTGGACCGGGGACTTGGCAAAGCACAGCCAGCCCAGGAACTGCCGGTAGCTGCCATCCTGCAGCAGGTAGCCCGTGCGGTTGATGCCCACCTTCAGCAGGGTGGCGGGCCTGACCAGGCGGCCGGCCAGCAGCGCCTGCGCGAAGCGGCACACATCCTTCGCGGTGGCAAACAGGCCCGCGTGCCCGGACAGCGGGTCATCCCCTGTACGCAGCAGGCGGGCCTTGGGGTCGTGGGGCTGCCCGGGGGGCATGTCGCTGAGCAGCTGATGCCGCCCCATGACAACCTGGTGCTCATGGTTGTAGTTCATGCAGTCAGGGAGGCGCTCCGGCGGCACCCGCGCCCAGGTTTCCTTTAACCCCGCGTGACGGAAGACCGCCTGCGCCAGGTAGCCGGCAAAGGACAGCCCGCTGACCGCCTCCACCACGTACTTGAGCACCAGGGCGTTCATGTCCGAGTACAGCCGCTCCCCCGCCACCGGACGCGCGTAGGTGCGAAACACCATGGCCTGGGCGGCCGCGGCATCCGCCTGGGCGTCCACACGCTGGGGGGTCTGCAGGCTTTGGCGGTAGCTCAGGCAGTCCGCCAGGGTGCAGCCCCGCAGGCTGTCAAAGCGCGGGTCCAGCTTGTGGATGCTGTCCTCAAGGCGCAGCGCGCCAGCCTCCAGCAGCTGCAAAACGCTGACCAGCGTATACAGCTTGGTCAGCGATGCCAGGTCGTGGATGGTCCGGTCGTTCAGGGGCAGGGGCGCGCTTTCCAGTTGCCCATTGTTCAGGCGCACCTCCTGGCGCAGGCCGGTGTACCGCTGGGCGCAGTCGGTGGGCGTGCCATAGCAGACGGTCAGCCCGCTCAACTGGCCTGTTCCCTCCACCAGCCGCGCCATGGACGCGGCCAGCGCGGCTTCAGCCCGCTCAGGACTCATGCAGGGAAATCAAGCCACCCAAAGCGGTCAGGCACATGGAAATTGCGCGCACCGGTGGGCTGCCAGGCCTGCAGCTCCTGCCCCCGCACGCTGTGATCCACCCGGAACACGTTGAAGCGCCAGGCGCTGCGGGGCTGCGGCGCCCCGGCAAAGGCGGCGTAGGGCAGCTTCCAGACGGAGGCCGTCTGGTGAACCGCCCTGTCAAAGCGGGTTTTGGTCTCAAAGCCGGGGATGCCCCAGTCCATGTTCAGCACCCGGCGGCCATCCTCCGTGTAGTCAATGGTGCCGGTGAACGTGAGGTCATAGGGGCTGACCTCGATCTCCTTGTAATGGTTCAGCCCGCCGCGGTCGGCCAGAAACAGCTCAAACACATCCTGGGTGTAGAGGGTTTCATCATGCAGGCGGTAGGTGGAGTTGATTTCGTCATCCTCCGCCAGGAAGCGCAGGAAGAAGGCCTGGGCTTCGTCATCGCGCAACAGGCGGAACTCAGTGTGCAGGAAGGGGCGCCGGCCGCTCTCCACCTCCAGCAGCTCGGCCGGCGCGGCCTTGTCCCAGGCGGGATCATCCGCCCGGGGGAAGGAGGGCAGGGGAAGGTTGAGGCAGGCATAGCGCGCTTCTGTCATGGGTGGCCTCCTTCCGTCGCAGGGGTTTATTCCAGTGCCTGGACGAACTGTGACGCAAACCCGCGGGCTGTCTCCAGCTCCTGCTCGGAGGGCTTCAGCCGGGCCCGGATGCCGGGCAGGGTCTTGGTCTTCAGCTGCTCCAGGCGGCCGATGATGTTGTTCACCGCCTCGCCGGTCCAGCCGTAGGAGCCAAAGGCTGAGCACAGCTTGCCCTTGAGGGAGTAGGGGTGCAGCGCGGCCAGCAGCTCGCCGATGGGCTGGAGCATGTCGCCCAGGAAGGTTGGCGAGCCAAACAGCACGCCGTCAGCCCGGTCAATGGCGGCCAGCACCTCGGCCTTGTTGTGCTCATCCAGCTCAAACAGCTCCACCTTGGTGCCGCTTTGCCGGATGGCCTCCGCGATGGCCTCAGCCAGCGACTGGGTGTAGCCATAGGCGCTCACATAGACAATGGTGACGGACCTGCCCTCCTTCTCCTCCCCCCGGGACAGGCGGTCGTAGATGGCCAGCACCTCCTCCAGGTGGCTGTCCAGCACCGCGCCGTGGCCGGTCATGACGTAGGCAGGCTGAATCTCCCGGATGGCCTTGATGCCGTTTTGCACAAAGGGGCGGGCGAAGGGGCTCATGATGTCATCGTAGTACTTCTCCACGCCTTCCAGGTAGTCGGCCATGTCCTCGACCCGGCTGATCAGCAGCGGGGCGAAGGCGTAGTGGGCGCCGAGGAAGTCGCAGGTGAAGAGGCTGTTGGTCAGCGAATCATGCGTGAACATGGTGTCCGGCCAGTGCAGGTTGGGCATGGGGTGGAAGGTAAGCACCCGGCCGCCCAGGTCCAGCGTGTCGCCCTTTTTGACCGCGCGGCCCTTGAAATCCCTGTTGATGATCTGGCCCACGAAGGTGATGGCGCTGCTGGTGCCGATGATCTCCAGCTTGCTGTTGCGCTTGAGCAGCTCGGGGATGATGCCGGCGTGGTCCGGCTCGGTGTGGTTGATGATGAGGTAATCCACCTCTTCAAAGGGAATAATCTGCCCGATGTTGCTGAGGTATTCATCCAGGAAGCCTTCCTTGGCGGTCTCCACCAGGGCGGTCTTGTCCTCGCCCTTGACCAGGTAGGCGTTGTAGCTGGTGCCCCGTGGGGTTTTCATGATGATGTCAAACACTTCCAGATCGGGGTTTTGCACCCCGACGGAGAAGATGCCCTTGGTGATTTCGAACAAAAGTTTGTCCTCCTTTTGGTATTTGCGCGGGCTGTTTCATTATACCACAGCCGCGCGCATCCACCACAATGGCAGGCTGCGCCGCCCCGCGCCCGCCGTTTGTTTTAATCCTGCATTCATTATCTGGTCTGAAGCGCCCGGCCCCAAAGTCCAGGGGCGAACCGGCGTCAAAACGCCTTGTGCTTTTCAACGCTTGTGCCGCCAGAATGCAAATCAAACGATTTTGGGCTTGCCAAATCACATCCGTATCTGTATAATTCTGACAAGAGCTAAATGGCCATACATAGAAACAAGGTCAGCTCAATATGATGATGGAGGTTGTTCCACATGAAGAAACTGGTAGCCTTGCTGCTGACAGCCATGATGCTTCTGGGCGTCGTGGGCATGTCGGCGGAGACTGCTGTCCACCCTGTTGGCGGCGAGATCATCTATGGTTCCAGCACGGAGATTTCCGGTGACTGGTCCCATGGCGCGATTTGGACCAACAACGCGACGGACAACATGATTCGCGGCCTGATGAATGACTATGACACGATCGTGTTCAACGATGGCGGCGCGCTGGTTGTCAATGACTCCACCGCCGAGAGCGTAACCTGGGAAGACAACGAGGATGGCACGAAGACCTTTACCGTGAAGATTGCCGAGGACCTCGTGTTCAACGACGGCACCCCCATCACGGCGCAGCATTACCTGGCCTCCCTGCTGCTGTTCAACCACCCCACGCTGATCACCCTGGGCAGCAAGTCCACCGGTTATCTGACCTATGTGGGCGGCGATGCGTACAAGACCGGTGAGGCCACCGCGTTCTCCGGCGCGCGCCTGATTGATGAGTATACCTACTCCCTGACCGTCGTCGAAGAAAAGCTCCCCTACTTCTATGACCTGAGCTACGCCAGCCTGTCCCCCCTGTCCATCAACATGTGGCTGGGCAGCACCTATTCCGTGGCGGATGACGGCGAAGGCGCCTACATCGTGGGCGACATGGCCGTGGGCACCCTGGCGTTCAAAATCGCCGAGGCCCGCTTCCTGTCCGAAGGCCGCGTGACCGCCGGCCCCTACAACCTGGTGAGCTATGACAAGGGCGCCAAGCAGGCTGTGCTGGAGATCAACCCCCTGTACAAGGGCAAGTTCGACGGCCAGAAGCCCAGCGTCCAGAAGATCATCGTGGTCAAGGCTGAGGACGCCACCCAGTTTGACGCCCTGAAGACCGGTGAAATCAACCTGATCTCCGCGCTGACCGGCGGCGATGACGTCAACGCGGCGCTGGACATCGTGGCCGGCGGCGGCTTTGACACCGTCACCTTTGAGCGTGCCGGCTACGGCAAGCTGATGTTCCAGTGCGACTTTGGCCCCACCCAGTTCCTCAACGTGCGCCACGCGATCGCCCACCTGCTGGACCGTCCTGAGTTCGCCAACACCTTCACCGGTGGCTACGGCGGCGTTGTGCACGGCCCCTACGGTCTGGCCATGTGGATGTACCAGGACGGCGAGGAAGAGCTCAGCGAGCGGCTGAACACCTACCCCTACTCCCTGGAAGACGCTGTGAAGCTGCTTGAGGAGGATGGCTGGGTGCTGGGCGAAGACGGCCAGCCCTGGGTCTCCGGCCTGCGCTACAAGGAAGTGACCGAGGAAGAAGCGGGCGAATACAAGCACAACATCACCGTGGGTGACAAGGTGCTCATGCCGCTGATCATTGAGTGGTCCTCCTCCGAGGGCAACACCGTGTCCGAGCTGCTGGTCACCATGCTGGCCGAGAACCCCGACGTGGCGTCCGCCGGTTTTGAGATTCGCCAGAACATTATGACCTTCGCGGAGCTGCTCAACTACATGTACCGCGACAAGTCCGTTGGCGAGCAGTATGGCGTGCCCACCTATGGCATGTACAACCTGGCCAGCAACTTCAACCCCATCTATGACCAGTCCTACAGCTGGACCCTGGATCCCGAGCTGGTTGAGCAGGGCTACAACGTGAACTTCCTGTTTGACGAGCAGCTGGACAAGCTGTCCATGGACATGGTGTATGGCGTGAATGCCGACGATCCGGACACCTACCTGAAGATCTGGATTGACTACATCGTGCGCTGGAACGAGCTGCTGCCCGAAGTCCCGCTGTACTCCAACATCTACTACACCATTTTCTTCGACAAGCTGCACGGCTATGCGCAGAACCCCTACTGGGGCTTTGAAAACGCCATTGTTTACAGCTGGATCGAGTAGTACCAACCTACATTCCCCGGGGGCGCGCCAGCCGGCGCGTCCCCGGGACCTGTCCAAGCAACTGACAAATGCAAGAAACAGCTGAGGGTTCCGCCGGACCTGTTCGGAGGAGCCGTTTTTGTCCGGTCTTTGGCCGGTTCAGGCGCTGACATCATATCATCTCACACGGCGATGCTTTCGCCAGGAAAGGTCGGTAACACAGGTGAAGAAATACATCGCCCTGCGGTTTGTGTATATCATCTTCGTCTTTCTGATCATCTCCCTGCTCATGTTCATGCTGTACAACCAGATCCCCACGGACCCGGCCAGGATGGAGCTGGAACCTGTGCGCCGGGAGCTCAAGCCCGCCGAGTACCAGGAGCTGTACCTCAGGCTGCGTGAGCAACTGGGCCTGGATGATCCCCTGCTGATGCGGTATGGCAGGTGGATGGGCATCCTGCCGGAGAAGAACGGGAGCTGGAATGGCCTGCTGCAGGGCAACTTCGGGTATTCCAACTTCTACAAGAAGCCTGTGATTGATGTCATCCCTGAGCCCATGTTCAACACGGTGTTCATCAACATCTTCGCCACCATCATGGCGCTTGGCATCACCATCCCCCTGGGCATCCGCACCGCGGTCAAGAAGAACACCCGCTTTGACGGCACGGTGCAGGTGATCAGCGTGGTGGGCTATTCGGTGCCGGTGTTTATTATTTCGCTGGTGTTCATCTATTTCTTCGCGGTCATCTTCCGGATTTTTCCGGTGATGGGCATGAAGACCCCGGGCACCAACTACACCGGGCTGCGCTTTGTGGTGGACAGGCTGTATTACCTGGCGCTGCCGCTGATTGTGCTGACCTTCGCTTCCCTGGGCGGCATGACCCGCTACGTGCGCGCGGCGATGATTGAATCGCTGTCCATGGACTATGTGCGCACCGCGCGGGCCAAGGGCCTGCGGGAAAAGACGGTCATCTATTCCCATGCCTGGCGCAATGCCCTGCTGCCGGTCATCACGGTGGTCATCGGCTGGTTCATCGGCATCTTCTCCGGTTCGGTCATCATTGAAAACACCTTCTCCCTCAACGGCATGGGCAAGCTGTATATCGATGGCCTGAACAACCTGGACTATGAGCTGGTGCTGGCCATGCAGATGTTCTATACCATCATCAGCCTGGTCGGCATCCTGATCACGGACCTGAGCTACGGCCTGGTGGACCCGCGCGTGCGCGTGAACAAGTAAGGAGGAACCACCGTGAACGAAACCATGAAAAAAGACAAGGGGTTCTTCCTGACACGCTGGGCCAAGCGGCTGTTTTTCGGCGGCGGCAGGGAGCTGAGCTTCATGGAGGAGGAGGCCCTCCAGTCCCCGATGCGGACCATCATCAAGAACTTTTTTTCCAAGCCCCTCTCCCGCATCGCGCTGGGCGTGTTCATCGCCATCTTCCTGTTTGTCATCATCGGGCCCCTGTTCATGCCGCTGGACCTGAGCTACCAGGACAACACCCAGAAAAACGTGGCCCCCGGCCTGAACATGATGAGCGTGCCCAGGGAGCTGGAGAGCAACCTGCGCACCATCGCCCCCGGCACCACCTTTGGCGCCGGCCTGGACAAGGAGGGCAAGGTGTACACCTGGGGCTATACCAGGATCACCGAGACCATCAACCTGGCCGCCATCCCCCCGGAAGTGCGGGAAGCCCGCATGGTGGACCTGGCGGTGGGCTACGACCATGCCGTGAGCGTGGACGAGGAGGGCAAGGTGTATGTCTGGGGCAATACGCGCTTAGACCAGGCCAAACTGAGCAAGCCGCTGCAGGAAGCCCTTGAGTCCGGTGAGCCACTGAAGTTCAAGCAGCTGGAGGCGGGCAACCAGTTTTCCGCCGCGGTGACGGAGGACGGGCGGCTCTTTGTGTGGGGCAACAGCAACCTCAATGACGTGCGCCGCATCAAAAAGGGCTATGACACCAACATCAAGAAGGTGACCACCAACATCAACACCTACCTGGTGCTGACCAACGACGGCGAAGCCGCCTACGTGGGCACGCAGAGCAACGCCTTTTCCAAGGTGCCTGAGGCAGCCCGCACTGGCGTGGTGGACATCGCGTCCACCGGCTTTTCCAACGCCGCCCTCAAGGAAGACGGCAGCGTGATCATCTGGGGCAACCCCGCTCCCGCCGAGCGCGAGCTGCCCCCCCATGAGGGCAAGCTGGTCAGGATCTGGGGCGGCCGCAACCACTACGTGGGGCTGACCGACAGCGGCCAGCTGATTGCCTGGGGCAACAACACCTTCAACCAGTCCGTCGTGCCCGCCCTGTCAGAGGGCGCTCAGGTGGTGGAAGTGTTCTCCGGCTATTACCAGAACTACATGCTGGATTCCAACGGCAAGCTGACCAAGTGGGGCCTGAAGGGTTACCTGCTGGGCACCGACCACCTGGGGCGTGACATCCTCAACCGCATTGTCAACGGCGGCAGGGTCACCATGACGGTGGGAGCCATCTCCGTGGTCATCTCCCTGATCATCGGCGTGATCATCGGCGGGCTGGCCGGCTACTTTGGCAGCTATGTGGACCTGGTGCTCATGCGGGTGGCGGAGATTGTGGGCGGCCTGCCCTTCCTGCCCTTCGCGCTGATCCTCTCGGCCATCATCGGTTCCAGGCTCACCACCGAGCAGCGGGTCTACCTGATTATGTTCGTGCTGGGCATCCTGAGCTGGCCCGGCCTGGCCCGCCTGGTGCGCGCCCAGATCCTGGCCACCCGTGAGATGGAGTTCGTGACCGCGGCCAAGGCCATGGGGGTGCGGGAAAACAGCATTGTGTTCCGGCACATCATTCCCAACGTGATCTCCGTCATCATCGTCAACGCCACCCTCAGCTTCGCTTCCGCGATGCTGATTGAGTCCACCCTGAGCTACCTGGGCTTTGGCATCTCGCCGCCCACACCCACTTGGGGCAACATGCTCACAGGGTCCAACAACTCCATCATTATTCAGCAGTACTGGTGGCGCTGGGTCTTCCCCGCGATCATCCTCAGCGTGTGCACCATCTGCATCAACCTGATTGGCGACGGGCTGCGTGACGCCATCGACCCCAAGAGCGCTGAGCGCTGAGAAAGGCAGGCAGAATGGCACTCCTTGAAGTTAAAAACCTGAAGACCTACTTCAACACCAAGCGCGGCGTCATCAAGGCTGTGAACGATGCCTCCTACGCGGTGGAGGCAGGCAAAACCCTGGGCATCGTCGGGGAATCCGGCTCGGGCAAGTCTGTGTCCGCGCTGTCCATCCTCCACCTGCTGGACGCCAACGGGCGCATTGAGGGCGGGCAGATCCTGTTTGACGGCCGGGACATCACCCATTTGAGCCGCAACGAGCTGTACAACCTGCGCGGCAATGACATCTCCATGATTTTCCAGGAGCCGATGACCAGCCTCAACCCGGTGTTCACGGTGGAGAAGCAGCTCAGCGAACCCTTCATCATCCACCAGGGCCTAAGCCAAAAGGACGCGGCGCGGGAGGTCATCAAGATCCTGGCCGATGTCAAGATCCCCAACCCCGCGGTGGTGGCCCGGCAGTACCCCCACCAGCTTTCCGGCGGCATGCGCCAGCGGGTGATGATTGCCATGGCGCTGGCCTGCAGGCCCAAAATCCTCATCGCGGATGAGCCCACCACGGCGCTGGACGTGACCATCCAGGCGCAGATTCTACGGCTGATGAACGACCTGAAGGCGGAGCACAAGGCCTCCATCCTCTTCATCACCCATGACCTGGGCGTCATCAACCAGATGGCGGATGAGGTGGCGGTGATGTACTGCGGGCAGGTGGTGGAAATGGCGCCGACCCGGGTGATTTTTGATAAGAACACCCGCTACTCCCACCCCTACACCGAAGGCCTGATGCTGTCCATCCCGCGCATGGACACGCCGGCGGGGCAGAAGCTGGAAGCCATTCCAGGCGCGGTGCCCCACCCGCTGAACCTGCCCCCGGGCTGCAAGTTTGAGCCCAGGTGCAAGTACGCGACCGAGCGCTGCCGCACGGAGGAGCCTGACCTCTACCAGGTGACCGACAACCAGCAGATTCGCTGCTTCTATCCCTCCAAGGAGGAAAGAAATGTCTGAGCAAACCCGAGCGCTGTTCAAAATCACCAACCTGAAGCAGCACTTCCCGCTGAAAACCAAGGGCCTGTCCGTCAAGGCCAACGACGGCATTGACCTGACCATTTATGAGGGCGAAACTTTAGGCCTGGTGGGCGAGAGCGGCTGCGGCAAATCCACCCTGGGGCGCACCCTGCTGCAGCTGTACAGGCAAACCGATGGCCGCAGCATGTACTACGGGCGGGACCTGCTCAGCGTGGCCCCCAAGTACATGCGCGACACCATCCGCCAGCTTGAGAAGCGGCTGGAAAAGATGCGGCAGCTCAAGGGCACCCTCAGCCGCCAGGAGGCGCAGTACGCCAAAATGGACACCAAGGGGCAGTACCGCGCCTTCGCGGAGCTGGACGCGCTGCGCAAGAAGACCCGGGACGCCGACCTGGACGTCACCACCATCTTCGGCGGGCTGATTCACCACCAGGACCTGCAGGCGGTCAAGGCGGCCCACCTGGAGCTGTACAAGGCGGCCAGGGAACTTCATGACCTGAACACGAAGCACTTCCAGGCCCGCATGAACCTGGAGGATGCCCAGTACAAGGAAAGCAACAACAAGCTTGGCGCGGCCGCCCGCGTGAAGACCTGGACCAGCCGCAAGGAGCAGCTGGAGTCAAAAATCCAGGAACAGACCACCCTGATGGACGCCGTGCGCGCGCGCATCCAGGCCATGCGCGACAGCCTGGCCGGCCAGCCTGACTACGAGGCGGACCAGGCCAAGTTTGACACCGGGGTGGATCTGGCCAGGCTGACCTACAACGAAATGCGCCACCTGCGCGTGGACATGCAGCTGATTTTCCAGGACCCCTATTCCTCGCTGGACTCGCGCATGACGGTGGGCCAGATCATCGGCGAGGGCCTGCTGACCCACAAGTTTTTCCGCCAGAACGATGACCGCATGAAGGCCAAGGTGCTCAAGGTGATGGAGGATTCAGGCCTGGCGCCCTACTTCCTGCACCGCTACCCGCACCAGTTCTCCGGCGGCCAGCGCCAGCGCATCGGCATCGCCCGGGCGCTGGCGATGTCGCCCAAGTTTGTGGTGTGCGATGAGGCGGTCTCGGCGCTGGACGTGTCCATTCAGTCACAGATCATCAACCTGCTCAAGGACCTCAAGGCCCAGCAGAACCTGACCTACCTGTTCATCACCCATGACCTGGCGGTGGTCAAGTACATCTCTGACCGCATCGCCGTGATGTACCTGGGCGTGATTGTGGAGCTGGGCACCGCGCAGGAAATCTTTGAGTGCCCCATGCACCCCTACACCGAGGCCCTGCTGTCCGCCATCCCCACCGCGGATGAGAACGTCACCCGGGAGCTGGTGATCCTGGAAGGCGACATCCCCTCCCCGGTCAACCCGCCGCCGGGCTGCAAGTTCCACACGCGCTGCAAGTACGCGACGGACATCTGCAAGCATGTGGTGCCGGAGCTGGAGGAGATCACCCCCGGGCACACCGTGGCCTGCCACCACCGCCTCAACACCTCCTGTGAGGAGGAATACACAAGAAGCCTGCAGCAGCAGGCGGAAGGAAGCCCCGCATGATGTTTCGCAAGCGCCTGCGCCGCACCATGGAATGGACCAGCGCGCGCCGCGCCCAGCGTGAGGAGGACAGCCAGGATTCGCGGACGGAAGCCCTGCCGGTTGAAAAGGGCGACCTGGCCGCCATGACGCTGTCCGCCCTGGCGCTCTTCCTGCCCATCGCCCTGCTGGTGCTGGTGGTGATGGTGCTGGTGGCCGGTATCTGGTTTTGGATCTAGCCTGGCCGGCAAGCCCTGTCCCTGACAAGTCAACATCAAGAGACCCTGCCAAACACCTGGCGGGGTCTCTTTGTTCAGTGGCTTCCCGGCTGGGTGCCGGGGGCGCGCGGCCGGGCGGCTCCCCTTCGGTCACACCGCGGGTTGCGCATGGAAACCCGCGTCAAGCACGCCTGCCCGGCACAGTTGTTCTGGTCGCCGGGGATTGCCTGCGCCTGCCCTCACGGCAGGTCAACAAGCCGGGGCGGTGGTGAGGCTACAGCCGCAACAGCGCCCGGAAGCCCCGGGCGGCATAGTAGCTTTGGGCGCCGTTGTGGTAGGTGAACACCCGGCCGTAGCGGCGGTCGCCAAACAAGGCGCCGCCCTGGCTGCGCATGGCCGCCGGGGTGGCAAGCCAGCTGGAGGTCTTCAGGTCAAAGGCCCCCAGGCGCTGCAGGGCCTGGTACTGCGCCTCATCCAGCACGGTCACCCCCCGTTCACCGGCCATGCCCAGCGCGCTGTGGGTGGGCTTGTTTTCCTTGCGCGCGTCCAGCGCGGCCTGGTCATAGCACAGGCTACGGCGGCCTGCCGGGCTTTCCGCCGCGCAGTCCGCGAAGAGGATGTCCCGGTCGCCATCCACGAGGGTCACCACGTCCGGCTCGCCCCCGGTCTGCTCCATCCAGGATAGGCTGGCCAGCTTGTCCGGCTGGGCGCGCAGCCTGGTCTCCACCGCCTCCCAGGACAGGCCGGGGTGGCGGTACATGTGGGCCTCAAAGCGGGCCTTGAGGGCGTGAATCAGTTCGTCCGCTTCCGCCGCTGTCAACATCTGCACACCTGTCATCTGTCTGCCTCCTTGCCGGGGAACAGGCCGCGCACCACGCAGCCACCCCGCGCAAAAAGTATACCCGCCGCGCGGACGCGCAGGCGGGCAGCGGCAGGGTCTAGACGGGCCTACCTGTGGGGCACGATCTCAATCCAGTAGCCATCCGGGTCGGCAATGAAGTACAGGCCCATGCCCGGGTTTTCGTAGCAGATCACGCCCATCTCCTTGTGCTTTTTGTAGGCGGCATCATAGTCGTTCACCCGGAAGCACAGGTGAAACTCGTTGTCGCCCAGGTTGTAGCTGGGCTTGCCCCAGTCGCGCAGCCAGGTCAGCTCCAGCGCGTGGCCGGTCTGGCCATCGCCCAGGAAGACCAGGGTGAAGGTTTCCGCCTCCTTGCGGCGCAGCTCCACCAAGCCCAGCGCCTCCATGTAAAAGGCCAGGGACTTGTCCAGGTCGATCACGTTGAAGTTGTTGTGCGCGAAGGTAAACTGCAGGTCCTGTCCGCTCATGGCATCCTCCTTGTGGTGGTCGTGGTGTGTTTGGGCTTTATCCTTCTACATCCAAATCCAGGTAGCGCTGCTGCAGCGCCTGCTCCTCTGCCTGGCCCCCGCCTTCCTCCAGCGCTTCCACCGCGCTCAGGCGCCGGGTGATGCTGCGGGTGCGACGGTTGGCCAGGTCAATGGACTCGCTGGCCTGCCGCAGGCGGGTCTGGGTCTTGTCCAGGATTTCGCCAAAGGCGGCAAAATCGCCCTTGACTTGGCTGAGCAGGCGCCAGACCTCGGCGCTGCGCTGCTGGATGGCCAGGGTGCGAAAGCCCATCTGCAGGCTGTTGAGCAGGGCCAGCAGGGTGGTGGGCCCGGCCAGGGACACCCGGTGCATACGCTGCAGGCGCTCAGCCAGCCCGGGCAGGCGCAGGGCCTCGGCATAGAGGCCCTCCACCGGCAGGTAGAGGATGGCAAAATCCGTGGTGTAGGGTGGCTTGATGTACTTGCCGGCGATGTGCTCGGCTTCCCTGGTGATGGCGCGCTCCAGCGCCGCCAGCGCCAAATCCACCTGCGGCTTGTCCGCGCTGTCCTGCGCGGCCTGCAGGCGCTCGTAATCCTCCAGGGGGAACTTGGCGTCAATGGGCAGGTACACCGGGTGCCCTTCCTCCTGCCCGGGCAGGCGCAGGGCGAACTCCACCCGCTCGCCGCTGCCGGGCATGACCTGGCAATTGGTTTCATACTGGGCAGGGGCCAGCGCCTCCTGCAGCAGCATGTGCAGCTGGGTTTCCCCCCAGGTGCCGCGGGTCTTGATGTTGGTGAGCACCTTCTTGAGGTCTCCCACGCCGCCAGCCAGGGTGCGCATCTCCCCCAGGCCCTTATACACCGCCTCCAGCCGCTCGTTGACCAGCTGGAAGCTTTCCCCCAGGCGCCGGTTGAGGGTGGTGTGCAGGTGCTCGTCCACCGTTTTGCGCATTTCCTCCAGCTTCGCCGCGTTGTCCTGGCGCATCTGGGTGAGGGAGGAGAAGAGGGTGTCGCGCATCTGCTCCACCTTCTGGTCATTCTGGCCCAGCCGCGTGTTGAGCACCGCGTCCAGGTGAGCCAGGCGGCCGTCCTGGCTGCGCAGGCTGGCGTCCAGGCGCTGGTCCACCCGCTCATGCCAGGCGGCGGTGGCCAGCTGCTGGGCCTGCAGCTGCTGCTGCAGCGCGCCGCCCTGCAGCGTGGTCTGGGATGCCAGGCGCTGCTCGGTGTCCTTCACCAGGCGCTCCATGTATTCCGTCAGGGTTTCCTCGCTCGCGCTGGCTGCCTGCCTGCCTTGCTCGCCCAAATGGCGCAGGCGCACCAGCAGCACAACCAGGAGCGCCAGGGCAGCCAGAAGCAGCAGTGCCAACACCCAGCCGCCATCAGGCAGCGCGGCCCAGCCCTCAGCCATGGCTGATGCCCTGGCGCCAGTGGCGGTAGCACAGGCCGATGTAGCGGACGTCCTGCTGGTTGTCAATCAGCACCTGTTCACCGGTCTTGATGACCCGGCCGCTGCCGTCAATGCGGGTGTTCATGGTGGCCTTGGCCCCGCACCAGCACAGCCCGCCGGGCACCTCGTGGATGCCCTCGGCCAGGCGCAGCAGCGCCGCGGAGCCGGGGAAGAAGTTGCCACGGAAATCGGTCTTGAGGCCGTAGCAGAAGATGTCCAGCTCATCAGCCATATCGGCCAGCTCCTGCACCTGCTCGGGGGTGAGGAACTGGGCCTCGTCAATGAACACATACTCAAAGCCGCTGCAGGCGTTGCGCGCGGCCAGCCACAGCAGCTGCTCGCGCGCGGAATGGTCGCTTTCCAGCACCAGCTCTGCCTGGGCCTGCAGCCCCACGCGGGAATACACCAGGTACTCGCCCGCGCGGGTGTCCACCGCCGGCTTGACCAGGGCCACGCGCAAGCCAAGCTGCTGGTAGTTGTAGCGCTGCATGAGCAGCTGCGCGGTTTTGGAGGAGCCCATCACCCCGTAATAGAAATGCAGCATTACAGCTCGCGCCTGCCTTCCATGGCCTTGGACAGGGTGACCTCGTCCGCGTATTCCAAATCGCTGCCCACGGGCACACCATGGGCGATGCGGGTGACCTTGACCCCCAGGGGCTTGGCCAGCCGGGCGATGTAGGCGGCGGTGGCCTCCCCCTCAATGTCCGGGTTGGTGGCCAGGATCAGCTCCTTTACCTGGCCCTCCTTGAGCCGGAGAAGCAGCTCGCGGATGCGGATGTCCTCCGGCCCGATGCCGTCCATGGGCGAGAGGATGCCGTGCAGCACGTGGTAGAGCCCATGGTAATCGTGCATGCGCTCCATGGCGGCCACATCCCGCGGGTCGCGCACCACACAGAGCAAATCCTCCCGCCGCCGCGTATCCCGGCAGACGGCGCAGAGCTGCTGGGCGGTGTAGTTGTAGCAGCGCTCACACAGGCGGATGCTGGCGCGCCCCTCTGCGAGCGCGCGGGACAGCGCCACCACCTGTTCCTCAGGCTGGGCAGCCAGGTGATAGGCCAGGCGCTGGGCAGACTTGCGCCCGATTCCGGGCAGCTTGGCCAGCTCTTCCGCCATGCGCTGGATGGGGTCTTGGGGCTGGTTCATTTACATCAGACCGCCCATGCCGCCGGTGATGGCCGCCATGGCCTGCTCGCGGGTGACCTCGCCCTGGCGCAGGGCCTCGTTCACCGCGGCCATGACCAGGTCCTCCAGCATCTCCACGTCCTCCGGGTCCACGGCCTCCGGCTTGATGGTGAGGCTGACCAGCTCGCGCAGGCCATTGACCTTGCAGGCCACCATGCCCCCACCGCTTTGCGCCTCGTACTCCCTGGCATCCAGCTCTTCCTGGGTTTTCTGCACCTGCTCCTGCATCTTCTGGGCCTGGCGCATCAGCTGCTGCATGTTGCCCCCGCCCATCCCGCCAAACGACCTGCCCTTGGACATCCTCGCCTCCCCGCCGGCCGCAACCGCCGCCGGACCGCCTTTTTTTCAGCGCCAAACGCGGCGCGCTCCTAATATTCTACCATGGATAGTGGGGCTTCGCAACGGAACCCCTACCGCTTGGGGGCGTCCTTCGGCCTGGCGCGCCGGCCTTTGGCCGGGGCTGCCGCGGGCGCCGCGCGGCCCGCGGCCGGCTTCGCC